>NZ_MCTV01000026.1:0-149801 GCF_002874545.1 Shewanella sp. 10N.286.52.C2
GCAGCCATTTGTGCGCGAATTGGATTCAAATCAACATACGCCATACAGGCGAGTACGGCCGCATCATCTAACAAGGCTTGAGATTTAAACCGCCCTTCCCAAAAACGGCCTGTTCACTTATCTTCTTTATTGGCCATTCTAGTAATGGGTTCACTCAAGGAACCCATAAACCAGCTAATGTCAGTCAAACGTTGGCGGTATTGAATGATACATTCATGAGCCGTCTTTAACTCAAATTCATTAAGCACTTCACCTTTAACAAATTTATGGGTCAGCAATGTAGCTTTAACGCCTTTTTACCATAGGTATTATCAAGCTAAGTCAGTTAAACACCGAAGCCTATTCTCAAACTCATTGATGGGGCTAAGCGCTTAAAAAGGTTGCAATTTGAAGCGGTTAAAAACCCATTGGCAGTCAGCCAGTACTAGATCTAGAAGTTAGCTTCACCAAGCTAATAACCTCACTCTATTTTCAAACTTACATACTCACTAAAGCCACAAGTCATATAAAACCTTAACTGAGTAAAATTAGCAATAACCAAGTGCGTAGCCCTTGCTAGAGCCTTTCTATAGCTGGTGTAACCTGCTCAAAATCAAAAAAATATACAGTTTACACTTACTAAGCATTTAAATTTGGATAATTCATGTTATAAATAAAGAGTATTGGTTAGCAAAAAGTAAACAGCATGTTGCTAGCAACAGCTTTGCGCAACGTAATAATCTTGAAATATCATTGCAAGCAAGAAATGCATGATACGAAGCTAAACAAAGTCGCCTAAAGAGTACTGCACTGAAATATTTCACTAGGTGATATTAAAATTAATAGAATTATAAAAGGAGGTTATATGTCGCTCATAAAGCTCTTAGTACTATTTACATTCAGTGTTACTTTTTCGCTTTCCGCATCCTCAAATAACGCTAAAAATGAAGAAAAACTTGTTCTATCATCTTGTAAGTCGCTAAATAACGAATCAGCCACCATTTCGGCTATGCCATGTACTTACTATATTCAGGGCTTTCTTGCTGGTGCATTAAATACGAGTCAGCAATACGAACTTAGAAACAATACCGAAGGATTTGCTGACAGAGCTTACCGTACTCGAGTTGGTACACAGACATCCAAAAAGCTACCTACAATCGTATGTATACCCGCAGATGTAACTCGAGAACAACTGGTTCAGCAGATAGTCGATCGAACAATTAACCAACTGTCTCCATCTACAGATTCTTTTAATGACCTTCACAGGCAAGTATATCAAGCATTAGCTGATGAATCGTCATGCGAGCAAAATGATTAACGAGTAAAAAGCTAACCATAATAATCTTAAAACTCGCCAGGTTTTGTACTGGAGTTAACTAACACGAAGCATTAAATAATATGACACAAAAAAATAAAAGCGGCGTTGTTCCAAGCCATAGGCTTAGCCTGTTATTAACCTTAGCCCTATTTTGGTGGATTAACTCAAATTACACTAACCCGCTTTTATTATCACTGGGTGCAGGCTCAATCATGCTGGTGCTTTATATTGCCCAAAAAATGGATGTTATCGACCAAGAAACGCACCCAATCCGTCTAAATGCCAATATGCCAGGCTATACGATATGGTTAGTGAAAGAAGTTATTTTATCTAATATTAGTGTGGTTAAACATATCTGGCTGGGTAACAGCAGTATCTCTTCAACACTCACTACCATAGACACTCGCCAATGCTCAGATATTAATAAAGTCATTTACGCCAACTCCATTACCCTAACCCCTGGCACAGTAGCGATAGACTTAATTGATGACAAGCTTACTGTTCATGCTTTACATAAAGATGGTATCGACGCACTAAAAGCCGGAGAGATGGACCGCCGGGTAAGGGAGCTTGAAGACTAATGTTAGCTACTGCCACCATCGCTATTCTCGTTGTTATGCTACTGGCAATCATTCGCTGTATTGCCGGCCCGACGCTTTATGATCGAATATTAGCTTTCAACTCTTTTGGTACTAAAGCCATACTGCTTATTTCGCTATTGGGCTTTTTAATGGGACGCCCAGAGTTTCTCGATATCGCCCTTGTTTATGCCCTCATTAACTTTATCAGCGTCATCGGCGTTTTACGCTATTCAGACTCAGCCGAGTTCAAAGTGACCCCCTATAAATCTCATTTAACCAAGAAGAGGAAGAAATGAATCTCTTACTCGAAATAAGCAGTGGTTTATGCCTGCTAATTGGTAGCTTCCTTTGTTTTTCTGGTGGTATAGGGATTATTCGTTTCCCTGATTTTTACACCCGAATGCACGCTGCAAGCGTAACCGATACCTTAGGTGCAAGCTCAATCCTGATAGGGTTAATGCTGCAAAGCCCAAATGGTTTAGTACTCATTAAGTTGGTATTGATTTTAGTATTCACACTCTTTATCAACCCTTCTGCTAGTCATGCCTTAGCAAAAGCGGCATTACATAATGGCCTATTACCGCAAAAAGATAAGCCTGATCCTCAGGGAGGAAACAAGCCATCGAAGCCTTAGTAGATGTAATACTATTAATCTTTTTAGTGGTCATCGCCATCGCTATCGTTCGCATGAGAGATCTATTAGCGGTCGTCATGTTAACCGGAATTTATGGCTTATTATCAGCCTGTTTCTTTGTGGTACTCGACGCTGTAGATGTTGCCTTTACCGAAGCGTCTGTAGGTGCAGGAATATCAGGCTTACTCATGCTAGCCGCCATTACCATGACTGGCCGAAAAGAGGCGCCAAAGCGGCATAAACCCTTTCTTGCACTGTTTGTTGTACTCGTCACTGGTAGCATGCTGATCTACGGTACCCTAGATATGCCTTATTTTGGCACTGTTGATGCGCCAGTGCATCAACATGTTGCCCCGCGCTATATTCATGACTCGATGGACGAGGTAGGTGTGCCTAATATTGTGACGTCAGTATTAGGGAGCTACCGAGCCTTTGATACTTTAGGTGAAGTAGCCGTTATCTTTACCGCAGGTATTGGCGTGCTTTCGCTGTTATCACTGCCTCGTCGCCGTAAAAAAATTCAATCTGAAGAGCCAACAGAAGAACAAATGCATGAGCGCCACATGGTGGTGCGCATCGTCAGTAAAACACTTATTCCTTTAATCTTGTTATTTGCACTGTATGTACAATTCCATGGTGACTTTGGGCCTGGTGGCGGATTTCAAGCAGGTGTTATCTTCGCTGCTGCGATTATTCTTTATACCATGCTATTTGGTTTAGATACCGCTAAAAAGGTATTTAATCCGGCGCTAATTCAATTGCTTGCTGCTGTTGGGCTTTTGCTCTATGCCAGTGTCGGAGTTGTTTCCATGATTAATGGGGCTAACTTCTTAGATTACAACGTACTGGCTGAAAATCCGATTGATGGCCAGCACTTAGGCATACTGCTGATTGAATTAGGCGTGGGCATCACTGTCGCTTCGGTGATGTTAAGCATCTTTTTCAACTTTGATGGCCGCAGACAAGCTCAGGCTCAAATTCAAGCTGAGAAAAACAGCTCAGATAAAAAAGGGGAGCAGGATGTTTCTCGGACTCTATAACTATTGGATCGTCGTATTGTTGATGATGATTGGCTTTTATATCGTTATCGCCCATGGAAACTTGGTTAAGAAGTTAGTTGGACTCACCATTTTTCAAACCTCAGTGTTTATTTTTTATATCAGTGTCGGCATGGTCGAGCGTGGTAGCGCACCGATATTGGCTGAAGGGATCAGTGATTACTCTAACCCGCTGCCCCATGTGTTAATTCTAACTGCCATTGTGGTGGGTATTGCGACCACAGCGCTTGGTCTAGCACTGGTGATCAGAATCAAAGAAGCCTATGGCTGTATAGAAGAAGATGAGATCCAAAAACAAGATCAGCTCAACGAGGACGAATCATAGTGTTAGCTCACCTGCCTGTTTTACAAGTTGTGGTGCCGCTAATGGCAGCCCCGCTATGCTGGTTCCTAAATCGCTCCAAACTTGTGTGGATATTTGCCTTATTGGTGTGCAGTGCTACCTGTATCAACAGCATAATATTACTAATTGAGGTCATGAAGTCTGGCACCATTACCTATGAACTTGGGGGTTGGGAAGCACCTTGGGGCATTGAATATCGCATCGATAAGCTGAACGCCTTTTTACTGCTAATCATCTCCACCATAGGTACTGTGGTGTTGTTTGCCGCTAACACCAGCATACAAAAAGAGTTAGACGAAGACCGCCACACCTTATTTTACAGCTTATACCTGCTGTCTTTAACCGGCATGTTCGGCATTGTGGCAACCGGTGATGCCTTTAATGTATTTGTATTTTTAGAGATTTCCTCACTGTCCTCCTATGCCTTAATAGCCTTGGGTAAAGATAGACGAGCACTGTGGGCTGCCTACCAATACCTGATAATGGGTACCATTGGTGCCACCTTTATTTTGATTGGTATTGGCATGCTCTATCAAATGACGGGCACGCTAAACATGAGCGATTTAGCTGTTAGGTTAGTTGATGTTGGCCACACCCGTACAGTATTTGCAGCATTCGCCTTTTTAATTGTCGGGATCTGCTTAAAGCTGGCGTTATTTCCACTGCACCTGTGGCTACCTAATGCTTATGCCTATGCACCTTCAATTGTGACAGCATTTTTAGCAGCAACCTCAACTAAGGTTGCTGTGTATCTGCTCATTCGTTTTACTTTTACCGTACTTGGCATCTCTTTCTCATTCACCACCCTGCCCCTGCAAAGTATTTTAATGGTGCTTGGTCTTATAGGTGTTTTTGCCGCATCTATCACGGCTATTTATCAGCAAAATGTGAAACACATCTTAGCTTACTCAAGTATCGCTCAGGTGGGATATATGATCATTGGCTACTCGATTAATACCAGTACCGGCATTATGGCCACCTTACTACATTTGTTTAACCATGCCTTAATGAAAGGCGCGCTGTTTTTAGCATTAGGCGCTGTAATGTACCGCATTGGCAGCGTCCAGCTCAAACAGTTCCAAGGCTTAGGTAAACAAATGCCATTGACCATGTCAGCCATCGTTATTGGTGGGCTCAGTTTGATTGGTGTGCCATTGACCGTCGGTTTTGTCAGTAAATGGTATCTGCTTATCGCCAGTGTTGAGGCTGGTATGTGGCCAGTGGCCGTTCTTATTCTATTGGGATCACTGCTGGCGATTATCTATATCTGGCGTATTGTAGAAATGGCTTACTTCAAGCCGCCACTTAATGGGTGTGAAACTGTCAAAGAGGCGCCTTGGACCTTCCTCGCCCCTATTTGGGCGCTCATTTTCGCTAATATTTATTTCGGTATAGATACTCGCCTAAGCGTGCAAGTTGCACAGGCGGCTTCTCAAAGTTTGTTTGGAATAACCCCATGAATCCATCTTTGCCGCTGATGTTACAGCTAACTATCTTATTGCCTTTACTGGCAACCTTTGCAATTGCAGCAACAGGAAAGAAACCTAACCTGCGTGAGGCTATCACCATCAGTATCAGCCTTATGGTGCTTTACTGCGTAATCAATATCTACCAAGCCCTCATGGCTGGTGCCAGTATTGAGGTCTCATGGTGGGAGCTGATGCCTGATTTAGAGGTGAGTTTTGTCGTAGAACCGCTCGGTATGCTGTTTGCTCTCATTGCCAGTTTTCTTTGGCTAATCACCACCATTTACGCCATCGGCTATATGCGTGACCATAATGAGGATAACCAAACTCGCTTTTATATCTGTTTCGCTTTGGCGATTAGTGCAGTGATGGGGCTCGCCTTTTCAGCCAACCTGTTTACTCTGTTTATCTTTTACGAAGTGCTCACTCTATCAACCTATCCGCTGGTGACTCACGCAGGTACAGACAAGGCCAAACAAGGTGGCCGTGTCTACCTCGGTATCTTGCTCACTACCTCTATCGCCTTTTTCTTACTGGCCATCATCTTAACTTGGTTTGTGACTGGCACCCTTGAATTTACAGCAGGCGGCGTATTTGATGCCGATGTGGATACCACCATTGCAGGCATAATCCTAATGCTATTTATATTTGGCATTGGTAAGGCTGCCATTATGCCATTTCATCGCTGGCTACCCGCAGCGATGGTGGCACCAACACCGGTCAGCGCCCTGCTTCATGCTGTAGCGGTAGTAAAAGCAGGGGTATTTACGGTATTGAAGGTGTGTATTTTCATTTTTGGACTCGACCTACTCCCCCAATTACCAACTACTGAATTTTTACTTTATTTAGCTACCCTTTCAGTGCTCTTAGCTTCAATCGTGGCGATGCGACAAGACAACTTAAAAGCCAGATTGGCCTACTCAACAGTGAGCCAACTCGGCTATATCACTATTGGGGCACTGCTAGCTACTTCATCGGGTGTGATTGGTAGTTCAATGCATATTGCCTCCCATGCCTTTGGCAAAATTACCCTATTCTTTTGTGCTGGCGCCATTTTGGTGGCTAGCCATAAATCTAAGGTAAGCGAAATGCGCGGCTTAGGTTTTGCCATGCCAATCACCATGGGCGCTTTTTTTATTGCCAGCCTTAGCATTATCGGCGTTCCACCAGCCGGAGGGACATGGAGTAAATGGTTCCTATTGATGGGCACTATTGAAACCGGCTATTGGGTTGTCATGGTTGCTTTAATGCTCAGTTCATTACTCAACATCGCCTACCTACTACCTATTCCTTACCATGCGTTTTTCCCCGGTAAAGGGTATAAGTCATCAAGTACAGATATTAAAGAAGCACCAATGGCTTCATTAATCGCATTAATTATCACATCCCTAGGCTGCTTGATTATGTTCATCCATCCACAGCCCGTTTATGAGTTGGCGAAAGCTATCTTGACTGTATCTGGAGTTAGCCATGGACAATGAGAAGCAATATCTCTTTGATAAACCGAAAAACATTCAGCGGGTTTTATACCTGTTATATACCTGTTGTGCATTGCTTGTGGCACTTGATTTTGTTATTCATCGCCATGTTTATCATAGCTGGGAAAACCTGCCAGCGTTTTATCCTATCTATGGCTTTGTCGGCTGCGTCATCTTGGTCATAGTCGCCAGCTGGATGCGTACCTTTTTGATGCGCCCAGAAGATTATTATGGACCCGTTGAAGAGCTTGATAATAGCAAAATTGAAATAGTCGACGTCAGCGATGGCCACGCCAAAGAAGCTAACAATAAAGGTGATCGCAATGTGGATGCTTGAGTTACCGCCGTTTGTGCTGTTTATCATTGGCGGATTGATTGCTGCTACAACTCGTGGAAAGCTGCGCGGTGCCTTGATGATAGCGATTCCAGTGATCAGCGGATTGCATTTGTGGACTGTGCCAGAAGGCGTCCATTTGCAATTGATGTTTTTAGACTATGAATTAATCCCTTATCGCGCAGATAAATTAAGCCTGATGTTTGGCTATATTTTCCATATTGCCGCATTTATTGGCATCGTCTACTCATTGCACGTTAAAGATACAGTGCAACAAGTTGCCGCTATGCTGTACGCAGGTAGCGCTATTGGTGCGGTGTTTGCGGGTGATTTACTTACCTTGTTTGTGTTCTGGGAGCTGTTGGCATTTACCTCAGTATTTCTAGTTTGGGCTCGTCGTACTCCAGCAGCATATAGCGCGGGAATGCGCTACCTCATCATGCAGGTTCTCTCTGGGGTTATTTTGCTGATAGGTGCGCTGTTTTATATCTCTGAAACCGGTAGCCTAGCCTTTGACTATATCGGCCTAGATAGCATTGCAGGATGGCTTATCTTTATTGCCTTCGGTATTAAGTGTGCTTTTCCTTTTGCTCACACTTGGCTTACCGACGCTTACCCTGAAGCGACGCCGACCGGTACAGTGTTACTCAGCGCATTTACCACTAAAGTGGCGGTTTATGCACTTGCTCGGGCTTACCCTGGCACTGAGTTGCTGATATACATTGGCGCTACAATGACCTGTTTCCCAATCTTCTTTGCGGTGATTGAAAACGATCTTCGCCGAGTGCTTGCCTATAGTTTGATTAACCAAGTAGGCTTTATGGTCGTCGGCATCGGGATCGGGACTTCGCTGGCATTAAATGGTGCAGTGTCTCATGCTTTTAACGATGTCATTTTTAAAGGCTTGTTGTTTATGAGTATGGGCGCCGTACTGCATATGACAGGGCGTATAAATGGCTCCGATCTCGGCGGCCTTTATAAGACCATGCCAAAAACCACGATACTGTGTATTGTTGGTGCGGCCTCCATTTCTGCATTCCCTCTGTTTAGCGGTTTTGTCAGTAAATCCATGGTGATGTCTGCCGCAATGGAAACTGGCCATGACTGGGTCTGGTTAATGCTACTGTTTGCGTCAGCAGGTGTTTTTCATCACGCGGGGATCAAAATCCCTTACTTTGCCTTCTTTGCCCATGACTCGGGTATTCGAGCCAACGATCCACCGCTCAATATGTTAACAGCAATGTTTATCGCTGCCTGTCTATGTATTGGTATTGGTATTTATCCTGCAGCGCTTTATTCTCTGCTGCCATACGATACGGGTTACAACCCATATGATGCGACCCATGTACTCGCTCAGACTCAGTTATTACTGTTTTCAGCATTAGCGTTCGTTTGGCTCAATCTCAAAGGTAAATATCCACCAGAGCTTCGCTCTACTCACCTTGATGTAGATTGGGTATACAGGCGCTTAGTGCCTAATGCACTACAGCGCATATTTGCAGTCATTTGGAAAGTGGATGGCGAAATTCGTCAATCAATTCGTGGGAAGTTAGACCAATGTCAGCAGTTTTTAGCGCGCCAATACAAAGGGGGGGGGAGCTTTATCTCGAGCGACTATCCATCTGGCAACATGGTGCTTTGGGTAGCAGTGATTCTAGCCAGCTACCTATTCATTGGCTTTATAAACTGACTCAGTCTCATTAATATACTCTCTAGCTTGTTTGCCTATAAACATGAGTAAACAGGCTACTTGTTGTTTTTTTTGGAGTGGATCTCAATTAATAATCAAGTAAATTATTGAATTAAAATTTAGCTTCAATCAATAAATCCTATAGAAAAAAACAGGAGTTTTGCCAACCAAACTCCATGTAATTTGGTTGCTTATTTAGCGCTTAAACCCTAGATGTGATAAAAGCCTTTCAAACCTAATAACAACCTCTTAGAATGGTTTTTATCATCATTTGTAGAGTCGATTAATGCTTAGATTAATTCAATCAAATCAGATGGAAGTTCTGTCAGAACAACTGTCTAAAATGCTCGCTATCCCCCTTGATAACGCTAATTTACTCGCAAATGAACATATCTTGGTGCAAAGCCCGGGGATGTCGACTTGGCTGCGCCTAGAAGTGGCTAAATATAATGGTATTGCTGCCGCCCTGTCCTTTCCGCTGCCGTCGAGTTTTACCTGGCAGTTATGCCATGAACTGCTGCCAGATGTGCCTAAAGATAATGCCTTTACTAAAGCGGCGATGACGTGGAAGTTAATGGATTTACTGCCGCCATTACTTGATGACCCTGACTTTGCGCCGCTACAAGCCTATTTAGCTCCGGTTGAAAATCAGCACGCCAACCATACAGATGAAGCGCTACCCTATATCCAAGCTGGCAGTTTTGATGCCATTAAGCTGTATCAATTATGTGGCCGTATTGCCGATATTTTTGACCAATACTTAGTGTATCGCCCTGAGTGGATTCAAGCTTGGGAGCAAAACGAGCATCCGCTGAAGCTGGAAGAAAACCAGCGTTGGCAACCTAAGCTCTGGCGGGCACTGATTGAATATAACCAGCACCACCTTCATGCCAGCACTTATCATCGCGCCAACTTACATCAACACTTAATTGCTGCACTGCAAAACCCTGACACTGTAATTAAGTCGCTACCTGAGCGATTATTTGTGTTTGGTATTTCTTCTATGCCGCCACAAACCTTGCAAGTGCTGTATCACTTGGCTGAACGCATTGAAGTGATTATGTTTTCCTTAAGCCCTTGTCAGCATTACTGGGGCGATATTGTTGACCCTAAAGCTCGCGCAAGAATGGCGCTGCAATATGTTGATAAAAAGCAGTTAGGCGAGCAATGGGAAGAAAAGCTCGAAGTGGGTAATCCGATCCTGGCTAACAATGGCAAAATGGGCCGTGAATTACTGGATTTAATGCTAGAGCTTCCGCCAGAACACACTGACTTTAGTTACGACTGCTATATCGAGCCCGAACAATCCCCTGACAGTTTAAATCTACTCCAAGGGGTGCAATACGATATTCTGCAAATGGAAACCCTAGGCCAAGCCCTTGGCCCTGATGCAGCACTTTATCAAAATGTCGCCAATAGACGCTCGTTAAGCCAGCAAGACCAATCAATTACCCTGCGCAGTTGCCATAGCCCGCTACGAGAAGTCGAAACCCTGCACGATCATTTACTCGAGTTACTGTCAAGCAATGCGAATGACAACGGTAAAACATCACTAAAACCCAAAGATATCGTGGTGATGATGCCCGACGTGGCAGCTTATGCGCCTTATATTGATGCAGTATTTGGCACCAGCAATAGCGGTTTACATCGAAGTAATCAAGACTCAGGCAAAACAGCCAACTACTATATTCCCTATGCCATTGCCGATAGAGGCGCAGCTCAAGAGTCACCGCTAATTAACAGCTTTTTGAATTTACTCAATATTAATCAAAGCCGTTTTGGCCTCACTGACATTATCAGTATTCTCGAAGTCCCAGCAATTTTACGAAAATTTCAGCTCGATGATGATGCTCTGCAGCTTATTAGACGTTGGCTAGATGATGCCAACGTGCGTTGGGGCCGTGATGAAAAAACCCGATTGCAACAAGGAGTACCAGCGTTTAAGCAGAACTCTTGGGCATTTGGTATTAGCCGCTTAATTCAAGGTTATGCTTTTAATGATGAATCAGCGCTTTATAACGATTCACTGCTAGTACAAGGTGTTGAAGGCCAGTCTGCGCAAATTCTTGGCTATTTACTCAATTTCTTAGAGGCCATTGACGAATATCAACTGCAACTGGCTAGCCAATGTCCAACCCTTGAACGTATCGCGCAGCTACAAGCTTTATTAGAGGTTTTCTTTGATGCTGATGATGACGAGCGCGAGCAAGTTCAAACCATTCGCGAAGCCTTAGTCACCTTAAGTACCGAGCTTGAAGACGCCGGTCATCAAGGTGAACTCGATGTTGAAGTGCTCAAGCAATGGTTTAATCAAAACCTTAATGAATCTCGAGTTGGTCAGCGCTACCTTGCAGGGAGTGTGAACTTTTGTACCTTGATGCCGATGCGCTCAATTCCTTTTAAAGTGGTATGTTTACTGGGTATGAATGATGGGGTGTATCCACGAGTACAACACCCTGTTGGATTTGACTTAATGGCCCACAATGGCGCTATTAAAGGTGACCGTTCCCGCCGATTAGACGATCGTTACCTGTTTTTAGAAGCTTTATTGTCTGCCAGAGAGCAATTTTATATCAGCTACATTGGCCACTCTGAGCGTGATAACGCTGAACGAATTCCCTCAATGTTGGTGTCAGAGCTAACCGAGTATTGCCAGCTGTGTTATTTTGCTGACTATTATTTCACTACAAATAATGAGCCTCAACTCGAAACCAGCCAAGGCTTATGTGAAAGCTTTCGTGAAAGCGTTGAAGTAAATAATGCCGATAAAGCAATATTACGCCATTTAATCCAGCAGCAACCGCTGCAGCCCTTTGATGCCAAATTGTTTACTGCAACTCAGCAAACTAAATTGCAGCAAAGTTATAATCATCAGTGGTGCCCGCCAAGTATCGCAGATGCGAACCACTTACTTAATAATGCCCGCTTCTTTAACCGCCTTAAGCCGTTAGATTTAGCCAACGATGACAACCCATTTGATGCTGTTGCCGACGATGGCAGCGCCATTGTGCAACTTGAATTGTCGGCATTATTACGCTTTTTCAGAAGCCCAGCGCAATTCTTTTTCAATCGCAGTTTAAAAATTGATTTTAATTTACGAATTCAAGCTGACGATAACGACGAGCCATTTAACTTAGATGCATTAGAGCGCTATAAATTGCAATCAGCAATGATTGACAGTGCAGTGCATCACCAACTTGAACACGCTGACATTGAGTTTATCAACCAGCTAAAAGCCAGTGGCAGTTTACCCATGGCGCCCTTTGATGATGTGCTGCTTAATCGCTATCAAAACGACATTAAATACGTCATTGGTCGGGTGCTCTATCTCACAGGCGATAAGAGCCACAGTCAGGAAGTGGATATTGATTTACAGTTTGAAGGGCTAACGCCGCTAAACAGCGAGGCTTTAGACAGCACTCAATCAAGCATTAACGTTAACCTTATTGGCCGCATCGATGATATTTACGCTAAAGGGCAAATAAATTATCGCCCTGGCACTGCCCATGGCCGTGATTTTGTCAGGGTGTATTTGCGCCATTTATGCCTTAATGCCGCAGGGGTTGAGAAAAACAGTTACCTGCTGGATATTGGCCATTTTCATGCCTTTAGCGCAATTACGCCAGAGTCCGCTCAGCAATTATTACAGCAATTTATTCAAGCTTATCTCAATGGCCAAGCCCAGCCGTTATGCTTTATGCCGCGCACCGCGTTAGCCTATGTTGAAGCCGATGGTGATCATATGGAAAAACTGCAAGCTGCCGAGCCATTATGGCTTGATGAACAATCAGGCTTTGGTGAAGGGAACGATCCCCATAATCGCCGTTTATTTAGTTTTCCTGAAGACTTTACTGAAGCTGAATTTGGCAAAACAGCCACCATGTTACTGCAACCTATGTTGAGTATTTATCACAAAGGCACCCTCGCCGAGCTTGACGAATATGCTATCCAACCACCTAAGCTCTCTGTAATTAAAGGGGGCAAAGCCTAATGACTCAAATTAATGACAATGCTAGCAAGTTAGAGGCCGCTAACACCGAAATGACTGACTCTGAAATCGCTAATGGCAAAGAAACTCACTCAAAAGTCAGCAAGCTTAATCCGCTAACACTGCCTTTTGCAGGTTCAAGCTTAATTGAAGCCAGTGCTGGCACAGGTAAAACCTACACCATTTCTGGGCTGTATTTACGGCTATTACTGGGCGATAAAGATAAAGCGCCGCTCACCTGTGAACAGATTTTAGTGGTGACCTTTACTAATGCCGCCACCGAAGAGCTGCGGGATCGAATTCGTAAACGTATTCAAGTGGCCTTTAAGTGCTTTATTGGCTTAGACACCAATGATGAATTTGTAGAGGCGCTGTACCAACAAGTACCAGAGTCTGAGCGGGCAATTGCCCTAAGACGGTTAGATTTAGCACTAAAGTCACTAGATGAAGCGGCGATTTTTACCATTCACGGTTTTTGTCAACGCATTTTATCTGACATGGCGTTTGAGTCATCGCTATTATTCGAGTCAGAATTTACTCTCGATGACAGTGAGTTTTTACATCATGCCGTGCGTGATTTTTGGCGTGAGACCTGCTACCCACTGCCACAAGTATTAGCCCAAGTGATTGATAACGAGTTTGGCGACCCTGATAGCTTGGCTTGGCAACTTAAACCGTTACTCGGCGCGAGCCAAGCCAATATCCCGTTTGTGGCGAAAGAGTTTAACCAGTTAGCTGATGAATTAGTTCAAAGCCTTGCTCGCTTTAAAAAGCGCTGGCCAACAGACAGTGAAAAAGAACTGGAACTGCTACACAGCTTACCGCTCAATGGCGCGAGATTCGGCAAAAAAGCCGATGATTATCCAAAGCTTGCGGCCATGTATGATCGCTTAACCAATTGGGTTAGCTTCGGCAATGGCCTGCCGCCAGTTAAAGATTTAGAAATGCTGGCGCTATCTGAGTTAAAACTCAATAAAGGTGGCACTATCCCCAGCGCAAATGATGCGCCGCTGCTCGATCATATCGAGCGATTATTTGCACTTATCCAGCAAATAAAGCCATCATTTTTAATTCGCGCCCGTGACGGTATTCGGCTGCGATTTATGCTGCAAAAAGCCCAGCGCAACTTAATGACCCCAGATGATCTCTTGATCACCTTGGCTGATGCCTTATCAACTGCTACTAAATCAACTGATACTGAATCAACTGATACTGAATCAACTGCTACTGAATCCAGCGCACACCATTTAGCCAAAGCCATTGCAACACGCTTTCCGGTGGCATTAATTGATGAATTCCAAGATACTGATCCGCTGCAATTTACTATTTTCTCAAACATTTATCAGCAGCAAACCCAGCTTGATAGTTTAAGTTTATTAATGATTGGCGATCCCAAACAAGCCATTTATGCCTTTCGCGGCGCCGATATTCATACCTATATCCATGCCCGTAAGCAAACTAAAGCGCACTATAACCTCGAAACCAATTACCGCTCATCCACGGCACTGGTCAATGGGGTTAACCAGCTCTTTAGCCAACATCAGGATCCATTTATCAGTGATGCGATCCCTTATGATGTGGTTGATACCCCAGCCAGCGCTGACAATAAAAAGCTCACTGAAGCCACTGAAGACAAATCAGCGCTGCGAATTAAACTGCTTGGCGAAGGTGAAAGCGGCTTAAATAAAACTACTGCCCGTCATCTACTGGCGAATGATGCTGCCAGTGAAATAAAACGTTTATTAACTGAAGCGCAAACTGAGCAATGCCATATGAATGGCACAGCGCTCATCGCCAAAGATATTGCCGTGTTAGTGCGCGATAAAAATGAAGCCTCGGTGATGAAGCAAGCCTTAAGCGAGCGTAATATTGGCGCAGTATTTTTAAGCCGAGATAGCGTATTTAACACCCAAGAGGCCTTTGAACTGGCGATAATTTTACGGGCTATTGCTAACCCGAAAGATGAGCGCTGCCTTCGCGCAGCACTTGCCACTGAGCTTATGGGTTACAGCGCCCAGCAAATTCATCTGTTTAATCAAGATGAAGAGCAGCGACAAAGCTTACTGGACCAATTTGCTGATTGGCATCAAACCTGGCTTAAGCGCGGCATCATGCCTGCGCTGTTAAGTTTGGCTAACCAAACCCAGCTGATTAAGCGCTATTTAAGTAAACAGCTTAGCCCAAGCGTCGACAGCAACTCAGATAGTATGGCTGATAGTAGTGTTGATAGTAGTGCTAATAGTAATGCTGAAAGTGGCGAGCGCCGACTCACCGATTTCCGCCATTTGTGCGAACTACTGCAGCAAAAAGCCACCGAACTTGATGGTAGCAGCGCGATAATGAATTGGTTTGAGCAACAACTGATTGATGCTCAAGGCAATGATGAGCAGCAATTGCGCCTTGAAAGCGAACAAAATCTGGTGCAAATCGTTACCATTCATAAAAGTAAGGGGCTTGAATATCCCGTTTGTATGGTGCCATTTATCAGTCTCGCGCGGGATAATCGCAAAAAGCCTGCGCCTATGCTTTACCATAAAAATGACCAATTAGTTTGGGATGTTGAGGGCACGAAAGAAGGCTGGGAGCAATACAAACAAGAAAACCTCGCTGAAGATTTACGTCTGTTATACGTGGCGCTCACCCGTCCGGTTTATGTGTGTTACTTATACATTGCCAACCATAGCCGCATGCTTAAAGCAGGGGTAAGTAGTCACTTATACGAAACCGCCATTGGTTATTTATTGGGGATCACCACTAAAGATTGTGATTTTGAGTTGTTATCACAACAAGCACTGGCCATAAAAACCAGCGCGCCAGTGCCCGATGCCATTAGCGTGGTTCAGCTAGAGGCGATTGATGACTCAGTACTCACTGAACTTAATGGCCAGTCGCAACAATTGGCGGCAAAAACTTTGCAGCGTGATTACCACACCCCATGGCGAGTTGGCAGTTACTCAGGTTTGGTGAAACACCTTGCCCATGAAAAAGTCTCTCCGGGTGCCGACGATGAAGACTTTAGCCAAGAAACCCTGCCGCAATTTGAATCCGCAGCTGACATCAACCCTTTTGACACTGATGTTGAAAACAACGCCATTAATCGTTTTACCTTCGAGCGCGGCGCCAATGCCGGTAGCTTCATGCATTTGGTGTTAGAGCTATTTGATTTCACCAATGCTGAGGTTGAATTGCCACAAGCCTTACCCAAAGCCATGGAGCAATATGGTTTTGACCAAGAGATATGGACAGATACCTTAATCCAGTGGTATCAACAAATCCTTCATAGCCCGCTCATTACCAATAATGCAGCGCAAGATAATCAGCTATTAAATGATCATGGTTTGCCACTGACATTAGCCCAGTTAGCCCCAGAGCAAAAATTAGTTGAGATGGAGTTTTATCTGCCCATTAGCCAATTAAAATCTCAGCAGTTAAATCAGTTGTTACAACAATATGGTTATGATGCAGGGCTTGAATTTGACGAGCTACAAGGCATGTTAAAAGGCTTTATCGATTTAACCTTTGAGTATAAAGGCCAGTATTTTATTGCCGATTATAAATCTAACCATTTGGGTGACGATTTAACATGTTATGACCATATTGCGATGGCGACAGCCATCAGTAGCCACCGTTATAATTTGCAATATATTCTTTATACCTTGGCACTGCATCGTTACTTATCTTTGCGAATGCCAAGTTATGATTACCAGCGTCATATAGGCGGCAGTTTTTACCTTTTCTTACGTGGTATGAGCCCAGAAGCTTCAGGCGCAGGAATATTTTTTGATAAACCGCCATTGGCCTTAATCACTGATTTAGATGCACTATTTTCAAACAACAATGCATTGGAGCAAAAATAATGATTACCCTTAGCGCCCCAATGACTCAGTTACTTAAAAATTGGCAACAACAAGGGTTAATTACCCCACTTGATCGTCACTTCGCCCTTGAAATGGCCAACTCTCAGCTCGCTCAAGTTGATGCCAAAAATGACACTGCTGATGAGTTTTTATTATTAATCTGTGCGCTATTAAGCCAGCAATTATCAAGTCAGCACAGCTGCTTAGTTATCGATAATATCGATCTTGATAATCCGTTTTGCGAGCAAGAGTCCCATTGCAAGTTAACAATAACCCACCAGCAACTCAGTGACGCTATCGAAGCATTAGCCTGTGTCGGCCAACCTGATGATAACCAGCCATTAATTGTTGAGCATAACCGATTGTACTTAAACAAGTATTATCACTTTGAAACCCAAGTGGCAGCCCGATTCAACCAGTTGGCACAAGTTAACTTAACTGTTGATACCGCAACGCTAGCGCAATATTTGAATGACTTATTCGATGAAAAACAAGATGTAAATAGCAAGAGCATCAACTGGCAAAAAGTGGCCACTGCTACGGCGCTAACTAAAGCCTTAGCGGTGATTACTGGCGGCCCCGGCACAGGTAAAACTACCACTGTCACTAAGTTGCTCTTGTTACTGCTAACTCAAAAAGCCTTAACCATTCGACTGGTGGCGCCAACCGGTAAAGCCGCAGCGCGATTAAGTGAGTCCATTAAAGCCTCTAAAGCGCGGCTAGTAAGTCAAGTTGAGCAAACCGCTAAGCCAGAGCTAATTGATGCCCTAAGCAAAATTCCTGAAGAGGCTGCTACCCTGCACCGTTTGTTAGGAGTGATCCCTAACTCACACTTATTTAGACACCACAAAGATAACCCTCTTAGGTTAGATTTATTGGTGGTCGATGAAGCATCAATGGTGGATTTGCCTATGATGCATAAGCTATTAAGCGCCCTGCCTAAAAATGCCCGCCTAATATTATTGGGCGATCAAGACCAGCTGGCATCCGTTGAAGCAGGCGCTGTATTGGCGGATATTTGTGCAGGGTTAAAAGTGACGGCCGATCTTAGTGCTAATGCATCACCATGGCGAATGCGCTATTCAGAGCAGCAAGCCAACTTATTGCAGCAGTTAACTCAGCAAAATACCAGTCAGTTTATCCATCCTAAACCTATGCTCGGCGACAATTTATGTATGCTGATGCACAGCCACCGCTTTAAAGGTGATGGCGGCATTGGCTTGCTGGCCAATGCGGTAAACTATGTCAACATCAACGGCATTCGCCGTGAGTGGCAGTGCGGCCATCAAGAGTTAACTTGGATAGAGCATCAGCCCGACGCCCAAAGTTTGCCGTTATTGCAATCGGCAGTGGCAGCTTATGCCGAGTACTTACAAAAAGTGCTCGATAATCAGTATGCTTACTCGCAGCAATTAAGCTGTATTTATGGCGCAGAAGAGATTATTGATACCTTCAATAAATTCCGCATTCTATGTGCCATGCGCTCAGGTGAATTTGGCGTTGATGGCATGAACCTCGCCATCACTAATGTGCTCAAACAGAATCATTGGATAAAACCCACTCAAGAATTTTACCTTGGTAGACCGATTATCATTCAAAGTAATGATTACAATTTAGGCTTATTCAACGGCGATATTGGCTTGATATTGCAAGATGAGCAAAAGCCCGAAAAATTAATGGCCTACTTTGTTAAAGCCGATGGCAGCTTGTTAAAAGTACAACCTGCAAGGCTGCCCAATCACGACAGTTGCTTTGCGATGACCGTACATAAAAGCCAAGGCAGCGAGTTTGAAAAAGTCGCCTTTGTGTTACCACAAAAACCCAGTAACGCCCAATGGCAGCTGCTGACTAAAGAGTTGGTTTATACCGCTATCACTCGCGCCAAAGAGCATTTTATTTGTTTAGGCACACCGTATGTATTTGAGCGTGCCAGCAAACAGGTAACCTCACGCGCATCAGGTTTAGCGCTGAGGTTATGGGGAGAGGATAACGAGTAGTTGGTATCTCAACTATGGATACTGCCGCCAAGCAATTGATCAAATAGATATAGATAGAGCTAGAAATGTAACTTTTTGATGTTTTTTCCATAAAGCAGCTAAGTTAGTTCCTATGAGTTAATTCATAGAAACATGGAAGTATTATGGATCTAGAAAAGAGTTTAGACCAAGCAGATAAGACAATAAATGACCCTAACCCGCCTAGATGGCAAAAGATAGGTAAAGAAAACTATAACCTAGCTCTCAATCGATTCAGCCCGGGGCATGAATTTAAAATTGCGCCGCTACATAAGGAAGACTTTGAAATGTTGCATTTATTGTAACCCATATCACTAATGATAAAATATCCACTGTGATTGATTATAACGGCGAACTTATAAGTGTTTCAGTCGCGTTCAATGATCTAGCTTGTGACTCAAAAACTCCCCCCTCAACGGGCAAAACCTCTAAGCCTATTTTAAGCTCTTCAGCTAGAAAGGATTCGTTTGAATGCGTCGCATTTTTAAAGCGAACAGGCTAGTATCATCGAACGGATAATCTTTAAAAACTTAAACTGGCAGTTATCCCGTTAAGATAACTGCCAAATCAAACACTAAAAACAACCTAAAAACTATCTCCAGGTATTCTTACCCAACCTTCCATAAGCACTCTTGCACTGCGGCTCATGCTGGCTTTATTCACCTGCCAGCTACCATTGGATAATGTCGCTTCTGCGCCCACTTTTAGAGTACCTGATGGATGACCAAACACCACTGAAGTACGTGCTTGTCCACCAGCTGCAAGATTTACTAGCGAGCCTTCAACGGCAGCAGCCGTGCCTATTGCTACCGCTGCTGTACCCATCATGGCATGGTGCAGTTTACCCATTGATAATGCCCGCACTTGTAAGTCAATATCAATGGCAAATACCGCTTTTCCACTTGATGAGTTATATGCACTTGGCGGCGACACAAAGGCAATTTTTGGCGTGTGTTGGCGCGCTGCAGCTTCATCAATGTGTTTAATTAACCCCATTTGCACTGCGCCATGGGCACGTAAGCTTTCGAAAAATGCTAATGCGCTATCATCATTGTTTATGTCATCTTGAAGCTCATTACCCACATAACCAATGTCGGCAGCATTAACAAATATCGTTGGAATACCTGCATTAATCATAGTGGCTTTAATGGATGGGATCCCTTTTGCGGTAAGCTCTGGCACAACTAAATCATCCACCACATTACCAGTTGGGAACATCGCCGCATCAGCGTCTGCTGGAGCTAAAAAATCAACCAGTACTTCGGCTGCAGGAAAGGTCACCCCGTCTAATTCAAAATCACCGGTTTCTTGCACTGCGCCGTTAGCCATTGGCACGTGCGCAATTATGGTTTTGCTGATATTGGCCTGCCATATACGCACTACCGCAATACCATTTTCAGGTACGCGGCTACTGTCAATTAAGCCATTGGATATGGCAAACGAACCCACAGCCGCCGTTAAATTACCGCAATTACCACTCCAATCAACGAAGGGTTTGTCTATGGCCACTTGGCCAAAAAGGTAATCCACATCATGATCGGCGTGGCGGCTTTTAGACAGTATTACCGTTTTGCTGGTACTTGAGGTTGCGCCGCCCATGCCATCAGTTTGTTTGCCATAGGGATCTGGACTGCCAATGACTCTAAGTAGCATGGCATCACGGGCATCGCCCGCAACTTGAGCCGCTTTAGGTAAATCAGTTAGATTGAAAAACACCCCTTTACTGGTGCCACCACGCATATAGGTTGCTGGAATTTTTATTTGTGGAATATGAAACATCATGTTTCCTAAAATCAATCAGCACAATGAGTGAGAGGCATTCATTGTGCTGATGTTTGTTAAATTTAACGCAGCTATAACTACTTATGACTCATCACTAGTCACTAATGGCTGGCCTCTAAAAAGTCTTGGGCAAAGCGTTGTAAAATACCGCCCGCTTCATAGATAGACACCTCTTCAGCGGTGTCTAATCGACATTTAACTGGCACAGTTAAATGCTCACCATTAGTGCGAGTAATGATTACTGATAGCGCCGCACCTGGAGTACGCTCACCGATAACATCGTAGGTTTCAGTACCATCAATTTGATAGGTATGACGGTTCTCGCCATTGGTAAACTCAAGCGGCAGCACGCCCATTCCTACAAGGTTGGTACGATGGATACGCTCAAAGCCTTCAGCAACAATCGCTTCAACGCCCGCTAAGCGGACCCCTTTGGCTGCCCAGTCACGGCTTGAACCTTGACCATAATCAGCACCTGCGATGATGATAAGTGGCTGCTTACGCTCCATATAGGTTTCAATGGCTTCCCACATGCGCGACTCTTGCCCTTCTGGCTCGATTCGGGCGTAAGAACCTTGCTTAATCACTTGCTTGCCATCTTTACCTAAGGTGGTCACCATTTCATTAAATAGTTTAGGGTTAGCAAATGTGGCACGTTGTGCGGTTAAGTGATCGCCGCGATGGGTGGCATATGAGTTGAAATCAACTTCAGGCAAGCCCATTTTATCAAGGTAAGCACCTGCTGCACTATCAAGCATAATAGCGTTTGATGGTGATAAATGATCGGTAGTGATGTTGTCACCTAATACCGCTAATGGGCGCATGCCTTTCATGGCGCGCTCACCCGCTAATGCGCCTTCCCAATAAGGAGGACGACGGATATAAGTACTTTGAGGGCGCCAATCATACTGTGGATAAATCTTAGCTGAAGAGTCGCTGCCGTATTCAACTTTGATATCAAACATTGGCTCATACACTTTGCGGAATTGCTCAGGCTTAACGCTAGCAGCGATAACCGCATCAATTTCAGCATCTGATGGCCAGATATCTTTAAGCCTTATATCGTTACCTTGTTGATCTTTACCTAAAACATCTTTTTCAATATCAAAACGAATGGTGCCAGCAATAGCGTAGGCAACCACCAGTGGCGGCGAGGCTAAGAACGCTTGTTTCGCATAAGGATGAATACGACCATCAAAATTTCGGTTACCTGATAACACCGCGGTGGCATATAAATCACGTTCAATCACTTCTTGTTGAATCACAGGATCGAGCGCGCCACTCATGCCATTACAGGTAGTACAGGCAAAACCGACAATACCAAAGCCCAAGGCTTCAAGTTCGGTTAATAAATTGGCATCTTCAAGATACAACTGCACCGCTTTTGAGCCTGGTGCTAATGAGGTTTTAACCCAAGGTTTACGTGTAAGCCCCTTGGCATTGGCGTTACGGGCGATTAAGCCTGCAGCAATCACATTGCGTGGGTTAGAGGTGTTAGTACAACTGGTAATGGCGGCAATAATACAAGCGCCATCAGGCATTAAGCCGGCTTCATTCTCAACAATACCGCTAATGCCTTTAGCGGCTAAATCACTTGTCGATACGCGGCGATGTGGGTTTGAAGGACCTGCAATGTTACGTCCAACACTGGATAAGTCAAAACGCAGCACGCGTTCATATTCTGCATTAACTAGCGTGTCAGCCCATAGGCCATTTTGTTTGGCGTAAGTCTCAACTAACTCAACTTGTTTATCATCACGGCCAGTCAGTTTTAAGTAATCAATGGTTTTATCATCGATATAAAACATCGCTGCTGTGGCGCCAAATTCTGGCGTCATATTTGAAATCGTAGCGCGATCGCCTAATGTCAGATTAGCGGCGCCTTCACCATAAAACTCAAGGTAAGTTGATACTACTTTTTGCTCGCGTAAAAACTCGGTAATCGCTAACACAATATCTGTCGCAGTAATGCCTGATTGACGCTCGCCGACCAGCTCAACACCGACTATATCAGGTAGACGCATATAAGATGGGCGACCTAGCATCACGCTTTCAGCTTCAAGCCCACCAACACCAATAGCGATAACACCTAAAGCATCCACATGGGGCGTATGGCTATCTGTGCCCACTAAGGTATCAGGAAATGCCACGCCTTCACGGGCTTGCACCACTGGCGACATTTTCTCTAAATTAATTTGATGCATGATGCCGTTACCGGGCTGGATCACATCAATATTTTTAAAGGCCGTTTTAGTCCAGTTAATAAAATGAAATCTGTCTTCATTACGTCTGTCTTCAATGGCGCGGTTTTTTTCAAAGGCATCTTTTTCGAAACCTGCATGTTCGACAGCCAGAGAGTGATCGACAATCAACTGCGTTGGCACTACTGGGTTCACTTTTGATGGGTCGCCGCCTTTTTCAGCGATAGCATCACGTAAACCCGCTAAATCAACTAATGCGGTTTGACCAAGAATGTCGTGACAAACAACACGGGCTGGAAACCAAGGGAAATCGAGATCTCGCTTACGTTCAATAATTTGTTTTAAGCAATCTGTTAGCGTCTCAGGTGGGCAACGGCGCACAAGGTTCTCGGCATAAACACGAGAACTGTATGGCAGTTTGTCGAATGCGCCTGCTTGAATATCATCAACAGCAGCTTTGGTATCAAAGTAATCCAGCTCTGTACCTGGTAACGGTTTTCTATAATTTGAATTCATAACCCAATCCATCAAGTTTGGTAATTGTTAGCTAGTTTGCAATTTGCATGTTCAACAAGGTCTGAAAAACAAAAGGCTGACCCATTGGCCAGCCTTTGACTGTTTATCTTTCGCTAATTGGCGTTACAGTGCGTGGCTCAGATCCGATGTAATCAGCACTTGGTCTGATAATACGATTGTTTGAGCGCTGCTCCATGACGTGAGCAGCCCAGCCAGTAAGACGTGAACACACAAAGATAGGCGTAAATAGCTTGGTTGGAATACCCATAAAATGATAAGCCGATGCATGGAAGAAATCAGCATTACAGAATAGTTTTTTTGTATCCCACATAAACTCTTCACAAGCCACTGAGATGTCGTACAAGCTAGTATCGCCATTTTCCTGAGCCAGTTTTTCTGACCAGGCTTTAATGATCACATTACGTGGATCTGAAGTGCGGTAAATCGCATGACCAAAGCCCATGATTTTTTCTTTACGCTCTAGCATGCCTGCCATTTGCGCTTTAGCATCGCTTGGCGAAGTAAACTTTTGGATCATGTCCATTGCTGCTTCATTAGCACCGCCATGAAGTGGGCCACGAAGAGTACCGATAGCACCGGTAATACACGAGAACATGTCAGATAAGGTTGAAGCACATACGCGCGCAGTAAAGGTAGAAGCGTTAAACTCATGCTCTGCATAAAGTATTAACGATACATCCATCACTTTACGATGTTGCTCTGAAGGCGTTTTACCATTCAATAGTTTTAAGAAGTGGCCGCCGATGGTTTCTTCATCTGTAACGCAGTCAATTTCAACACCTTCATGGCTGAAACGATACCAGTAACACATGATGGCAGGAAAAGCGGCGAGTAAGCGGTTTGCTGCTTTATGTTGCTCAGCAAAATCAGCTTCTGGCTCAAGATTACCTAAAAATGAGCAACCAGTGCGCATCACATCCATTGGATGTGCATCGGCAGGAATACGTTGTAATACTTCTTTTAATGCTTGTGGTAAATCACGCTGAGTCGTCAATACTGATTTATAAGTATCTAGCTGATCTTGCGTTGGCAATTCACCATTAAATAATAGATAGGCGACTTCCTCAAAAGTAGCATTTTCAGATAAATCGGCAACATCGTAACCGCAATAGGTTAAACCTGAGCCTGATTTACCTACGGTACATAATGCTGTATCACCTGCGCTTTGACCACGAAGGCCTGCACCACTTAGTTTCTTGTCTACCATAATGATTTCCTATTCTTTTATGTGTTTCGAGTACTATTTGGTTGTCTTTTAAATTATCGGTTTGCTTGTCGACAATCTTTGTTCAAGAACAATATTTGTGCATTAATCATCCAATCGCAATAAATCGCTATTGCTACAACGACAAAGCTTATAAACACTGTTTATCAACACTTTCTATCAACAGAAAACTGCTTTTATGTCTTGCCAGTAATTACTTGTTTTTACCTTCAGCAAATAAGCTATCAAGCTTTTGCTCATAATCGTGGTAACCGAGGTAATCGTATAAATCCATACGGGTTTGCATGGTGTCGACAACCGCTTTTTGGTCGCCATCTTTTAAGATTGCGCTGTAGACATTTTCAGCGGCTTTATTCATCGCACGAAATGCACTTAACGGATACAGCACCATGGCTGCGCCCCACTGACCGAGTTGCTCTTTGTTCCATAACTCTGTTTGACCAAACTCGGTGATGTTAGCCAAAATCGGGACATCAAGTGCATCGGCAAAGGCGCGATAATGCTCTTCAGTTTTTACCGCTTCGGCAAAAATACCGTCTGCACCGGCGGCAACATAGGCTTTAGCACGGGCGATCGCCGCCTCTAAACCTTCTTGAGCAAATGAGTCGGTTCTTGCCATGATGAAAAAATCAGGATCAATACGGGCATCGACAGCCGCTTTAATGCGATCAACCATTTCTTCAGTAGACACAATCTCTTTGTTCGGGCGATGACCACAACGCTTCTGCGCAACTTGATCTTCCATGTGCACAGCTGCAGCGCCGGCTTTTTCCATATCACGAACGGTTTTAGCGATGTTAAATGCACCACCCCAACCGGTATCGATATCCACTAATAGTGGTAAGTCACAGGCTGAAGTAATACGCTGAACGTCAACAATCACATCATTGAGTGACGTCATACCTAAATCAGGTAAACCATAAGATGCGTTCGCCACACCGCCACCCGATAAATATATCGCTTGATGACCAATTTGTTTCGCCATCATTGCTGAATACGCATTAATAGTTCCAACGATTTGTAGTGGCTTGTTGTCGACTAATGCCTGACGGAATTTTTTGCCTGCGCTCATGATATCCCTCTCTATTTGTTATTGCTATGCGGCAGTTGTTTACGCTTAACTGCCGAAGCTTAATTAACGGTTTAATTTAGTTTCGATATTATTTTTGGAGTACATGATGTGACGACGCATTAGCATCTCTGCTAACTCTTCATCACGATTTGAAATGGCTTTAACTATATGGGTATGTTCTTCAAAGGCAGTTGTCACCCGAGGTCCTGCCATGCCTAATTGCACTCGGTACATACGAATAAGGTGATACATACCGTCTATCAGCACAGAAATGAGGTGTTTGTTTTTGCTCCCTAGAATAATGCGGTAATGAAAATCCACATCACCTGCTTCTTGATAATAAGACTCGCCAGATTTCACTTCATTAGAGTGTTGGCTCAGAAGCGTTAATAAATCTGCAATCTCTTCATCAGTCATGTTTTTAGCGGCAAGCCTAGCCGCCATGCCTTCAAGGGATTCGCGCACTTGATACAACTCTATGAGCCCTTCAGGCGTTAATGCCACCACTCGGGCACCTATATTGGCTTTACGTTCAACCAAATGGCATGACTCTAAACGGTTTATTGCCTCGCGGATAACTGCGCGGCTAACGGCGTACTTTGTCGACAGTTCTGTTTCACTCAGTTTTGAGCCTGCCGTAATATCGCCTTCAACGATGTCCTTTCTTAACTCAAAAAAGGTTTTATCGGCTGCTGTAATGGGCTGTTCAGTAAAAAATGTCATTTTAAGTAGGCTGTCTGACCAAAGAATAATTGTCGACAATATAAGCCAATAATAACAAGTGGTCAACATAAACAAGCTAGATTGTCGACAAAAGTATAAAACGCCAGTGATAAATCAACGCTGCTAAGTTGTGGCTAAAGCATAAGCAGGGCAAAGTATGTTTACCGATATAAGCTCGCGATATGACTCAGAGAAATAACACAGAGAACTAACACAGAGAACTAACACAGAAAACACCCATGCTCGGTTAACGCCTCCCTTATTTATAAATAGACAGATAGATAGACAGATAAATGGATAAATGGATAAATGGATAAATCGTGACGGAGCGGATGAATAAACTCACCCATAAGCCCCATACATTGGGCAATGAATAAATGTATAACAGCCAAGCAAGCTTAGGGAGTACACCTAAGCCGTTTTAAATATCCCAAGTAAATAATATGGCTATGGCACAACTTTATTGCCCATAAAACGCGCAATTAAGCGGTGTTCATGACTATTTGTTGCTTAGTTCACCATTTACTCAGCCCTGCTCTTGCCTAGTGGCTTGTCAGTTCATTATCATAAGTTAATTTAATGCACATTCAGTGATATCCATCAGCAATTTTGCGGAGCAACAATGACAACTATCAACTTACTTTTAATCTGTGGCGGCGGCAGTGCAGAGCATGATGTGTCTTTGTTATCAGCTGATTTTTTTGAATCATCTCTCGCAAATAGTAACGAGATTAATTTACTGCGAGTTGAACTTGATAAAAATGGCCATTATCACGATCAAGATGGTAATGTTTGTGAGCTAACCAATAAGCGCGAAATTCGTTTTGAAGATCAGCAAAAAGCACCTTGGCCTGTAGACTATGTCATTCCTTGTATTCATGGATTTCCCGGTGAGACCGGTGACATTCAATCTTATTTCAATTTAATCCAATTGCCTTACTTTGGTTGTGAGTCAGAAGCCTCAAGAAACTGTTTTAACAAAATCACCGCCAAAATGTGGTTTAGCGCCTTAGGCATCCCTAATACGCCTTATATTTTTCTTAATGAACTAAATGATGACGCTATACAACAAACGGCAGCAGCCTTATCAGAATGGGGCTCAGTATTTGTTAAAGCCGCCTCTCAAGGTTCATCAGTGGGCTGCTATAAAGTTGATGACGCAACGCAAATACAACAAGTATTAACTGATGCCTTTAGTTTTGCGCCTTCTGTGGTGGTTGAAAAGACCATTATCGCCCGAGAGTTAGAAGTCGCAGTTTATCAATATCAAGGTGAAGTAATAGCAACACTGCCAGGTGAGATCATTTGTGCCAGTAACACTTTTTATACTTTTGAAGAAAAATATAATGCTTCAAGTAAGGCGACCACCAATGTAGTCGCAAAGAATTTATCTGAGGATGTGTGTGAAGCGATTCGCAGCTATGCGATAAAAGCATTTAAAGGGATGAAGTTAAGACACTTATCAAGAATTGATTTCTTTCTAACCGAAGAGAATGAAATTTTACTAAACGAGATTAATACCTTCCCTGGCTCTACACCAATTTCAATGTTTCCGAAAATGCTACAAAATCACGGCGAAAACTTTACTGATTACTTGGTTGAAAACATCAAAAGCCAATTATAAATCTAAACACATATACCAACTTGATACGACGATTAACGACAAAATAGCTATCGCGTCATATTGATTGAAACAATATTGGAATATGTTTGCTGATGGCCAGCATCTTCCAATTGTTTGCGCCAAGGGTTATCTTGAACCCTGACCATATAGAAACGCTCACGGTAGGTATCAGTGACGAATGCAATCCCATGTTGCATTAATTCATAATGAATATCATGTACAAATACCAAAGAAAAATTCTGCCTGCCTGTTAACTGATTAATGTCTCCTCGCGTTAAGCTTACTCCATTCTCTAATTGTTCAAATTGAATCATTAGCCAATTCGCAAAATCTTTTGAACTCACCATTTGATTGCCCTCGTATTTAAATCAAAAAAACTACAACTAAATCTAACTAATAGTTTAGTGCACTTTACGATTTTCAGCACAATAGTTTAACAAACTCATCTGGCCAAACATTATTCATCAAATGAAAAAACGGTAGTTTAACACCAAGAAATCACACACTACCCATTGAAATATAAAGAATTAGAATAAAACAAACACAGTCAAATAAAAACATATTAAGATGTCAACTTTTTAACCAGTGTCAACAAAATGACTTACAACTTGATTTTATCCGTTTACTAGAACAGTATTGCAACATTAACCCAACAGCTTAATGTTATATATAGTATTACTTCTATGTTGTTGTTCGTCATAACTTAATCGGAAAGGAATAATGTCAAAAATTGTTTTATGCATAGTCAGTTTTATGCTCATATCTGGCTGTAGTCAAACTCCTCATTTCAATGATTCAAACCTTAATTCAAACTCCCTAGTTGGCATTTATACTAATGATGATGGTTTTGGAAACCGTATTAATATCGTTTTAAATGAAGATGGGGGTTACGAGTCTCAACTAAATGGAACCATTGGAATAGAGGGGTTTTCTTATGGTGAATGGGAGCACACAACGAAGTCAAATAGTATTTTATTTTCCCCAATTAAAGAACATGGTTTTTTAAAAGGAAAACTTAAAACATTACTGATCATTAGTGATAGTAACAATATTTCCTTAATTCCAGCTAAAAAACTTAAAAGTCATTCTAAGTTAATGGCTGATTACGGACAATCAAACTATAGCTATCAGAAAAATAGTATTTAATTTAATCGTGCTCTAACCGCTTATGTACATGGATGTACTGTAAGCTTTGTTTAGTTACTTCAATAAGCCATTTTCGTTACTTCAAATTTAACTTCTCAATTATTATTCCCAGCTATAAACTTCAAATATTTTACAAGCCAGCCACAAAGAATACCTGCTCTGACATAGGCCTCAAATAGTATTAAATGCAACCCCAAAAAAGGCCAGCTTTCGCTGACCTTATTTATTGCTATTGGCTTTTACTAAAAGCCTTCCACACCAGCCATATCAGGTAATTGATGGGCTATCCCTTTATGACAGTCGATACAGGTTTTATCACCGCTCGCTAATGAGGTTGAGTGCATTTGCGAAGCGCGAGTCGATTGACGCGTAAAGTCCATATAATCGAAATTATGGCAGTTACGGCATTCTAATGAGTCATTAGCTTTAAGGCGTGCCCACTCATGCTCTGCCAACTCACGGCGTTTACCTTCAAACTTTTCACGAGTATTGATGGTGCCAAATACCTTGCCCCAAACTTCTTTCGAAGCCTGCATTTTACGAGCAATTTTATTGGTCCATTCATGTGGTACATGGCAATCTGAACACGTTGCGCGCACACCACTTCGGTTAGTAAAGTGAATGGTGCTTTGCAGCTCTTGATAAACATTACTTTCCATTTCATGGCAACTGGTACAGAACTCCTCGGTGCTTGCTAATTCAAGAGCGGTATTAAACCCACCCCAAAAAATCACCCCTGCTACAAAGCCACCTAATGTCAAAAAACCCAGGCTGTAATGAACACTTGGCCTGTTTACTACCTGCCAAACTAACTTCAATTTTTCTAGTATTTTTGCAATCATAAATGCTCCTAATGCTCAGTCGTTGAAGATTTTTTCATGAGTTCTTTAACATCCACAAAATCATTTTCAACCAATAACTTGGCATCTAACTGAGATACATGGCATTGAGTACAGTAATAACGACGTGGCGACAACGATGCCAAGAAATTATTATCTCTGTCCATATAATGCGTCACACTTACCATAGGAGCTTGAGAATGCCCAGTGCTACTACGCGCATGACATTGCATACATTTATTCACTTTCAAATCAATTTGATAACCATCAATTTTATGAGGAATAATTGGCGGCTGCATCGGGTAATTACGCACTTGCTTAACATCTGAATTAATCACTTTCTGCATAACAGGCGGTGTTGGTTCAACGTTTAATGGTGCAAGGCGTAATGTAGCAACTTTCTCATCAGGCACAGTTGCTGCCGTCAAACCAAAAGAGAATCCAACTAACGCAATGATTGACAATATTTTACGTGCTTTCATGGTGTCTCTCCTTAGGCTTTAACGATTTTAACCGCGCACTTTTTAAAGTCTGTTTGTTTTGACAATGGATCTGTCGCATCTAACGTGACTTTGTTAATGAGCTGGCTAGCATCAAACCAAGGAACAAATACCAAGCCAACAGGCGGCTTATTACGACCTCGGGTTTCTATACGGGTTTTAATTTCACCACGACGAGAAATAACCTTCACTTCATCACCACGACGTAAACCACGTTTTTTAGCATCATCTGGATGCATAAAACACACTGCATCAGGGAAGGCTTTATAAAGCTCTGGCACACGCTGGGTCATTGACCCCGAATGCCAATGTTCTAGTACGCGACCGGTTGATAACCAAATATCGTATTCTTCATCTGGCATCTCTGGCGCTGGTTCATAAGGCAGTGCAAAAATAACCGCTTTGCCATCTGGCTTACCATAGAACTCAAAACCTTTACCGGCTTTAACATAAGGGTCAGACCCTTCACGGAAACGCCATTTGGTTTCTTTACCGTCAACAACAGGCCAACGTAAACCGTGCTCTTCATGGTAACGGTCAAAGTCAGCTAAATCATGACCATGTCCACGACCAAAGGTTGCATATTCTTCAAATAAGCCTTTTTGAACGTAAAAACCAAAATGTTTAGCTTCATCATTCAAGAACTTAGGATCAGCATCACTTAATGGGAACTTCTCAACATTACCGTTTTGGTAAAGTACTTCGAATAACGTTTTACCTTTAAACTTAGGATTGGCATCTAAAACATCTTGCGGCCAAACTTCATCAGTGGTGAAACGTTTTGAGAATTCCATCAACTGCCATAAGTCAGACATTGACTCGCCTGGCGCTTTAACCATTTGATGCCAGAATTGAGTACGACGCTCTGCATTACCATAAGCCCCTTCTTTCTCAACCCACATTGCGGTAGGTAAAATCAAATCAGCTGCTTGTGTTGTTACCGTTGGATAAGCATCAGAAACAACAATGAAGTTTTCTGGATTACGGTAACCCGGTAATCCTTCTTCGTTCATGTTAGCCGCAGCTTGCATGTTGTTGTTCACTTGAACCCAATAACAATTTAAATCACCATCTTTAAGACGGCGATTTTGTTCAACGGCATGGTAGCCAGGCTTTGGTGGGATTATGCCACTTGGAATATTCCAAATTTCTTCAGCATGTTTACGATGCTCAGGGTTAGTAACCACCATATCAGCAGGTAAACGATGCGAGAATGTACCGACTTCTCGCGCGGTACCACAAGCTGATGGTTGACCCGTTAATGAGAATGGGCTGTTGCCAGGAGTAGAAATTTTACCGACTAGCAAGTGAATGTTATAAATAAGGTTATTACACCACACACCACGAGTATGTTGGTTGAAACCCATAGTCCAGAAAGAGGTGACTTTCTTTTTAGGGTCAGCGTACAACTCTGCAAGTTCAATCAACTTGTGCTCAGGTACACCAGAAAGCTCGCTTACTGATTTAACATCGTAGTCAGCTACAAACGCCTTAAACTGCTCAAAATCGATTGGGGTTGAATCACCCGCAGTCTCAACGTTCTTGGCTTTTTTCTGTAATGGATGAGTGGCTCGTAAACCATAACCAATATCCGTTTCACCTTTACGGAAATTAACATGCTTAGCGACAAAATCTTTGTCTACTTTATCGTTTTGAATAATGTAATTGGCGATAAAGTTAAGCATGGCTAAATCGGTTTGCGGCGTAAATACTATGCCTAAATCCGCCAAATCAAATGAACGATGTTGGAACGTCGATAACACAGCAACTTTCACATGTGGTGCACTTAAACGGCGGTCAGTCACGCGAGTCCAAAGGATCGGGTGCATTTCTGCCATATTAGAGCCCCATAATACGAAAGCATCCGCCGCTTCCATATCATCATAACAACCCATGGGTTCATCAATACCAAAGGTACGCATGAATCCACCAACAGCAGAAGCCATACAATGACGTGCATTGGGATCAATATTGTTAGAACCAAAGCCTGCTTTCATTAATTTAACCGCTGCATAGCCTTCCCACACAGTCCATTGGCCAGAACCAAACATGCCGACTGCAGTAGGCCCTTTAGCTTTAATGGTTTTTTTCCATTTTTCAGCCATGGTATCAAACGCAGTATCCCAACTAATGGGGCTGAACTCGCCATTCTTATCATATTTTCCGTCGGTCATTCTTAACATTGGAGTTTGAAGGCGATCGCGACCGTACATAATTTTTGATAAGAAGTAGCCTTTAATACAGTTAAGGCCTTTGTTGACTTCACTTTTTGCGTCACCATGGGTTGCAACCACTTTACCGTCACGCGTCGCAACGATAACGGAACAACCTGTACCACAAAAACGACATGGTGCTTTGTTCCACTCTAATTTGGTCTGCTCAGAGCTAGTAATTAAGTTACTTGCTGATGCCGGTAAAGCCATGCCTGCCACGCTGGCAGCTGCCATAGCAGCATTAGCCTTCATAAACTCACGTCTGTTCATACTCATTCTTCACCCTCTTCTAGCTCTTCGCTTTGGTGATAAACCATAGTGGCAGTAAGCACACCAGGTATTGCGTTAATAGTTGAAATGTCATCCATTAAGGAACGCTGGCTTGGTCCTTCAATCACTACGACTATCTTCATCTCGTTGTTAACTGATAAATCTGCATTGTCCATGGCCATAATTTGTTGGCGAACTTCAGCCATTTGCTCTGGTTTTACTTGCACTATCAGGCTAGTTACGTGGATTTCTTTTTTGCTCATCAAGATTACTTCTCTATTAATTTTTGTTTTAATTTCTATGATTATCCAGCGCCAGGAGGGCCAGAAAGAATTTGACTAAACCAAATGGTGAACCCTAATGCACTAACGAGTATAGCTGACAAAATGGGTGCTAAGAAAACCGTTAAAAATATAAAAATTTTAAGTTCTAGGCTTTTCTCAGTTTTAGAATCTATATTCATGGAGCCTCCGGCAGAGGTTTCTAAGGAAAGGGATGTAGCATAATTGTTACTGATTGATATTCGTGTGAATTCTATCTTTTATCAATGACTAAACTATATACTCACAAATTGGTAAAACGAATAAATGTTGATCTAGATCATAAAAAAACCAACAATTATTACAACTAGAAATGGCATATGAACAATAAAGCGCTTCAATAGTAAATCCAGCCAAAAATAAAAATCTCATTCATGTTAATTGATTCGATTTAAACCAGAACCACTGGAGAGAAATACTCATGCATAAGTATATATAGTCTCTAACACAAAAGTTATCAACTTGTTAATCGTCAATCAAACACTTACAGAACATTCTAGTGATTTCAAACAGGCTTAGCCGATAACCATGCGAGTTACCTCGATCACTTCTCCACCTTTAAATTATCCTCAAATAAAAAAGCACAACTGAATTGTTATTCAATTGTGCTTTTTAAAGAAATATAGATGTGTCACTACACGGTTAAATACTTATAACTTATAGCGTAAGACCTTCAAGGATTTTTGCTCATCAATATCAGTAAACTCGGGGGGATTATCAATACGCTCAACAAAGGTTAAGCTTTCTGCAGTTTCTTCAACTTGCTTCATTAAAAAATCACAGCCAAGCTCAGGCGCATTTAAACACAACAACACTTCACCGTTATCAGCCAGTAACTCTGGTAAACGTCTCAGCAGCCTTACATAATCTTTGGTGGCAACAAAACTTCCTTTTTGATTACTTGGTGGATCGGCAACAATTAAGTCATAAGGCCCAAGTTTGGTTAGTTTGCCCCATGATCTAAAGATGTCATGACCGAGAAAGCGTGCGCCTGAAGCAAAATCATTGAGCAAATGGTTTTGTTTGCCTATGGCTAATGCGCCCTTGCTCATATCCATATTAACCACTTCAGTCGCTTCGCCCTGTAAAGCGACAACAGAAAAGGCGCAGGTATAAGCAAATAGGTTAAGCACTTTTTTATCCTTTGCGTGTGCTTTAACCCACTTTCGACCATTGGCCATATCAAGGAAAATACCGTGATTTTGCCCGCGTAACAGGTGGACTAAAAAATGGGCACCATTTTCTGTCACTATGTGTTTTTCAGGTACTTCACCGGCAACAACATCGGTTATAGTTTGCCCTGCATTACGGTACTGAAATACTAAATTAAACGGTTTATCGCCATGACACTGCTGCCAAACTGCTTCAATATCAGCAACCATTGACTGTCTTTCTGATTCTGGCAGCTCTTTAAAGCTGGTAAGCAGTAACACAGGGTTAAACCAGTCTAAGCAAATATGCTCATAACCGCTAAAGAGCCCCCCGCGACCATGAAATAAGCGACAAAGGTCATCACCTAATTGTGCTTGGGCTAATGCGTTAACCGCAGGAAAATTTGAATCATTTGAATTCATTTATAACGCTCATTTATGTAAATTAAACATGACCATTTTCGGACTTTTCAGATGGGGTTTCATCTGTTGTTTGTTCGGCTTCTTCTACTCGGGCAACTAATTCCCCATTTTTGTCATCTTCATCATGGATTTCATCAGATAACAAGATAGCCAACCACTTACCACTGTCACTGGACTCTAATGCAATTTTGACAATCATAGTCAGTGGTACAGATAACAGCATCCCTACTGAGCCAAGTAACCAGCCCCAAAAAATTAATGACAAGAACACCACTAAGGTTGATAAGCCTAAACCGCGGCCCATAAATTTAGGTTCAACCACATTACCCATGACAGTATTTGTGCCTAAAAATAATAAAGCCGTAACACCTGCAGCCCCGGGCCCCATTTGAATGAATGCCAATAGTACCGCTGGAATAGCAGCAATTATAGAACCAATGTTGGGAATATAGTTAAACAGGAAGGCTAACACTGCCCACAATAATGCGTAGTCAACCCCAATAATACTCAAGCCAATACCGACAATAATACCGGTGCCAATACTGACGAGGGTTTTTATCACCATATATTGATTAACTGAATGCAAAAATTTATCAATTTGCTTCAAGCGCATGTCTGGATCGTCTAAGGCAAAATGAAACTTTTTCGGTAATGATTGGGCTTCAAACAACATAAAGATAATGGTCAAGATGATTAGAAACAGATTTGCCATCACATTACCAAGGCCTGACAACATATTAGTGGTCATGCTTAAGGCCATACCGGGGTCAAAGTATTCTAAGGCTTTTTCTTTAGAGATATTAATATTTAACGCGGTTAGCTTTTCTAATATCCATGAAAACTGCTCAATTAATTGTTGGCGGTAAACCGGTATTTGTTTAGAAAACTCATTAATAGAGCTGCCCACTAAACTCGCCAGCCATAAGCCCATTAGCACGATCAATAGCATCAACAGTATAATTGATAGCCATTTAGGTACCCTAAAACGGCTCATAAATACAATGGCGGGATTACAAACAACCGCTAAAAATGCAGATAATACAAACGGGACCACAATTGGACTTGCTGTTTTGATACCGGCAAGGATCACCACTAAGCAAGCCATGATGGCAAAACCACGTAACGCAATCGAGGAAGAGTTACCTCCATTCATAATGAAAACCTTTTTATACTTAAACGTGAATTAAACTAAGATTTGTTAAGTTGAAACTATATGCGTAATTAATTGAAAAAACAAAACAACTAACTGCAAAATTATTGATTATACCTGTTATATTTTGTGTATAAATGTTTAAAGCGCCCCAAGGGTGAATTAAGCGAGTAAAATTAATTAATTTGAAACTAAAGCAAGTCACTAAACACTGATCGAAACGCTAAGCTAGCACGTATTATTACTTATGTTGGCAAAATGAATGGTGAGACTTTATGAAGATTTTAATAACTGGGGCAACAGGATTTGTTGGCCAACAATTAGTACATTTACTGCAAGAAGAACATAAGCTTACTATTGTTAGCCGTAATATTGAGCATGCTGAAGCCGTGCTGGGTAATAAACATCATTACTTATCAGGCCTTGATACCTTAGACAATCTCAATGAATTTGATAGCGTGATAAATCTAGCTGGAGAGCCCATTGTCGGCAAACGCTGGAGCCAACAACAAAAGCAACGTATTTGCGACAGTCGCTGGAATATAACCGCCAGACTGGCCCAGCTGATCCAACAAAGCACTACCCCACCAGCAAGTTTTATTAGCGCCTCTGCCATCGGCTTTTATGGTCGCCAAGGCCAAGAGCCTGTTGATGAGCATAGCCAAGCCCATGATGAGTTTAGCCATCAGGTTTGTAGTGAGTGGGAACACTTAGCCTTAAAAGCTCAGTCAGAAAACACCCGAATCTGTGTGCTCAGAATTGGCATTGTATTAGGTAAAAATGGCGGTGCATTAGCAAAAATGTTGCCACCGTTTAAATTAGGCTTGGGCGGCCCGATTGGTAAAGGCACCCATGGGGTTAGCTGGATCCACATTGATGACCTAACCCATCTGATTGAACACTTAATTAACTCTAACGATGCTAAGGGTATTTTCAATGCTACCGCACCGAATCCTGTTAATCACAAGCAATTTGCTCAATCATTAGGCTTTACCTTAAAGCGCCCAGCTAAAATCCCGACACCTGTATTAGCATTACGGTTAGCCATGGGCGAAATGGCAGACTTAATTGTTGAAGGGCAATTTGTATTGCCCAAACGTACATTGGCGTCAGGCTTTAACTTTAAATATACCCATATTGACCCAGCGTTAGATTCAATTTTTAATGCCTAATCACTTGGATATGTGCAGTTCTGATTATTGTGGTCTTCAAGAACACTATTTACTGTTAACCAGCTCAGTGGTTTTATCCATAAACCACTGGTAACGTTTTGGTAAAGGTCGATGTTTTTTATAAATCATGTACAAGGGCTCTTTTACCTGCTTATCAAGTTTAGCAATCGATATTGCCGCTACATCACTAAAGCTTTTTACTGCAAACTCAGGTAACACAGTAAAACCTAGGCCTTTTGAAACTGGCAACAAAATTTGGTTAAGTTGATTAACATAACTGACAACCCGAACCTCTATTGCTTGTTTATCTTTATAGTTATTAGCCACCACTTGCTGCCAATTATGCATCGCATCTGGGTGAGCAACCATGCCCAACGCCATTAACTCATCATAATTTATTACCGTTTTTGATTCACTTTTCGGCACCACAAGACAAAGGTGCTCATAGCCTATGGCTAACACTTCAAGTTCAGGGTCGGAAACAAGCTGGGTCACAATGCCAATATCAATATCGTTATTGGATAATAACTCTATTATCCTTCTATTGGGTCCAGCTTCGATTGAAACATTCAGCTGCTGATGTTTGATTTGATAATCAATAAAGTGCGGATATAACAATGAGGCTAATGAACCTGAACAAGCAAAGCGGCACTCACCCACATGTTCTGAATCAAGCTGTAAATCGGTTAATAATTGCTGCTGTTCCTTAACTAGAGATTGGCCATATTGCTGTAACTGCATACCGGCCGACGTTAATTCAAAGCGCTTACCAAAGCGTTCGATTAACTTTACGTTCAACTGCTTTTCTAATTTCTGCACATGCTGACTCACACCCGGTTGAGTCATAAACAACTGCTCAGCAGTTTGAGTAAAGTGGCCTACTTCAGCCAATTTTAAGAAGGTCGTTAACCATTTTTGATTAATCATCAAAGTTACCTTTGTTATTCAAGCAGCAAGTGCAGATGGCACGCTCTGCTAATCTTTAGTTTTGATAGCATAGCAAATTTTAAATAACAGCAGGTTATAAAACTTACTCACTTTGATAATTAAATGATTTAACTATTCGCAGTAAGAAGCTGGAGAAAGTAAGTTAACAACTATTGATTATCGAAGGAATATTGCCTTTTAATTTCGACAACTTCAACGCTGTAAGCGCGGTACCACTTATCTTGACCTAACTTTTGCGCCACGGCATGTTTTGAATCTTGATGCCAAGCTTGAATATCAGCCTCTGAATGCCAATATGAAATCGCGATTTCCTTATCCCCTTCTGATACTGCAATAAAATCGATGCAATTATAATGGTTAAACGCTAGGTCCCTCATCACGGCAACAGTATCTGAATAATGCTTATCTTGTTGTCCAACCGTTGCTTTAAATATCACCGCAAACATGCTTCAAACTCCTTTTGATTAGTAATAAGGCATAAAAATAGGGAGTTAAACTCCCTATTTAAACTAATACCTATTTATATAAGTGCTATTAATTGCTCATCAAGCGTTATTAACCTGCTTTAAGTAACTCACCGCAGGAGCGATTAAGTAACTGTCTGCAGCGCCACATGCCTAAGAATGATACCACCGCAGCGCCCGCTATTGGGGCGATAGCCCACCACGGCCAGTGCATGTACACCACAAGTTCAAACACTTGGGTTTTGAGCATGTACAGCGCAAACTCAGCGACAATCACCGCTAAAAGGCCTGCTATAGCCCCCAAGATGGCAAATTCAAGCCCTGTTGCTGAGCGAAGTAACCAGCCTGAAGCGCCAAAGGTGCGCAGCACTGCAAGCTCACGCTGGCGAGTCGCCATTCCTGCTTCCGTTTGGGCTATCAGCACTAAAGCACTTGCCAGTAACACCAGTGCCAACACTAAGGTAAGCGACAATGACACTTGGTCAATAATCTGTCTAAGTTGTTGCACCATAGCGCCAACATCGATAACCGAAATTGTCGGAAACTGCTGAATTAACTGCAATACCACGGCATTTGCAGTTAGCGAACTGCCCGCTTGTTTCAAGTCTTCATCATTTAAATGAAAGCTCGCCATAGAAGTATACGAAAAACCTTCTAAGGCTTTAGGCCTAAATATCATAAAGAAATTAGGTTGCAAGGTTTCCCACTGTACTTGTCTAAAGCTGGTCACTTTAACGGTAACCGCCCGATTATCCATAGTAAAGGTCATGGTATCGTTAAGGGCTAAGCCTAAGCGCTCTGCTACACCTGACTCGACCGACACCTCATCATCTGCTTGATTAAATGTGCCTTCAGTGATGTCGTTGTTAGGCGGCAAGGCGTCACGATAAGTCAGATTTAACTCTCTTGAAATACCGACTCGCCCTTCTATGCCAGACTTTTCTTCATCTCGCGAAATCAACTCTTCATCATTAATATGAGTTAAGCGACCACGGATCACAGGGTAAATATCGGTCGCGATAATTTTGTTAGTATCTAAGAAGTCATCTAATGGCTTAGCATCTTCTGGGGCGATATTGACCAGAAAATAGTTAGGCGCATTTTCAGGTAATTGTTTTTGCCATTCATTGAGTAAGTCTTGTCTTAACGCCAAAATGGTCAGTAAAAGCACTAATGCGCTGCTAAACCCAACCAACTGCACTGCATTTTGTCTAGCTCTGCGGCGCAGACCCGCTAATGCTAACTGAAATGGGTTGGTGGTTTTCATGCCAACGCTGTGACCAAGGCGGATCATCACAAAGCCCAGCACGCTAAGCAGCACTCCCAATAACAATACAGCCAACACCACAGTCATGGTCAGTTCAATACTGCGTGAATATAAGTAGCCCAGTAGCGCCATCGCCCCTAAACTCAGCAACAAATGCAGCCACATGCCTAGCTGTAAGCCTTCTAATTGACGCTGTAATACCCGTAATGGTGGAATAGCTAACAAGCGCATCAATGGATAGGCAGAAAACATAAATGCACTGATGAGCCCGGTACTGACACCCAGAAGAATTGGTCGGCTATAAGGCGGAGAATAAGCCGCTATTTCAGCAGGTAAAAACTGGGTAATACCAATATCCAGTAGCACACCACCGATTAAACCTAAGACAATACCTAATGCCGTTACCAACATGAGGTGCAACCCAAACAAGCTGCGGATTTGCTTAGCTGAAGCGCCAAAGGTTTTAAGCATCGCCACCACATCATAATGACGCTGACAATAGCGCTGAGCGGCAATACCAATGGCTGCACACGCAAGGGCAATACCTAACAAGCTTGCCAGCAATAAAAAGCGTTCGGCACGTTTTACCGCAGAGGCAATCGGTGAATCACCACTTTGAACGTCTACCCAGCGCTGACTATTATTTAATAGCGGTTTAACTTGGTTTTCAAACTTGGTTAATTGCGCTGCATCGCCAGCAAATTGATAAATATAACTGACTCGACTACCTGGTTGGATAATGCCTGTTGAGTCAACATCATCAAGACGCATTAAAAGTACTGGTGATGATGCAAAAGGATTAAAGCCTGCATCGGGTAAACGACTAATCTCAGCGCTTAAATTAAGCTCTATATTACCCAGTTCAAGGGTTTTGGGGTAATTCAGTAACCCCCCTAAGCGATTTTCATACCACGCCTCACCTTTAGCGGGCAGTGCTTGAGTCGCGCCTGATGATAGCTCTATTTCGCCCCGCAGTGGATAACCATCAGCAACAGCTTTTATGGTCACCAGTTGAAATTTGTCACCCGAGTAAACCATGGAGTTAAACTTCATATTGGTGACATAGTTAACCGATAATGACTCTGCTATCGCCAATACCTTGTCATCAATTTTAACAGGTGAATCAATAATGCGATCAGCGGCGATAAAATTAGCCGCCTCACCATTAATGGCAACTTGTAATCGCTCACTCACTCGAGCAAGACCACTGACCGATAACACAGCCAAGGTTATCGCCAATACAATTAGTACTAGCTGGCCTTGCATTAATTCTCTTTTAAACAGACGCCACGCTAATTGTAACTCCATTAGCTGGCCTCCTCGGTCACGTTTTCAAGCGTCGAGTTAGTGTTTGCAGCCGTTATCGCAGGTTCAGACAAATGACCATTTTCCATCACCAGTTGACGTTTGCAGCGTTTAGCCAATTCAAGATCATGGGTCACTAACACCAGCGTGGTATCACTTTCTTGGTTTAAGGCAAACAACATATCAGCAATTTTATCGCCGTTTACACTGTCTAAATTTCCGGTAGGTTCATCAGCAAATAACACTTTAGGCTCGCAAATGAAGGCTCTAGCAATAGCCACACGTTGTTGTTCGCCGCCCGATAATTGCTTAGGAAGATGGGTCAAACGATGGGAAAGCCCCACTCTGCCCAGCATGCTTTGGGCCTTTTCTTTAGCATTGCTGACACCAGCAAGCTCCGCTGGCAGCATGACATTCTCAAGGGCTGTGAGGGTATCGACCAACATAAAAGATTGGAAAATAAAACTGACCTTTTGTTTTCTCAAGGCGGCTTTTTGCTCTTCATTCAGGCCCGATAATGCTTGGCCATCAAGATAGATCTCACCCGATGTTGGCGTATCAAGCGCAGCCAGTAAACCCAGTAAGGTTGACTTGCCAGATCCAGAAGGCCCAAGAATAGCAATACTGTCTCCCTGCTTGACATCCATATTAATGCCGTTGAGGATAGTGAGCTCTCCCTCTTGGGTCACCACTGTTTTATTGAGGTTAGTTACATTAATGGCACTGGAATTATTTGCAAAATTAGTAGACATACGATCCTTCTTATTATTACCGGCGAAACGCCTGCTTAATGCGGCTTTCATCTTAGTTGTGGTATCTGCAGTGTCGTTTTCAACACTGGTCACATCCGCGTTGTTAACATCGACACCTAGCTATGCTGCCACGGTTTTAATCCTTGGCGATAGTCTAAGTGCAGGTTATGGCATGTCGGAAGAGCAAGGTTGGGTACAATTGTTACGTAATGACCTGCCCGAATACCAAATTATTAATGGCTCTGTCAGCGGTGAAACCACAGCTGGCGGATTACGTAGACTACCAGATCTACTGGCTTCGAGCCCTGTTGACCTTGTTGTTATTGAGCTTGGTGGTAATGATGGTCTACGTGGGTTCCCCCCAAAACAGCTGAAATCAAATCTTACAAAAATGATTGAGTTATCTCAACAAAGTGGCGCCGATGTGTTACTTACTGAAATCATGGTGCCGCCAAATTATGGTCCTCGATATACTAAAATGTTTAATGATGTTTATCATCAATTGGCCAGTGATTATGATATTGAACTGATCCCATTTTTTATGCAGGAAATCGCTCCTAACCCTGACTTAATGCAACGAGATGGCATTCACCCTAATGAGGATGCCCAGCCTAAAATTACGCAATGGATGAGTCCATGGATCATCGATGCAGTAAAAAAGTAACAGAGGTTAAAACATTTAGTCAAAAATGAGAACAAAAGCCTAAAATAGTAATTTTATTTTAAGGTTTAGGATTTAGAATGATACACAAATAACTTTGTTCAAACGTTCTAAAATACTAATCCTTAATGACAGTTTTTGAGCAATAAGGTTTGGTATTTTGTTTATGACTACAAGGAAATCTCATGGCTATCAGTCGGCAAAAGAAAGTTTACCTACCTACTACGACCAGAAAAAATCAATATATTACCGTTGGTTTCCCACTTACCGATGAGTTTATCGCTCATTATGAAACGTTAGAAAACTGCTACCAAGAGTTTTCTAAGCTGGTTTTTCAAACCGCGGATAAATTTGAACTTTATAATGTCCATGTTGTTGCGACAGATAAACTCCCTGTTGTGCGTTTTCATAATGAGGTTTACTGTTTTTCAACCCAAGAGCAGTTACGATTTTTCTATAACCCGGTGCATCATGAAGCAAACCGTTTACACATGATTCCTGATTATCGCGCTAAAAAACTTAAAGTGGTCTTTTTAGCAACGGGTGATGAAATTCGCAGCAAAGCAGCAAACTTTCATGCTCGTATTCGTGAGTTTACTGAGGCATTAATGCCACAGTTACCCACTCAGAAGCTGGCAACCAAAATACGCGATCACCAGCATATTTCTTATGATCTATTTGCCAAAAATAAAGGTCATAAAGAAACCTACGGTTATAAGCTAAGAGCGCTTAATAGCCGCTACCAGCATCGTGACTGCCCATTACCAGAAGATGTCAGTGCACTTTCTTACGTTCAGATCACTATGCCTGTTGGTCGCCGAATTAAAAATCAGCTACTTGCAGAAAACCGCAATGATTTTAGCGATAGTTACCAAAAGGTTTGCCAAAAATTTATTGACGCTGCTCGCTCAAAACAACTGAATAAATTAGCCGTGGTTGCTAATGGTAAAGTACCTTTAGTACGTAATAGTAAGTTTGAAGATTTACAAAGTACCGCTGAATTTCAAATGATCGGTTTTGACCCTAGTGCCACAGATGCTGAGCCTATCTGTCATTGGGATGGAAATGTCATTACTGAAGCAATACGCTTTGTCATTGTTGCGGGTGATAGTGATATTGCTGATGGTGGTTATGGCCGCTTTATGAACCAAGTTGAAGATGCGATGCGTAAATTTATCAGTGACATCGACTTTGATAAAGAGCACATCGATTTAACTGTAGGCTTCCATCAACACCTTAGCTATAAAGCATAATTAACTCTATTCTCCCCATAAACGGCAGCCTAGCTGCCGTTTTTTATTGCTCCTTTTTTATCATCCTTCCTTGTGCAAGATACATCAAAAAAACTTGTTAAATAAATGTGGCCAGATTTCACATTGATTAACAAGTGTCCTCCAAGGCATGTTGAACAACATACGAATAAATCGTATCCACTCCTTTGGGGCGTATAACGCTGGAGTAGGACATAAATAATAAAAAGCAGGAGATGCTATGTTCAACAAGACAAAGCCTTGGCTGGTACCTACACTTGTAGCAACAGCTGTCACAATCAGTTTAGCGGGCTGCGGCTCAGATGATAACGATTCACAGATCACCGAAATCCCACCCGTTGTTCAACCACCAGCAGAAACCGGTCCCACCTTCCCTGAAGGTGCCATCATGGTCGAAGCGGGTGATAACCTCACTATCAGTATTCAAGAAGCATTAATCAACGCCCAAAGTAATGACGTTATCGTATTACCCAAAGGTAACTTCAAAATAGAATCAACCTTACTGTTTGATGGTGATGTAGACGGCGACGGCAGTTTTGCCAAAAATATTACCATTATGGGTTACGGCCAAGATGAAACCGTGTTGGATTTTTCTGAGGCCAATTCGGGTGATGGTATTTTTGTTCAAAATGCCATGAACATTATTATTCAAGACTTATCCGTTAACGAAGCCAAAAATAACGGTATTAAACTCAAAAATACCAATGGCATTATTTTAAGAAGATTGGCAACCATTTGGGAAGGCGAACTTGATGAAGGCAACGGTGCTTATGGTTTGTATCCTGTAGAGTGTGAAAACATTCTTATTGAAGATACCTATGTTCGCGGTAGTGCTGATGCCGGTATTTACGTTGGCCAATCCCAATATATTGTAGTGCGCCGCAATATCGCTAAAGAAAACGTCGCCGGCATTGAAATTGAAAACTCTAAATATGCCGACGTTTACGATAACGAGGCCATGGGTAATACCGGCGGTATTTTAGTCTTCGATTTACCGATTAATAACCATAGATATGGTTCAAGCGTACGTATTTTTAATAACAAGGTTTACGATAATAATACCTTGAATTTTGCTAACGCATCATCAAACCCAGCAGGGGTACATATTGTGCCACCCGGAACTGGGGTGATTGTGTTATCCACTGACGATGTAGAAATTTTTAATAATGAAATTACAAACCACGACACGGTTGGCTTAACTATTTCGAGCTTCTTTATTGCTGAGCCCGATATCAGTACTTTTGTGGGTAATTATGGTCAACCAGGCCAAGCTATTGATGATGGCTGGCGTCCAACACCGCGTAATATCTCCATTCATGACAACGTGATCAGCGATTATGGCACTAAGCCAAAAGGCTATTTAATTAAAGATATCATCACCGCTTATGTATTAACCCACGGCGCATTACCGGGGATTTTATATGATGGTTTAGGTGAGATGTTCTCTAACAACGGCACCGCGGCCTATTTAGGTTTACAGGAGTTACCTTTTGCCGCCGATGGCAGTGATAACGTGTGTGCGCAAAATAATGGTGAGGTAAGTATTGGCCGTTTATATGCCAATAATAATACCGATGCCAGTATTGCCGATGTGCTTTATGAAAAAACGCAAATGGACTTAATGAACTGCGCCCAAGTGAGCCTACCTGTTCATACCGTTACCTTTGGTGATGAGATATTTGGCTGTGGTGTTGATGATGATACCGCAGGTTGTGATGGCGGCACTTTAATCGGTGGCGGTGGCTCTATTGGTGAAGGTGAAGGCGGCCTTGAAGGCGATGGTGATTTAGCCTTATGTGAAGCCAGTGGTGATAATGTCAGCTGGGATGCACTACTAAAAGCTAACTGCCCTAACCTGTCTGATTATAATCTATTTGCAGATATGGCTAATCCAACCGATGGGCCAAACTCGGGTGGCTTAGCTTATGATCTTAATACGCCATTATTTACCGATCATGCCAGTAAATATCGCTTTGTGTATTTACCTGATGGCACTATCGCCGACTACAGCGAAAATGAATCATTCGACTTCCCTGTAGGCACAGTGATCAGTAAAACCTTCTCTTTACCAACAAACACTAATAATCGTGGATTTGCAAACGAGGATTTAATTGAAACACGATTACTGATCCATCGTGACACTGGCTGGACAGCGCTGCCTTATGTTTGGAAAGCCGATAAATCCGATGCTGTTATTGCTAAAGCGGGCGCGATTCAAGGAAAAACCATTACTCACAAAGGCGCTGAATTGGCATTTGATTACGTCGTACCCAGCATGAATCAATGTAAGCAATGTCATCAATTTAAAGCCGATGAAGACAGTAATGCGGTATTTATGCCCATTGGACCTAAAGCTCGTCACCTTAATAAAACTTACCCATATGCTGATGGAGCAATGAATCAACTCGCGAAATGGCAAGCGGCAGGTATTTTACAAGGCGTGCCAGAATTAGACACTGTCCCTATGGTGCCAAAATTCCAAGATGGCGATGAAGCAAATATTGATTCTATGTCGGATACTGAGCTTATGGCCGTTGCTAAAGGCTACTTAGATATTAACTGTGCCCATTGTCATCGACCTGAAGGTAATGCCTCTAACACAGGCTTAAAGCTTGAGTACTGGCGCAGTTATGATGAAGATGCAGGATTTTCTCATGGTACTTGTAAGTCACCTGTTGCTTATGGCGGCGGCAGCTTAGGTTTTGATGTGGTTCCGGGTAATCCTGAAGAGTCAATCTTACATTTCCGTATGGAAACCAATGAACCTGGCGATCGTATGCCTGAAATTGGCCGTAGCTTGTCCCATGATGAAGGTGTTGCACTCATCAACGAGTGGATTAAGCGATTACCTGCAGCATCATGCTCCTAAGTAAGCTTTAACCCATGTAATGTAAACACGGGTTATATCAAACCAAATAAGCCGGGGAAACTCGGCTTTTTCATCGTACATTCTATTCATACAAGGATGTCATCAATGTTTGTTTTTAAAGCCCATCAAATACTTGTTATTAGTTTATGTTTGTCGCTAATAGCCTGCGGCGGCTCTGACTCAAAAGAGAATAATAACGATAACAATATCCTTGATACGCCAACGCCACCAGTATCAGTGCCAGAGGATCCCGAGACAGCGCCAGATGAGCTATGTTTACAAAACAATAGCGAAGTGAATTGGCCCGCATTAATGAGCGCAGATTGTGACAATCTAGCGGATTACAGCTTGTTTATCGACCCAAGCAAACCAACTGAATCACCACGAAGCCCAGGTATGCTTTACCAACTATCTACTGAGTTATTTTCCAATTACGCCAGTAAATATCGGTTCATTTTTTTACCTGATAATCAAGCAATCAGCTTTCAAGCCCAAAGCCAATTCGAATTACCCGTTGGTAGTGTATTAGTTAAAAGCTTTGCGTTACCTTTTGATACCCAAAATAGTGGCGCAGATAATGAGAAATTAATCGAAACACGGCTATTAATCCATCGAGAAACGGGCTGGACAGCATTAGCCTACCAATGGCTTCAAGGCCAAGCTAAACTTGTTATCGCTGGCGCGAATGTGGCCCACACCATGAATAATCAGGGCGAATCGATTAGTTTTGATTATCACATTCCCAGCAAAGCTGAATGTAAAATTTGCCATCAAGTTAATGAGCAAGGAAGCAGCAACATAAAGCCTATTGGACTTAAAGCCCATTTATTAAACCGCCAAATAACAGACAGTAACAACACCCCCATTAATCAACTGACTCAGTGGGCACAGCAAGGCCAGTTAATAAACTTACCCGCGCTTAACAGCGTTGCACAATCTTTTGCCATTAATGATGAAACAGCAGAATTAACCAGCCGCGCTAAAGGCTACCTCGATGTGAATTGCGCCCATTGTCATAGCGCAGAGGGCTTTGCCAGCATTTCAGGCCTCAGACTTGAGTATCATATTGATCATACTTCATTTGAGTATGGCGTTTGTAAGCAGCCACCAGGTTGGGATGGCGGCCCTAATGGGCTTGCTTATGACATTGTTCCTGGCAATGGCGAGCGCTCTATTGTGCATTATCGACAAACACTGTTAAGCCCTAAAGATAGAATGCCGCCCATTGGCCGAGAAATGACCCACATTGAAGGCGCTGATTTAATTAAACGCTGGATTGATGACATGGCTATCACCATTGCAACGTGCAGTTAAATTAGCTGTAGCAGAGTGCACCGTTAAATAATGAATAATTAAGCAATGAAATAGGAAAACTAAAGACTGTTAACTGACAAGATTAAGCTTTAAGAAGTGACCGGGTGGATAGCCAAGCCAATGCTTAAAGCTTTGTCTGAAATGGCTAACATCGCCATAACCGAGCACTTCAGATATGTCTTCTGCACTCAACTCATTTGCTAAAATTAAATTTATCGCTGCTTGGCAGCGCACTTGATCCACCAGCTTTTGATAACTGGTTCCCGCAGCCGATAGTTTTCGGCGTAAACTTCGGGCGCTCATATGGTGTTTTTCTGCCAATTGTTCAAGCTTGGGTGGCTTAGGCATGCATAGGCGAATATCTGTCAGCAGCGGCTCAATAAATGACACGCCATCTGGCACCGAAGCGGCTAAGGCAAGGTGGTCAAATTGATAACTTAGCGGTGTATTGAGTATAGCAATATCAATACCCCACTCATAGAAATCACAATCAAACACAATTTTAGCGCCGGTTTCTGCACTTAAAAACTCAGTGTTACATTGAGGCTCTGCCATATGAATTTCATCAATAACCACAGTTGAAGCCACTAACTGCCTTGCTGCGCCTAATAACGCACAAACACTGTGCTGAAATTGAAAAGCAAACTTTTGGGCGTTAGCTTTTCCGGTATTGAGCCACCTTACCCATAATCTAGTCTCATCAAAACGAATAACAGTATCAGCAAAGCTACCCGCTAAATCAGGGTTTTTGATCACAAACAGTAGGCATTGATTTAAGGTGGTAAATTTATCAAAGAAAGGCAGTAACACATCAAGACTGGCAATTTGATAACTGGCGCCCAATCGAGCGCCAATTTCAGGATCTGGCGAGGTCGTTCTTAACACTTCCATGGCATACTCAACCTGCCATACATAAACAAACTGCATGGCGTTGAGTTCTTGCGGCCCTAAGCCAATTTTTAAATAGATATCAGTAGCGACAACGTCGCCAAGATGCAGTTCAATAAAGTTAAGCAAATTCCGTAGTTCAAAGGCAGGGTAACATTGATCCCCTACCATCATATTTGCCTTGTAGCCTAATTCTCTTTGCATCGATACCCTATTCTAAATGGCTTATTTAACAGCGTTATCACGCTCCATCAAACGGTTTAATACACTATCAACCGATAAAGAAGCGCCATGGGCAATTTTATCAGCCAGTTTCTTTTTCATTTGATATTTAATTTTAATGACTTGGTGTTTTTTGGCTAACTCAAGCACCACATCATCACTGGTAGAAATAGCATCAACTAAGCCTAATTCAATCGCTTGTTGACCGTACCAATGCTCGCCGGTTGCGACTTTTGCAATATCCATATCTGGACGGTACTTACTGACAAACTGTTTAAATAACACATGGGTTTCTTCCAACTCTTGTTGGAACTTTTCACGACCTTCATCAGTATTTTCACCAAACACGGTTAAAGTCCGCTTAAAGTCACCAGCGGTATGCTGCTCGTAATCAATATCGTGTTTTTTAAGTAAACGGCTAAAGTTTGGTAATTGGGCAACAACACCAATTGAACCCACAATCGCAAATGGCGCGGCAACAATTTTGTTCGCAACACAGGCCATCATATAACCGCCACTGGCTGCCACTTTATCAATACAGATAGTCAGTGGGATATTGGCTTGCTTCAAGCGGTCTAACTGGCTAGAGGCTAAACCATAGCCGTGCACCATTCCGCCGCCGCTTTCAACATTCACTAACACTTGATCGTTTTCATCAGCAACGGTTAATACCGCAGTAATTTCTTCTCTTAATGAGGCGACTTCACCTGCATCAATACTGCCTTTAAAATCGATAACAAATACTTTTGAAGTGGGAGCATCTTCTTTATCAGCCGCTTTTTCATCAGCTTTTAGTTTTTTCTCATAAGCTTTAAATTGCTTTTTAGACAGCAGCTCTTGCTTTAATTCTTTCTCAAGTTCCTTTAGCTCATCAGTAACATCAGTAAGCTTTAACTCACCCTTTTCAGTTTTATGTTTAATACTGCTTGCTAAAACCACAATAACAACGGCAAGAATTGCAACGACAATAGTGACGGCTTTCGCTAGAAACATGCCGTACTCGGATAAAAACTCCAAAATACACTCCAAATGGGAAAAGTTAATTGCCGTTATCTTAGCAGGAAGTTAAACCCGGTAGACAATAAAAACCCAGCAAATGCTGGGTTTTTAATCAAAAGATTAAATTATTAATCTCTATTACTCGCATGCTTGAAGCACTTCGTCGTTATCAACCAAAATCGTTGCTGCACCTAAGCCTGCTGACTTAGCAAAACCAGCAACTTGTGTCTGCATTTCTACTGTTGCTGCGCCAGCCATACCGTCAGTCACACCATCAATTTCAGCTGGGCTTACTATTGAACTGTGATGACCTTTACTAAAGCGAACGGCACCAGAACCTGCATTATTTGAACTTACACAATCTAAGCCCATCGCTGCAATTAACGGCTCTGTTCCTGATAATGGGAAGCCTTCAACCTGATTAGGTAATACTCGGTCAGATAAGTTACCCGCACCATCACCTACAACTTCAATTAAATGAACCGGTAGTTGTGTATCAGCTAACATTGACGCATGGTTAATTGGGTCAGCTGAATCAACCGCCGTTTGCACAGCAAAGGCAAATGTTGGAATAAACTCAGCATATACAGCTTGCACTAACGCAGCGTACTCAGGTGTATCAGGTTCAAAATCACCCACATTAGCTTCATCAACCAAATCCATAAAATCATCAGTTGCTGTAACAGTATCAAATAATACCGGACCAAAAGTCGCAGAACCGGCAAATGAACCGGCTAAGCCACCAGAAGGAGCAACCAAAGATGCGGCATTAATAGCATAAGCATTTGGCAATGCACTGCCGTCAGCAGGATTAACTAAACCTGTTGATGCGTAAGTTGAAACAGTAGTACCAACAATGCCACCTAAGCTTAAGCCTTGAGCACTGATTTTGCTGATATCAAATACTTGTTGACCACCCGCTTGCGCGATTTGGCTATACATACCCGTTAGCAACAAACGTAGACCTAGATGATCTAATGTGGCTTGGCGGAAATTATCACGCACAGTCAAAGTACTTGCTACGTTAACAAACACGAGCGGATTACCATTAGCATATTGTGGGCCAAATAAATCACTAGTGGCTGAAATATCGTAGATGCCATCGCCATCAGCATCATACGAGCGATCGCCATGCAGTGGCATATCAATGGCAATCGTCGCAATACCAGCTGCTGCGTATGTGCCCGCATAAGCTAAGGCCATTTGCTTAGTGCCACCTAAACCATGCAATGCCATTGTTGTTGGCCAGCCGTTAGTTGGTGCTACAAATGGTAACCCTGCTTGTGCGCTAAATGCAGCTAACTTAGCGGCATTTGGCAGAGTAATTTGAACCGTGACATCTTCATAACCCATGATTTTTGGAATTGGATTAAACTTGGTTAAATGCTTTGTGGTATCGGCATCAGTGCCATCATCCAATTTCCACGTTTTACCAGCCATTAATGCTGGATTTTGCAATGCCACCGCTGGGTCAACACCTTGTGCAACAGCTTGTTGGCCAAAGTTAGCTTGGCTCATGGTTCCAGCCTGAAGCGCTAATAAAACCGATACAGGGCTATCGCCTTGTGCGAACCAGCGACCATTTGGCGCCGTAGGCGCACCATCTACAATTGGAATAACACAACTTGCAGATGAACAATCACCATAAAATGGTAAACGTACTACAGCGGTATAGATTTCAGCGATGTCAGAAACCACATAGGCAAGTCCATCTGCCGGAGTTAAACCCGCAGCTTGGGCAACGGTCACCGTGCCACCAAACCCATTATCCATAGGCATTGGCGGTTGAACAAAAGAAGGTTTATACGGATCGCTTGATGCCATCAATAATTTGCTGGTTTCATATACATCTGCAACCGATTGGGTGGTAAACAAACCAGAATATGAAATAGTTTCAGCATCAACACCATGCTCTGCGGCTAAGCCCTTTTCATAACTATTAACTAAACCTTGAAGGAATAATTGGTCAGGTGTTTCAAGAGGCTTAGTGTCGATATCTAGTTTTAATAAATTATATGTGCTCGATGGTTCAACGGCGCGGCCTGCAGAGTCTTGAACTAATGTGGTGGTAGCGTAAATATAAGATTGATTAGCTTTAAGCGGTTTTAAAGGCACGATTGCAATTTTATTACCTGAAGCTAATGCCACAAAATCAACACCAAATTGCAGTTCATCACCCACTTTACATGCTGATACAGAGGGCGCATCGCTACATTCAGGATCAGATGATAAAGCGCCGCCAACAGTGGCTTCAAATAATCTTACTGCACCAGGTTGAGAAACAGAGGCTTCATCAAGGGTGAGCATTGCACCATCAGAGTCTGTTGCTAAATCAACACTAAGCGAAATTGGTGATGAAGTTGACCAGCCATCTAATGCCCCCAAAGCAAGCGATGGATCAACATAATCAATACCGTCTTCACCTGGTATAGCTAGCGTTCCATCAAGTGTTCCGTTAAATAAAAGGTCATTTGGTAATGGCACATCACCTGCAGCAGGGTCAAATACCACTTGAGAGAATGGAATTAGCGTTTCTACATTATCTTTTGCTTCGTTAGAACTATCTTCACTACAGCCGCTAAGCCCAAGAGCAGATGCAATAGCAACACCCAATATGAGTCTTTTCATCTTTTTTTCCCCAAATCTTGTTGTAATAATTTTAATTTCCCCAAAAATTGGTCACAATAGTGTAAACGCATGACCATAAGGACATATTTTTGTCCTTAACTCATCTCAAGTTAACGTAAAATTATAGAGTTAGCCACAAATTTGTTACAAAGAAACATACTATTCACTAACAAATATAAGTCAATTGTTTAAAACGTTCGTTTACCTTTTGTTCGAAACGAGATTTGACATGCTTTTACAGTCCAAGGAAAAATTGAATCATGTTGGAATACCAAGCTAAAAAAGATTTACTAAAAAATAAAACAATCCTGGTTACCGGCGCTGGCGCAGGTATTGGTCGCACTGCGGCGATAAACTACGCAAAACACGGCGCGACCGTTATTTTGCTAGGTAAAACAGTTAAAAAACTTGAAACGGTTTATGATGAAATAGTACAAGCTGGTTATCCCAAACCTGCTATTGTGCCATTAGATTTAAAAGGTGCCACAGAGCAAAACTATCAAGATATGGCCGAAACTATCGCTGAGCAATTCGGTCATTTAGATGGATTACTGCATAATGCCAGTTTACTTGGCGCATTAGGGCCGTTTGAACATATCGACCTTGAATCACTTGAAGATGTAATGAAAGTGAACGTCACCGCCCAAGTAATCTTAACTAAAGCCTTATTACCGATAATGCGCAGCGCACCATCAGCATCTATTGTCTTCACTTCTAGCGGTGTTGGTCGTCAAGGACGAGCTTATTGGGGACCTTATGCGTTCTCTAAATTTGCGACTGAGGGCATGATGCAAGTACTTGCCCATGAATGTGAAGGCACTAGCCTGCGTGTAAATAGTATTAACCCTGGTGCAACCCGCACTGAAATGCGCGCAAAAGCTTACCCAGGTGAAGATCCACAAACATTAAAAACCGCACAAGATATCATGCCAACCTACTTATATTTAATGGGTGAAGATTCTTTTGAAGTCAACGGTCAGCAACTTACCGCTCAGTAACCATCCATTGAATCTGTAAACTGAAAAAGGGAGCGAAAGCTCCCTTTTTTAATACCAAGTCGTCAATTGATAAATTACAAACTTATCGCTTTAGCATTTTTCTCAACCAGCTTTTCACCTATACCGGCAACTTGGGTTAATTGCTGGACATTTTTGAACTTACCATATTTATTTCGATATTCCACAATGGCTTTTGCCTTGGCTTCACCAACACCATTGAGGGCTTGTAACTGCTCTGCTGTCGCTTTATTAATATTCACCTTAGCCATCTTTGTATTGCTACTTTTCACGGCTGTGGTTTTAGACATTTCAGCTGAAGTGAGTGCTGCTGGTTTAGTGGTGTCTTTGGCGACAGCCAAACTGATACTTGCTGCTGATAACGCGCAGGTGAGCATGACGCCCATGAGTAATGGATGTTTCATTGTTAACTCCTTAAAGTCCTATTTAATAACCCGACCAACTTCCCTATCCATGGTCGGTATTTGTCAGCGTTACACCCTATTCAACAAGAAAATGATCTATTAAAAACAGGGCATTTATCGCTAACATAAAACTGTAGTAAACAATTTATTTTTTGCAAAAATAAGTAAGATTATTTTTCTACTGTTTGTTTTTGCTTATTTTTATTTATTTTCATTACACTCGCAGAAAAGCTTTTTAGTTCGCCTAACAACTGCTGATGCACTTGGCTCAATTTAGGGCGATTTTGCGCTTTAAAACTTAGCGGCCGACATAAGCTCATGGCTTGATAACCAAGTCGCGCAGTTAATAAACCTCCGCCTAAACCTTGGGCTAAACGTGCTGATAACTTTCCGGTCATTTCAACCGATAATAACTGGGTGCCTAAATCTGTTACCACTTCAGTGGTGCCAGCATAAACAATATTTAGTACGATACTTTTTATCAGTTTAATCCGGCTCCAATAGCCTAATTCAATGCCATATACATCTGCAATAAAATTAACCATGCGCTGATTACGCCATAAAATAATCGCCATATCTAATACTGCTAAAGGACTCGCCGCTAACAGTAGTGCCGACTCCGCCGCAAAGCGACTTACAATTTTTTTGGCTTTTTCATCGCGTTCAGACAAGACTAATTCATCAAATAGCATCACCATTTCAGCGTCATTATGTTCAACGCTATTAATGGCTAAATATTGCTTTTTACCTTCGGTATCTGGGTATTTTTGCAATAAGGGGCTGATGAACTTACTGGCTTCACCGCGCTGCATACTTAACGCTAAACGCTCGCCTGTGGCTTGGGTATCGGCCACATGTTTAAGCTTTATCAGTTTTTTCCACTCTGACAGGGTTATTGCCCCAGCCCACGCCATGATGATCCCCGCCACTGTCACGTAAAAACCAAATAGCCACGGGCTTTGCAGGTAGGCAGTTTGCAGCCCTTGTATGGTTTGAACGATAACCACCAGTATCAAAGCTAACAATGATAACTTGGCAAGCATTGAGATTTTTTTAGGCTTAGCGCCGAGCTTATCGATGGACTCGAGTTCATCGATGGTTTCAGGGAGTTTTGCTAAATTAGTTTCACAAATAAACTCGACATCGGTAAATGATTGTGACCCTTTAACGTCTTGATCCTTACCCGAATCAAGCGTTTCAGTATCAAACACTTGCTGCTGCTTAAGTTGAGCGTCTTCAAACTCTGTTCTCTTGCTATTATTGTTACTCATATTATTGCAACTTATCCCCCAGCAAAAACTGTAAAAGATGATCTAAGCGAATATGCTCAAAACGAGGGTCGGACATCGATGATTGTGGTAATCGAGGCGGGTTAAAAGACACGAAATTAAAGCCTTGCTTGTCCCAAAAGCTATCTTGGGGTAACCGCTGAGGCACTTCGCCTGGAAATATGGTGAGCATTTGCTGATTTTTATCTATGCCTCTGACCACTTCTTGCTCGCCACTGGTTGTTGATACCATGCCATGCTGTGTGGCTTTGATGGCGCTAATGGCCATCGTTTCGACTTCGCAGCCTTCATAGTTAGCAAAGTGCTGACTGTGTTTTAGCATATCGGTCAATAAACTTAATACATGGCTCTGTTGATCACGAGTAACCCTGTCAACCTTACTGGCGGCAAACAGTAACTTATCAATTTTAGGTGAGAACAAACGCCTTAATAAACTCGATTGTCCAAAATGAAAGCTTTCGACAATACTATTGAGTGCATTACCCATATCCTCAAATTGTGCTTTACCGCTGTTTAGGCCATTAAAGCAATCCACCAGCACCAATTGACGATCAAAACTAGCAAAATAATCCCGATAAAACGGCTTAACCACCACTGAAACATACTCTTCATAGCGACGCTTTAGCACTTGGTAATAGCTAGAGTCAGCAGCGTTTTCTAAATTGGCTAATTCATCATTACTGAGATTTATGAGTGGGAAAAAGGCCAATAAAGGGGTATCGGCAAACTCTCCAGGTAATAGCATTCGACCAGGCTGTGCAAGATAAAAGCCTTGGTTGTTAACCAAGTCGACCAGTAATGTTTGGTACAAGTCTGCAATCTGCTTTAACTTATGCTCATCAGCAGTTTCTGATAAATTGATGTTAGCTAATACACTAACAAACTGCGGATAATAGCTTGAGGCAGCTAATCGGTGCTTAACGTCAATTTGTGACTCACACCACTGGATGAAGTTTTGCTTCATCATTGGTAAATCCAATAACCACTCACCTGGGTAATCAACAATATCCACATACAAGGTGGCAGTATCAGCAAGTTTTGCCAATATGCCCTTTTGAGGACGATATTTAATCGCTAGCCTTAACTCAGAGATATTACGGGTTGATGCAGGCCAAGTTGCAGGCGACTGGGTTAATGATGTCATCGCTCCTTTATAGTCAAAACTGGCAATGGCTAAATCAGGTTGCATGGCGCGTTTAATGCCTATCAAACGATTTTCACGGCACACTTGCCACAAAGGCAATGGGTTTTGAGTTTGGCTTTTTTCTGATTGCAGCCCCGCATGGAGCATTTGATTAACCAGCCCTGTTATAAAGGCGGTTTTACCCGCCCCTGATAAACCGGTCACGGCTAAACGAACATGCCGATCGGTTGAGCGATGAACTAATTGATGAGTTTTTTGGGAAATTTTATTAATTGAACGATCAATAAAGCTCATAGTTAATCTCAAATTAAGGAATAAGCAAAATAGGGATGAAAAATATTTTCAAGTACTGATAATCAAGTCTTTGCTAAAAAAACACAAGGGCGGTAAACCGCCCATTGGAATTATATGAAGATAGTCGTCTGAATCGAGTTAAAGATTATTAATTTCTCTTTTCAAATCAAAATTATCGGAAGTGACATGGCGCTCAAGTCGTTGCAGTCTAATTTCAAGTGCATAAAACTGACTATTTACATCATGTAAGGCACGTTTTGCCGGCTCTCCTGCCTGCCAAACCTTTTTCTTCACTTCAATATCTTTGTGGCCTTTGGCATGTGTTGTATCTTCAGGCTTAATATCTAATATCATCCATAAGGCGACATAGATAATAAACACAGGCCCAGAACCACCCAATAAAAATATTGAGACTACGACCACTCTGACTAACCAGGTTTCAAGATTAAAAAAGTCTGAAATCCCTGCACATACCCCAGAAATTTTGCCTGATGATGGGATACGGTATAATGTGCGACCGTTAGCTGTGCTCATCTTTCCCCCTCCACTCTGGCGCTTCCGTATCTAAAATAGCTTCCAATGTTTCAATACGTCGGCCCATTTTTTCAGCTTGGGCAATTAATTCATTCAATTGTGTAAACTCTTCTTCAGTGAGCCCCTGACTCACTTGTCGCTTACTGCGATAATGAAGAATCAACCAAATAGGTGCCACAATAACTAAAAATATAATGATTGGGGCAATAAGAAGATCCATATCCATAACTCACCTCTGAAAAAGTTTACTTGTCTGATTTAGTTTTTGATTTAGGTTGCGATTTAGCTTTCACTTTCGCTTTTAATGCTTCAAGTTCGTCATTGACTGAATCTTCAGCTTCAAGTGCCGCAAACTCATCAGCAAGGCTACCCTTTTTACCAATATCATAAGCTTCAACTTGTGACTCTAAACCTTCAACGCGACGCTCATATTGCTCAAACTTCACCATCGCATCATCAATTTTACTTGAATCAAGCTGCTTTTTAACTTCTAAACGTGAAGTGGCAGTTTGCTTGCGCATAATAATGGTTTTTTGGCGTGCTCTGGCATCATTCAGTTTTTCTTGTAACTGTTCAACTTCATGTTTAAGACGAGCAATGTGCTCTTCTACTACTTGAAGTTCCATCTCAAGGGTTTCTAATAATGAAACCGTTTTTTGTTTTTCAATTAGCGCAGCTTTTGCTAAGTCTTCTCTATCTTTCGATAAAGCTAATTCAGCTTTAGCTTGCCAATCAATCACTTGCTCTTGAACTCGGCTAATGCGTCTTAGTAATTCTTTCTTTTCTGCTAATACTTTTGCAGAAGTAGAGCGTACTTCAACTAACGTGTCTTCCATTTCCTGAATGATCAGGCGTACCATTTTTTCTGGATCTTCAGCTTTATCAAGTAAAGCACTGATGTTCGAATTAATGATATCTGCAAAGCGTGAGAAGATTCCCATAATGTGTCCCTCAAAAATATTGTTAATGTCGAAGTTTACTATTCACGAGTTGTGCCAACTTTTAAAAAACCAGACAATTCAACATCATAACCAAAATGTTAACTTTTTCTTTCTTTTAATGCCACAGCCCACTATTATGATTTTCACCACTTGTTAGCGTAATAGACTAAAAATTACAGTGACTAAACAATTTGAGCAAGACAATCTTATCGGACAATCTAATGCTTTGTTAGAGGTATTAGAACATGTTTCTAAAGTTGCCCCACTTTCTAAGCCGGTATTAATTATTGGTGAACGCGGCACAGGTAAAGAATTAATCGCCGAGCGGTTACACTATTTATCAGGCCGTTGGGATAAAGAGTTTATTAAATTAAACTGCTCTTCATTAAGTGAATCATTACTTGAAAGCGAACTGTTTGGCCACGAGTCTGGTGCGTTTACGGGCGCGAAAGGCAAACATGAAGGTCGCTTCGAACGCGCCGATGAAGGCACCTTATTTTTAGATGAGCTGGCCAATACCTCAGGATTAATTCAAGAGAAACTGTTACGTGTCATCGAATACGGTGAATTCGAACGAGTGGGTGGCAGTAAAACAGTTAATACCAATGTAAGGTTAATTTGTGCTGCCAATGAGGACTTACCTTCATTAGCTGAAAATGGTGAATTTAGGGCTGATTTACTGGATAGGTTAGCCTTTGATGTTATCACCCTACCGCCCCTTCGTAGCCGCACAGAAGACATTATGCCTTTAGCAGAGCATTTTGCCGTGAGCATGGCAAGGCAACTGAATTTAGATTATTTTGGCGGTTTTAGTCCAGTAGCTATAGAGCAACTCATGTCATATCGCTGGCCAGGTAATATCCGCGAACTTAAAAACGTGGTCGAACGCAGCGTCTATCGTCGAGGATCTGAAGGTGAAGAAATTGACCACATTATTGTCGATCCTTTTGCCTCTCCTTATCGACCAACATCAAGAATCAAAACTCGTGAAAGGCAGCAAACAGAGCATCAAGCTCCCGATACTTCAGTCGCGGTTCCAGTAACCGATGACTCCACTGAAAATGAAGCATCATCAGTTAGCACCAGTGCAACAGACAGAGATATTCGCTTCCCATTAGACTTTAAAGAGCATACTGAAAACTATGAGATTAACCTGCTAAAAAGTGCCTTAGCCCAAAGCCAATATAATCAAAAGAAAACCGCTGAAATATTAGGTTTAAGCTACCACCAACTGCGGGGCATTTTGAAAAAGTATAATTTACTTGAAAAGTCTTAATAGGATATTTGCTCCTAAGTTATTAACACTGCTAAAATACTTATTCAGTACCTAAATAATATGATGAAAAAATGCGTGAGACATTAAAACGCTTTAAACCTGCTGCATTACTCTGCTTGCTAAGTTTTTTAGTAACAGGTTGTGGTGAACTCAATGTCCCATCAGGTATTGTGTATTGCTCTGAGGGCAATCCTGAAACCTTTAATCCGCAATTGGTCACTTCTGGTACCACTATTGATGCCAGTTCTAATCAGTTATACAACCGCCTAATTGACTATAACAATGAATCATCTGATTTTATGGCTGCGCTGGCAACCCAGTGGCGCATATCCGATGATGGCTTACGTTATCACTTTGTGTTGCGTAAAGGCGTACAGTTCCAGCACAATAATTTGTTCAAACCTTCAAGAAATTTTAATGCCGATGATGTACTATTCTCATTTAATCGCATCATTAATCCCGCGCATCCTTTTCACTCAGTGAGCAGAACTGGCTATCCATTTTTCCAAAGTATTGATTTTTCCAACTTAGTGAGTCGAGTCGAAAAAGTAAACGATTATGAAGTGGTATTCCACTTAACCCAACCTGATGCATCATTTTTAGCTAATTTGGCCACTGATTTTGCCGTTATTCTTTCTGCCGAATATGGCGAGCAACAATGGCAGGCAGGTACCCCTGAAAATATCGATTACTTCGCCATCGGCACAGGGCCTTTTTACCTCGCAGATTATGTCAAAAATGATTTTATTCGCTATAAACGCAATACCGCATATTGGGGTAAAGCGGCTAAAATTGACCTGTTAGTTTTTGATATCACACCTAAAAGTGAGTCTAGACTGGCTAAAATCATCACTAAAGATTGCCATGTGTCTGCCCTGCCAAAGGCAAATGAACTTGCAGTAATTAAACAGCATAAACACTTAAAAGTTAACACTAAACCGGGGTTAAACGTCGGTTTTTGGGCATTTAACACTCAAAAGCCTCCTCTAGACGATGTGCGAGTTCGACTTGCCCTTGCCCATGCCATTGATAAGAAAAATATCCTTAATGTGGTTTACCATGACACCGCTGTAGAAGCGACCGGAATGCTGCCGCCAGGATCATGGGCTTATTCAGGCTCATCCGACCCTAATGATTTTGATCCTGAGAAAGCTAAAAGGCTGTTAGAAGAATCAGGGGTTAATAACTTAACCTTTGATATTTGGGCGATGCCAGTGGTGCGAATTTATAATCCAAACGCCCTCAAGACCGCAGAGCTGATTCAGGCCGACTTAGCCAACATTGGGGTTAAAGTGAATATTGTCAGTTATGACTGGAGCGTGTTTACGCAAAAATTAATTAGCCAAGATTATGATTCAGTATTAATTGGTTGGAATGCTGACAATACCGATCCTGATAATTTCTTTACCCCACTACTCAGTTGCTCAGCCCTAGAATCAAATAATAACCGTTCTAAATGGTGTTCAGCTGAATTGGACGCAATACTTGCACAAGCTAAAGCTACGCCAATAAAAACCACAAGAAAGGCGCTATATCAGCAAGCTGAACAGCTCATTCATCAGCAAGTTCCCTTGGTTAATATTGCCCATGGACAAAAATTGATCCTAAAAAACATTTCAGTATCAACTAAAGATGTTAACCCCTATGGTGGAATGGCTTTCTCTAATATCGAACTAAAAACTGCGGAGAAAAAACCTTAATGTGGCGTTATTTTCTAAGACGAATTAATTTATTTTTTGCCACTTCATTGGTTATGATTGCGGTACTGTTTTTTGCCACCGGTATGTTTCCAGTTGAAAAAAGCTACGCCTTAACTGGGATACAGTTCCCTAGCAGTGAGCAACAAGCACAAACCGTTGCAGACTTTAAGCTTGATAGTAACCAGCTTAGTCAATTTATCGCTTATTTAACCGAGCGATTATCAGGCAATTTAGGGATTTCGGTTAACTCACAACAAAGTGTCGCCACAGAGCTCAGTAACGTGTTACCCGCCTCTTTTGAATTGTCATTATTTGCTGGGACGATAGCAATATTTTTTGGAGTGCCACTTGGCGTATTGTCCTCATTAAGTGAAAGCAAGTCAGTCCAGCGCAGTATTTTAGCCCTAACCTTAACCGGTTACTCTATACCTGTATTCTGGCTCGGATTAACCTTGTCATTATGGTTTGGGGTAAAGCTAGAGTGGTTGCCGATCTCTGGACAAATCAATTTATTATATGAAATTGAACCCGTCACAGGTTTTATGCTGATCGATACTTTGCTATCACATGAAGCCTATCGGATCTCAGCATTTAAAGATGCCTTATTACACATCATTTTACCTGCGGTAACCTTAGCGGTATTACCTTTTACTGTCGTTATACGTATCACACGTCAAGCAATGATGACGGTTATGACCCAAACCTATATTCGCGCTGCTGAAGCCCGTGGCCTTAATACCTATAGTATTTTAATGAAACACGCCTTACCTAACGCGCTTATCCCAGTTCTTAAAGCCTTTGGCTTAATGCTTGGCTCGTTTGCCAGTTACGGCATTATTGTCGAGGTAATTTTTGCATGGCCAGGGGTGGGATCATGGCTTATTGCAGGAATATATCAGCGAGATTACACCGTGATTCAAGCAGGGATCCTTTCAGTCTCTTTGCTGATTATCTTTTTAAGCATTATGATTGATTTAGTGCATACCACTATTAACCCTATTAATAGGAAAGAACTGTATGCCAGCAATTAAAATATATCAGGATGAACACATAGCTTCACCTATGATGCAATTGTGGAAAGCATTTGCTAGTAACCCATTTGCTGTCGCAGGCCTTTGGGCGGTAATATTTTTATTACTACTGGTTGTATTGGGGCAGCTACTCGCTCCTTACCCACCAGAAATGCAAAATCCTGATGCCATATTATTACCGCCATCATGGGACGCCCTTGGACATGTTTCGCATTTTTTAGGTACCGATGATTTAGGCCGAGACTTATTCAGCCGCTTATTGCATGGGGTTAGATTAACGTTCGGCATGTCATTAATTGTGGTGCTTTGCGCCTTAATCGTCGGCTTTATTATTGGCTCCCTTTCAGGAATGATGCGTGGGTTAAAATCAAGTATTTTAGGTCATTTGCTCGATGCCTTATTATCAATTCCGTCATTATTGCTCGCCATTTTGGTTGTCGCAGTGACCGGTCCGGGGTTAATAAATGTATTTTGGGCAGTAGGCTTAGCCTTAACGCCGCAATTTGTGCGGGCAATTCACCAAGCAGTACATGAAGAGCTACAAAAAGAATACGTTATTGCCGCTAAACTTGATGGCGCCAGTCAAATACAAATCTTTTGGTATGTCATCATGCCAAACGTCTGGGAAGTGGTTATTATTCAAACGACCATTGCCATATCGGTGGCGATATTAGACATTGCCGCCTTAGGCTTTCTCAATCTTGGAGCACAAGCCCCTAGCTCAGAGTGGGGAGCGATGATTTTTCAAGGGTTAAACAGCCAATTAATTGCGCCTTGGTCGATTACCATTCCAGGTTTGGCGATCCTATTTACTGTGTTATCCATTAATTTGGTGGGTGACGGATTACGCTCGGCGCTCGCGCCGATAAGAAACTAGCCCATGCCATTACTTGATGTCAGAAATCTCACTATCGAACTCGATACCCCACAAGGCACAGTGAAGGTACTTGAGAAAGTCAGTTTAACCATTAATCCGGGTGAAATTCATGGCTTAGTTGGTGAATCAGGTTCTGGGCGTAGCTTATTAGCCAAAGCGGTACTAGGCGTTTTAGGCCCAAACTGGCGCATCATTGCCGATCGCATGATGTGGGATGGCAAAAATTTATTGGAAATGACTAAAAAGCAACGTCGCAGCTTAATGGGCAGTGATATGACCATGATTTTCCAAGACCCTTCTGGCAGTTTAGACCCGGTAAAAACTATCGGCAGTCAGTTAATTGAATCGCTCACGCCAAACAAAGCCGTGCCTTTTTGGCGCAGAGCAAAAGACACTCATTTAACCGCGCAAAAATGGCTTCATAAAGTTGGAATTAAAAAGCCCAAAGCCATTATGAAGCGCTACCCTTGGGAACTTTCTGAAGGTGCCTGCCAAAAGGTAATGATTGCTATGGCAGTAGCTAACCACCCTAAGTTATTAATCGCAGACGAACCAACGAATGCGATGGAATTAAGTACTCAAGCGCAAATATTTCGTTTGTTAGCTCAATTAAACCAACTTCAAAATGTCTCTATACTGCTAGTCAGCCATGAACTAGAAACTTTAGCAAAATGGTGCGATCGCATCAGTATTTTATACAGCGGACAAATCATGGAGTCGGGGCCCGTTAACGAATTAATCAAACAACCCTATCACCCCTATACCAAAGCATTATTTAAAAATCTGCCAGACTTTGCAGGCCAAATACGCCACAAAGCCTATTTACCAACATTGCAAGGTTCCTCGCCGTCATTGCAGCATTTGCCTGCTGGGTGCAGGCTGGGTCCTCGCTGCCCTGACGCCCAAAGAGCATGTGTTATCCAACCCAGTTTGGCCCACGAAAAAGATCGCTATTTTGCCTGCCATTTCCCGTATAACAGTGAGATAGAAGATGACAACTCCATTACTTAAAGTAAACCAGCTAAGCAAACGCTATTTTACGGGTTATAAAAGGTTCAAAGCGCAATATAATCAAGCCCTGTCACCACTATCATTTGAACTTGAGCGTGGACAAACCTTGGCTATTGTCGGTGAAGTAAGCTCAGGTAAAAGTACCTTAGCGCGAATACTGGTTGGCGCAGAGCCTCGCAGCGGTGGAGAAATATTGTTTGAAGGGGAAGCATTGGAGGCGCGAAATATCAAACAGCGCAGCCGCTTAATTAGAATGATTTTTCAAGACCCTAACACCTCATTAAACCCGAGGTTAACCATTGGTAGCCTACTAGAAGAACCATTACGATTTAACACCACATTGAATTCAGCGGAACGAAAAGTGCGGGTGGCAGATAGACTCAGAAAAGTGGGCTTACTACCTGAACATGCCAATTTCTATCCTCATATGGTCTCTGAAGGTCAAAAACAACGTGTAGCCGTTGCTAGAGCTTTAATGTTAAACCCTAAAATCATTATCGCTGATGAAGCACTTGCCTCATTAGATTTATCAGTGCGTTCTCAAATACTTAATCTGCTGATAAAATTACAAAAAGAAATGGGGCTATCGTATATTTTTGTGACCCACAATTTGAACATTGTACGTCATTTTAGTGACAAGGTACTGGTGCTCAAAAATGGCAGCGTAGTTGAACTAGCGAGCACAGAAGAATTATTCAATCACCCACAACAAGAATACTCTCGCCGCTTAATATCGCAGCAAACACAACTCACAGCCAAACGCTAAACTGCTCCAACCACTGAGTAATTTAGCCAAAAAACATAAAAACTAGTGCCAATTCGTCGCCTAACTATTTATCCTAGTGCGATTGTTAAAGGAAGAAACCAAATTATGATTATTAAACCTAAAACACGTGGCTTTATTTGTACAACCACTCATCCTATCGGTTGTGAAGCTAACGTCAAAGAACAAATCGAATTAACCAAAGCAAAAGGCAAAATTGCTAATGGCCCTAAAAAAGTCTTAGTGGTTGGCTCTTCAAGTGGCTACGGCTTATCTTCTCGTATTGCATCAGCGTTCGGTAGTGATGCAGCCACCATTGGTGTTTTCTTTGAAAAACCAAGCACTGAAACCAAACCAGGTACGGCCGGTTGGTACAACTCTGCCTACTTTGATAAATTCGCTAAAGCTGAAGGTTTATATTCAAAAAGCATTAACTGTGATGCATTTAGCCATGAAGCTAAACAAAAAGTCATTGAGCTTATCAAACAAGACTTAGGTCAAATTGATATGGTGGTTTACTCTTTAGCTTCTCCAGTGCGTAAATTGCCTGATACCGGTGAAGTGATCCGCTCAAGTCTTAAGCCTATCGGTGAAACTTATACCGCAACTGCGGTAGACACCAACAAAAACACCATCATCGAAACCTCGGTAGAGCCAGCAACAGAGCAAGAAATTGCTGATACCGTGACAGTGATGGGCGGTCAAGATTGGGAATTATGGATGAGCGCCTTAAGTGATGCGGGTGTATTAGCGGATAATTGTAAAACCGTGGCCTACAGCTATATTGGCACCGAGATCACTTGGCCTATCTACTGGCATGGCGCATTAGGTAAAGCCAAAATGGATTTAGACCGTGCGGCTCATAGCCTTAATGAAAAGTTAGCCAAAACAGGCGGCTCTGCCAATGTGGCTGTGCTTAAGAGTGTTGTCACTCAAGCAAGCTCTGCTATCCCGGTAATGCCTTTATACATCGCGATGGTATTTAAGAAAATGCGTGAAGAAGGCGTTCATGAAGGCTGTATGGACCAAATTTACCGTATGTTCAGCGAGCGTTTATATCGCGCTGATGGTCAAGCGGCACCAACAGATGATGAAAATCGTCTTCGTTTAGATGATTGGGAGTTACGCGAAGAAATTCAAAAACATTGCCGTGACTTATGGCCGGATGTCACCACTGAAAACCTTGCTGAACTGACTGATTACAATGAATACAAAGAAGAGTTTTTAAAACTGTTTGGTTTTGGTATTGCTGGCATCGACTATGAAGCTGACGTTAATCCAAACGTGACTTTTGATGTTATCAGCCTTTAATCCCCTAAGGTAATAAGAAAAGCCAAGTTATTATAACTTGGCTTTTTTATATCTGGTTAACTGCACAGTGACTCTTTATTTTATTAATGCGGCTTTATTAATAAAAAAAGGCCAAGTTGATGAGACTTGGCCTTTATAAGGGAATGATGAAATTTAACTAAGAGTTATTTAGTTTTTAGCGCATGCTTAGCGGCGTTTTCACCAGCTTTACGACCAAATACTACCGTATCAGCGATTGCGTTACCGCCTAGACGGTTATAACCATGAACACCACCAGTGACCTCACCAGCCGCAAACAAACCAGGCATTTTCCAGCTTTGTAGGTTCAAGATATTCGTATCGGTATCAATTGCGATCCCGCCCATAGTATGGTGAATACCAGGTGCTACTTTTACAGCGTAGTATGGCGGCGTGCTTAAGCTTAATGGCATATTGGCGCGGCCGAATGCATCATCTTTACCTGCTGCTTTATACTTGTTGTAATCCGCTGCAGTTTTCGGTAAATCAGCCATTCCGGTGATTTTTGCCAGTTCTTCAATGGTGTTGGCTTTACTTAACATACCTAAATGTTCGTAACCACGTACCATTTTCTTTTTCTCAACCAATTGCTCATCGAACACTAACCAAGCATATTGATCTTTTTGCTTTAAGATTGCATCTGATGCACGGTCACGAGTCGTTAGTTCATTAATGAAACGGTTGCCATCAGTATTGACCATAATTGCACCAACACCGCGAACGGTTTCAGAAATCAAAATACGGCTATCTTTACCTACTGTAGGATGCGCTTGAACCCAATCAATATCAGTCATTGAAGCGCCAATTTCTTTAGCAAGTAGCACACCATCACCAGTGGCTGTAACGTTATTTGAACTAGACATGTCTTTCATTGTTGGGCGGTAGTAAGCAACCATTTGCTTATTCATACCATAACCACCTGTCGCTAATACAATAGAATCAGCAGCGACCATGTTGTAGCCTGAATGACGGCCGTGAACCACCACGCCAGCAACTGATTGATCATCATTTAAGACGATTTTTTCAACTCTTGAGTTAACGCGAACTGGAATATCACGTTCTACTGCGGCTTTACGCAAGGTATCAATTAAGTGTGGACCAATTGACGCGCCACCAGAAGGTGCGTGAGTACGCTCTGCTCTTGCGCCGCCTGAACGTTTAAGCTCTGACATATCAGCACCTAAAGACTCAAGCCATGCTACAGCGCCAGCAGACTCTTCAGCCATAGTTTGCACAAGTTTAGGGTCATTTTGATAACGACCGCCTTTCATGGCATCTTCAGCATACCAATCAACAGTGTCTTCAATGCCTTTGGCTTTTTGTTGTGGTGTGCCGACAGCATTAATACCGCCTGCAGCAAGCATTGAGTTACCACCGGTATAAGGGGCTTTTTCAAATAAAACAACGTTGGCACCTGCCAATTTAGCTGAAATCGCTGCATTGAAACCGGCACTACCGCCACCTACAACAATCACATCAACCGTTTCTACAGGGCCTTTATCAATCGCTTGTTGGATTTTGTCTTGATTCCAATCACCATCCCACTTCTTCTTCGCTTTTGAATCAGCAAATGGCATTTCCATTTCAAAGTTATGACAGTTATTACAAGTCAACTCAGGTTTAGCATGGGCGGTATGACAAGAAGTACAGTTGATATCTCCTAAATGAGATGCATGAGGGTCAAACGCAAGTTCATCGTTAACTAAATCAGCATAACCACCATGACAGTCCTGACACTGGGCGTTCTCATGAGTTTGGCTATCAGTCATGCTTTTCTTGATGTCTTTCATTTTTTCTGCAACGTGACAGCTTTGACAGTCACCCATTTCAGTATGGAAAGACGCTAAGTCATTTTTTGCCATTACGCTGCCAGAAGTAAGCATCATCACTGCCACTGCCGAAGCTAAATATTTAAGTTTCATTGGTTCATACCTCTAATTATCATTTTCACAACTTGCTTTGTTGGACGATAGAATACTCATAAAGAGATAGTAAAACTTAGACATTGGTCAACATTGGCACTTGGTTAAGTTTTAATGAAACCAAATTAAAATTAACTTAAATCGCTACAAAGCCACAACATTTGTGACCCAGTTAGAATTTATCTCCATGATTCAATCCTATTATGTATATCAGGTTTACATACGCTGCAACCTCCTCAAAATTGATGATATTGAGGTTTATTAATGAATCTATTCATTAGCTAAAGCAATATAACCAATTGATAATATTACTTTAAAATAGAGATGATTAAGAAGATGAAAAAATCACTAGTTTCACTCACTGTTGTATCAATCCTATCAGCGAGCTCTTTTGCCGCATTCGCTGAGTCACCGCAGTTCTATGGCCGCTTAGAAATGGCACTAACAGAGTCTGATAACGGTTTAACAACACAAAATCAAAAATCGGGTACTGTGCTGGAAAATAACTTTTCTCGCCTAGGGGTAAAAGGCAGTGAGAAAATATCTGAAAATATTGAAATCATTTACAATGTTGAAGTACAGGTTAACGCTGCCACCAACGAAGCTGATGATGATTTATTTAAACCAAGAAACACCTACTTAGGGCTAAAAAGTGACTTTGGTACCGTCATTGTCGGTCGTAATGATACGGTAATGAAAACCTCAAAAGGTACTGCTGAAGCATTTGCATTAACCAATGCCGCCTACAATAGAATGATTGCTGGGCAAGACAGGAAAGCCGATGGAATCACATACTATTCTCCTCAAATTGCCGATTTAGTCAGTGTAAATGCGACCTATTTAGTGGATAACAATTATGACTCTGGCGAAAGTCAGTACGCATTAAGCGTCACCGCTGGTGATAAAAAGCTCAAAAAACAACGTTATTATGTTGCAGCAGCATATAACACCATTGGTGGTGTCGACGCATACCGCGGGGTTGGTCAAATCAAAATAGGTAGTCTTAAACTAGGCGGTTTATTACAAAATACCCAAAGCCAAACTTACAGTGATAAAGAAGGTAATTCTTACTTTATTAGCGCAATATATAACTGGAGTGGCATCAACTTTAAAGCTGAATACGGCAAGGACAAGGCCGGTTTTGGTAAGTATTTTAAAAATAATGACGTCTCTTCAGCACAATACAAGGAAGCGACCGATGTCGATATTAGCTCATTCACAGTCGGTGCCGATTACCGTCTATCAAAGTCAACGATGGTGTTTGGACACTACGCCACCTATGAAGGTGAATATCGGGTTGCTAACACAGGCCCGACGATTGAATTAGAAGATGATAATGTATTTACCCTAGGCGTGCGCTACGATTTCTAAGTCCAATTTTTATTTCGCGTTAATATCTGCACTTATATCGATCTAGGTCTCGCTGATAAAATATGATAAACCCATCATAAATGATGGGTTTATGCTAACAAGGTAAGACTTTTTCAAATAACTTGAACTCGTTAGCAATTCCTAAAAATAATACCAAAAGTTTACAGAGTAATATTGTCAACTCGTTATACTATTGATGAATTCATAGAATAATTTGCCCATGAAAATCACACTCAAGCAACTGTCAATATTTAAAGCCATCCATATTAATGGTCAGATCTCTAAAGCAGCCAAAACATTACATATGTCAGTCCCCGCTGTCAGTATGGCGTTAAAGGATTTAGAAGGTTCATTAGGCACCCGTCTGTTTGAGAGAAGCAGTAACGGCTTAACCATTAATGATAATGGTGAAGTTATTTTGCCTTACGCCAATGAGATGCTTTCTAAAAGTAATCAATTAGAGCAGATGTTTACTGAGCGAACAGCCATCGGTGGCACCATCAAAGTTGGCAGTAGTAAAACTGCGGGTAACTATATTCTTTCAAGAATCATCCCATTATTTAAACAACAACACCCCTGTGTTGATATTAAACTAGTGATTAACAACAGTTTAGCCATCGAGAAAATGGTGTCTGAAAAAGAACTGGATTTAGGTTTTGTCGATGCCAAGCCTGGGTTAAATAATTTACAATATCAGCAGTGGCTTAAAGATAGATTGTGTATCGTCATCGGCAGTAACAATCCAATAGCAAGCGAAACCATTACCCCTGAATTGCTGTCGCAACAATTATGGGTTATGGATGAAACCATTTCGGTGTCGAGGCTACGTAATACCCAGCTATTAAAAAGTGCCAGTATCAATATTCATCAAGAATTATCAATGAATACTATGGGCGCGATAAAACGTGCTATTGGTACTGGCATTGGCGTTAGTGTACTGCCCTACCTTGCTGTAAAAGAAGAAATAGCCAGCGGTCAACTTATTGAAATAGATTTACCAGAGTGGGATTTCGAGCGAAACTACTGGTCTATTTGGCGTAATGAAGAAGCATTAAGTCCGTTACTTGAAGAGTTCATCCAATTCTGCAATCAATAACAAAGCGATAAACTAATAAGGTTGCCAATATAAATTATGATTACTGCAGATCCGGTCATTTTTGGCTTGTTGGCCGCGATTATTGGTTTGGTATTTTATACTAGCAAGCTAAAACAAAGCTTTTGGAAACAACTTTACCGTTTTGTGCCCATTATGGTCATGATTTATGTGTTGCCATCATTTTTAAATACCTTAAACATTGTCGATGCTTCCCAAAGTCAATTACCCCACATATCCTCAAAGTATTTAATGCCCGCTTGTTTAACATTACTAATTATCAGTGTAGACATAAAATCCATTCTATTATTGGGCCCTAAAATTGTCATGCTGTTTTTAATTGCCAGCTTAGGCATTATTATTGGCGGCCCGTTAACTCTGATACTTTTTGCGAAAATAGCGCCTGAATCTATTAATTGGCTAGGTGAAGATGCTGCCTGGCGCGGAATGGCGACCTTAGCAGGGAATTGGGTTGGTGGCACAGCGAATCAACTTGCCATGAAAGAAATCTATCAGGTAAAAGAAAACTTATTTGCGATTATGATTTCGGTCAATGTAGTCTACTCAGCGATTTGGATGTCATTTTTATTAATCTGCGCCAATAATGCTGCTGCGATAGATAAAAAAACGGGTGCCGACTCAAGCAATTATCAGCGGTTAATCGCTACAAGCGAATATCAGCAAGCTCACACGGTCAAGAATATCACCATAACTGATTACATATTAATATTCAGTGTGGCATTTGGCGTGACGGGATTAGCACATATGGGGGCTGATATTCTGGCGCCATATTTTGCCGCCCACTACCCTGCAACAGAAAAGTTTAGTCTGACTTCAAATTTCTTTTGGATTGTCATCATAGTGACCACTATCAGTATTGCACTTTCAAATACCAAAGTGCGTGAACTTGAGCAATTAGGGGCATCAAAGGTCTCCACTGTCATGCTGTATATTTTGATTGCTAGTATGGGCCTTAGAATGGACTTGACCATGATTGATGACTTTCCAATCTACTTTGCCATCGGCTTTGTATGGTTAGCAATTCATAGCCTGTTCGTGATTATTGCTGGGCTAGTGATGAAAGCACCTGTGGCTTATATGGCATTAGCAAGTCAATGCTGTATTGGCGGCGCGGCATCATCCCCTGTGGTGGCAATTGCATTTCACCGCTCACTGGTACCTATCGCGATCATGTTCTCAGTATTTGGTTATGCTTGGGCAACTTACATGGCTTGGCTATGCGCCGAGATGATGCGGCTCGTATCGCAATAAAACGATGAGTTAATTTCTTACAGTGAACATATACGGATACCTGTTACTGTAATTTTAAATAGACTCTAACCTCTACAAGCTCTTGGTTGTCATCGGCAATAGCAGCTTCAACAGCCTCACTCTTAATCACATCCAAGCGTTCAATTATCAGCGGCTGGGTCGTTAAAGTCCAATCACTGGCAGCAAGCCAATGACTATAAAGATATTTTATTTTGCTATTGAGCTCTTTTTCAGAACCCAAATGATAAAACTGAGCATAACGCCCCTTAGCCACAGACTTGTTCGAAAAATAACCAGACCCAGCGATAACGGGTGCTAATTCAGTAAGCTGCGCTTGATTAACACTCACACCAATATCCAGCGATAACATGGATTGCTCATCAGCTAAGGCATTAATTTGCGGATAAGGCATATCATAAACGAAATTAAAGGTGCGACTAGTACTTGGCGATAAATGATATTTTTGCCTAAATGCGTTTAAGGCATTTTTCGATTGAGATACATAACAAGCGGGTCCACGATGCTTAATAACCACTAACTCTGTCGCCGTTAGATCCGATGCCTGAATATTAACCTCAGCAGCAGAAAACTGCTCGTGTCCTTCTGCTAGGGTACTCAGTGGTTGCTGCTTGGCAAAAAAATTCCCCCAATCAGGTGAGGCTTGAAAGCTTTGCGGACTTTGACCAATGCTGTCGGTAAACGCGGTAATAAATGCCGCAGTTGACGGGTAGCCCATTTTTAACGCGACAGTATCTAAGCTAATAGTTTTATCAAAACCCAGTAACTGCGCCGCTTCAAGGTTTTTTAGCAAACGAATATAATCCTGCACTTTGGTATGAAACAGACTGTAAAATAACGCACCAAAATGCACTTCAGCAACCCCTGCAATCGCCGCTAAGCGGCTGTTGAGATTGTCATCAAACGCAGAAATTGCAGGTAGATTATTATCGATATAGCTTAACAGCACTTCAAATTGAGCATGTAAATCTTTCAATTTTTGACTAGACCTCTTAGTTTAAAACTGACTTATCTTTCATATAAACACAACTTACAAGTCCGATTTTTAGTCCCATGACTGCAACAAGTTGTTTGGCTTATAAACCGCTAGATTTACTAGTAAACAGTAAAGCCATACCTTAGTTTTTTACTATATAACGGCGTTAGCCTGTCAGTTTTTGCCATCGGTAATAACTGACATCAGCAAGTTCTAGCATGGGTTTATCTTCTTCTGTATCACCATAGGCATACACTTTATCAAAATCTTGTAGGTCAAACTGAGCTAAAACTCGATTTGATTTTGCAGCGCCGCTACAGTCACCATTAATATACCGTCCGGTCAGTTTACCCTTTTTACTTTCTAGCTCTGCACATATCAGTTTAAATCCATGCTGGCGACACCATGGCGCTAAATAAACATTAAGTGATGCCGAAACCACAACAATGGTGTCACCTTGCATCTGATGCCATTGCAGACGCGCTAGCGCTTGAGGTTTGATTTGTAGATCAAAACTTGTAGCATAATCTTCGCCGATGGCCTTAATGTGTTGCTCATCTTGTTGCCAAAAAGCAAACTTAGAAATGATGCTACGCGTTCTTGACCCACCAATGAGCTGCCATTTATAAGCGGCTATCACAGGGATTAATATCGGATAACAAACGATTAAACGCCACTTAGGTACACTTGAGTAAATAAATGGCGTGTAAGTATCTTTACTTGTAATAGTTCCATCAAAATCAAACAATGCTAAGTTCATAAATATCCTTATAAGAACCTCAAAATTTTGACATAAAAAAGCCAAGGCGAACCTTGGCTTTTGTGAATTCCAATCAGCTTATTCAGCTACTGGGTATTCAACTGTTGCTTTTGCTTTTAAAGCTGCGACAACTGAACGGTAATCAGCTTCGCTGTATTGAGGTACTAAACGTTGCTTAATACTTTCAACAATATTTGCATCAATACCTTCTGCATCATTAACTTTATCCAAAGCAATAACCGCATAGCCATTAGCTAATGCAGCGGTATCAAATGAGCTTGCACCAGCATCTGGAGCTGCCATTTTAAATGCCTTAGTCGAGATAGCTTGATCAATATCTTGATTAAATCGTGCTAGCTTCTCTTTCGTTGCTACTGCAACTTCAGTGATTTCAGTGCCTGCTTTTAATTGCGCTAAATATTCATTGGCTTTTTCACTTGCGGCAAAGTTCGCTTTATCTTGCAATAAACGTGCTTCAATGCTGCTAGATACTTCAGTTAATGGCAATGTACCAGCATCTTTATGTTGCAGTAAACGAATCACAACCACATGGTTAGGTGCTAACTCAATCACTTCACTGTTCATGCCGCTACCAATAACGTCATCAGAAAATGCAGCTTTGATTAAAGCTGGAGTATTTAAATTAACAGGCGCATTATCACGAGAAAATAACGCTGTTGATTGAACCTCAACGCCTAATGCTTTAGCTGTTTCATCTAAAGTGTCAGGTATTTCGTAGCTGGTATCGGCTAAAACACTTTGTAAGCTATAAAATTCATCAACCGCTTTTTTGTTTTGAAGATCAGCGATGATTTTATCTTGCACGTCATCAAACGGCGCTGCAGCACCAGATTCCACATCGAGTAACTTGATAATGTGATAACCAAATTCACTCTTCACAATTTGTGAGTACTCACCAGTTGAAAGTGCAAATAAAGCTGAGTCAAATGCAGGATCCATTACACCTTGTTCGAACCAATCGAGTTGACCGCCCTGCTCTGCGCTAAATTGGTCATCTGAATCTGATTTAGCAACGGCAGCAAAGTCTTCACCAGCTTGTAATTTAGCTAAAGCAGCTTCGGCCTTTGCTTCATCGGCGCTATCATCGCCAGATGCAAATAAAATATGTGCAGCTAAACGTTTTTCTGGCGTTTGATATTGTTGTTGGTTGTCTTCATAAAAAGCACGCGCATCATCAACTGACGTTTCGATACCTTTAGCCAGATCTGCAACGTCCAACTCGACATATTCTAAGCTAACTTTTTCTTGGCTCATGAACTGAATTAAGTTACTTTCGTAATAGGCTTTAATCTCTTCAGCAGAAACTGTTGAAGAAGCTAAGAAAGGTGTAGAGTCCACAACTAAATAACGAATATCACGGGTTTGACCTTGAACTTCAGCTAATTGCTTTGCTTCACCATCAAGAACAAACTCACTTCCCACTAGCGCGGTTAAAAGTTGACGACGAGTCATATCAACACGCATCATATTTCTAAAGCTAGTGGTTTGATAACCTAATTGACGTAGTACAGCTAAGTAGCGGTCATTATCAAATACACCATCGGTTTGGAATGCTTGCTCATTCAGAATCGCTTGTTTAATTTGCTCATCTGAAACACGTAGTCCCAAATCTTCAGCCGCTTGGCTAATTAGCTTATCTGAAATCAAACGATCTAATACATTCTGCTTGATACCATTCATATAGTTATCATCAGCAGCTAAGGCATCAAACATTTCGCCTAGTTGTTGTTCTAAACGGCCACGTTCATTTTGGAATGCTTGTTCTAATTCATTGGCTGTGATTTCGTCACCATTAACTACTGCGGCTGGAACATCTGTCGAGGTTCCTAGGTAACTACTGACACCAGCAAATGCGAACGAAAGGATCACCAGTACTAAAATACTTTTAGCTATAACGCCCTGTGAACCTTCGCGAATTTTTTCTAACATCTGAATTCTCGCTTGTTGCGACATAATAAAATAAAAAGGCGCACCTTTTGCGGATGCGCCTTCTTGTAATTTAGACGGAGTATTCAGACGCTACCGAGGTATGCCTTATCTCTCCTAATATCAAAAAAACAAAGTTAATTCTGATACTTTATTTCGCAAAAAGCACTGTTAAAACAGTGCTTTCTACAAATGCCTTACAAAAGGCAACGATACCAACTATTTAGTTAACAGCGTCTTTTAGTGCTTTACCAGCTTTGAAGGCAGGAATGTTTGCTGCTGCAATTTTGATTTCTGCACCCGTTTGTGGGTTACGGCCAGTACGTTCTGCACGTTGACGTACTTCAAAAGTACCAAAACCAACTAGAGAAATCTTATCGCCTTCTTTAAGCGCTTCAGTAACAGCAGCAATAAAAGAATCTAGTGCACGGCCAGCGCCTGCTTTAGAAATGTCAGCACCAGAAGCGATTTTCTCGATTAGTTCAGATTTGTTCATGTCATCCCCTTGAATGTTATTTTTGCGCCGCAACCAAATCCGTCTTTGGAACGGTCTACGGAGGCTTTTTATCGTAAGTTTGATACCACACCAAACTTAGTTGGAAAACCAAAAAAAATGTACTTGGATACAGCTCAAAGTCAGATGCGCCAAGGGTTTGGTGCTAACTGACTCTCCACTTATCTAGGCTACCACAGCTTTCGTGTTTGTTAAGCCCCTTTTTTCATTTTTTTTGGGTTACTAGCAAGTTTTCTTACTGATTAGTTACTTTTTGACCACTTCGAAGCCTTTAACAGGTCTTTCTAAGGCCAATTCAAGGACTTCCTCGACCCACCTTACAGGGTGGATCTTTAAATCAGCAATCACATTTGCTGGAATTTCTTCTAAATCACGCTCATTTTCTTTAGGAATAAGCACAACTTTTATCCCACCGCGATGCGCCGCAAGCAGTTTCTCTTTCAGGCCACCAATTGGTAACACTTCACCACGAAGGGTAATTTCACCCGTCATCGCTACGTCACTTTTAACCGGGTTGCCGGTTAAACTTGATACTAAAGCAGTACACATTGCCGCACCTGCTGAAGGACCATCTTTTGGCGTTGCACCTTCTGGTACATGAACATGGATATCACGCTTTTCATAAAAGTCGTTATTGATCCCCAACTGCTCTGCGCGGCCTCTAACAACGGTCATTGCAGCTTGAATTGACTCTTGCATCACGTCACCTAGCGAACCGGTATAAGCAAGTTTGCCTTTACCTGGCACCGAAGTGGCTTCAATGGTCAGTAAATCACCACCAACTTGAGTCCATGCAAGGCCAGTAACTTGACCAATTTGATTGTTAGATTCAGCTTTACCGTAATCAAAGCGCTGCACACCTAAGAAAGATTTCAGGTTATCTTGATCCACAACAACGGTTTTCACTGACTTATCAAGCAAAATCATTTTTACGACTTTACGACAAACTTTAGACAGCTCACGCTCTAATGAACGCACGCCAGCTTCACGGGTGTAATAACGGATCATGCCAATAATGGCACTGTCTTCTATGGTTATCTCACTCGCTTTTAAGCCATTACGCTCAATCTGTTTGGTTAATAAATGCTTCTTAGCAATATTAAGCTTTTCATCTTCGGTGTAACCCGATAAACGGATCACTTCCATACGGTCAAGTAATGGTCCAGGGATATCCATTGAGTTTGAGGTAGCGACAAACATTACGTCTGATAAGTCGTAATCCACTTCAAGGTAATGATCGTTAAATGCTGAGTTTTGTTCAGGATCTAATACTTCTAATAATGCTGACGATGGATCGCCGCGCATATCAGAACTCATTTTATCAATTTCATCTAATAGGAATAATGGGTTTTTAACGCCCACTTTAGCCATTTTTTGAATGACTTTACCTGGCATAGAACCAATATAAGTACGACGATGACCACGGATCTCGGCTTCATCACGCACACCACCTAATGCAACACGCACATACTTACGACCTGTCGCCTTTGCAATTGACTGACCGAGTGACGTTTTACCGACACCAGGTGGGCCCACTAGACAAAGAATTGGCCCTTTAAGCTGTTTAACACGGCTTTGTACCGCAAGATACTCTAAAATGCGCTCTTTAACCTTCTCAAGCCCATGGTGATCGGTATCAAGAATGGCTTCAGCTTTTGATAAATCACGCTTAATTTTAGAACGCTGACTCCAAGGTACCGAGGTCATCCAATCGACATAGCTTCTGACAACAGTCGCTTCTGCAGACATTGGAGACATCATCTTCAGTTTGTTTAACTCAGCTTCGGCTTTTTCTTTGGCTTCTGCTGGCATTTTAGCCTCAGTGATCTTCCGAGCTAATACTTCAAACTCATCTTGGCCTTCATCAAGATCGCCTAATTCTTTTTGAATGGCTTTCATTTGCTCATTCAAATAGTATTCGCGTTGACTCTTTTCCATTTGTTTCTTAACGCGGCCACGGATGCGTTTTTCAACTTGTAATAAGTCAATCTCGCCTTCCATCATCGCCATTAAGTATTCAAGGCGCTCACCAACATTAATCATCTCAAGCACAGACTGTTTGTCTTCTAGCTTAAGTGGCATATGCGCCGCCATGGTGTCAGCAAGGCGCGCTGCTTCTTCAATACCGGTTAATGAAGTGAGCACTTCAGGCGGTATTTTCTTGTTAAGCTTGATGTAACCTTCAAATTGACTGATTGCACTGCGGACTAAGACTTCTTCTTCTTTGTCTGCTAAGTCTTCAGAAGCTAAGTATTCAGCTGTCGCGACAAAGAATTCATCTTCTTGGGTGTAAGCGGTTACTTTTGCACGCTGACCACCTTCAACTAAGACTTTAACGGTCCCGTCAGGTAGTTTTAATAACTGCAAAATTGAGGCTACGGTACCGACGTCGAAAATATCTTCTTTTGTTGGCTCGTCTAAATCAGCTTCTCGCTGTGCGACCAATAAAATTTGCTTGTCTTGTTCCATTGCCGATTCGAGACAACGAATAGATTTCTCTCGTCCGACGAACAACGGAATTACCATATGGGGATAAACCACTACATCTCGCAGTGGCAGCACGGGGAGTTCGATATGCGCTTCACGCTCTTGGGTCATAGTTCGATTCCGTTTGATGAATGGATTTTATAAGTCAGTATATTGGGATGTTTCTCAAACTTTCAATGGTTAATACGAAAAAAGGAGCCCAATGGACTCCTTATTTTTAATAAAAGACTAAATCGTCTATTTATTGTTCACCACCAGCAACTTGGCTTTCGGCATTTTCGTAAATTAGGATTGGTGCGGATTCGCCTTTTACTACAGACTCATCAACAACGGCCTTAATCACGCCTTCCACTGAAGGGATGTCATACATGGTATCGAGTAAAATATCTTCGATAATTGAACGAAGTCCACGAGCACCGGTTTTACGGGTCATTGCTTTATGAGCAATGGCTTTAAGCGCATCTTCGCGGAACTCTAACTCAACATCTTCCATCTCAAATAAGGCACCATATTGCTTAGTAAGTGCATTTTTAGGTTGAGATAAGATTTGAACCAATGCAGATTCATCTAATTCAGTTAGCGTCGCAACAACAGGTAAACGACCGATAAACTCAGGGATCAAACCAAATTTAATTAAATCTTCTGGTTCAACCTTACCTAATGTTTGCGAGATAGTCGCTTTATCTGCATCACCTTTAACTTCAGCGCCAAAACCGATACCAGTACCTGTTAAGCCACGTTGCTCAATAACTTTTTCAAGCCCAGCAAACGCACCACCACAAATAAATAAGATCTTTGAAGTATCAACTTGCAAAAACTCTTGTTGTGGATGCTTACGACCACCTTGAGGTGGCACAGAAGCAACAGTACCTTCAATTAGTTTTAGTAGCGCCTGCTGAACACCTTCACCCGATACATCACGAGTTATAGAAGGATTGTCAGATTTACGACTAATCTTGTCGATTTCATCGATGTAAACAATACCACGTTCCGCTTTTTCAACGTCGTAATCACATTTTTGCAGAAGTTTCTGAATAATGTTTTCAACGTCTTCACCCACATAACCTGCTTCAGTTAATGTGGTTGCATCAGCCATAGTAAACGGCACATCAAGTGAACGCGCTAAGGTTTCAGCCAGTAATGTTTTACCACTACCTGTAGGCCCAATAAGTAAGATATTACTTTTACCAAGCTCAACACCTTCAATCGGCGTACCATTACGTAAGCGCTTATAGTGATTATAAACCGCTACCGATAGCACCTTTTTTGCCTGATTCTGACCAATGACGTAATCATCGAGGTGATTACGTAATTCGTGTGGCGTTGGTAATTGGTCTTGATCGCGTTTAGGCGAAATTTCTTTTATCTCTTCACGAATTATGTCATTACATAACTCGACACATTCGTCACAAACATATACTGAAGGTCCAGCAATTAGCTTTCTAACTTCATGTTGGCTTTTCCCGCAAAAAGAGCAGTACAGCAGCTTACCGCTGTCACCGGAATTTTTGTTATCGCCCATTAACTCTACCTCTGTTACAGCCTAGACACTGTCTGTAGAAAACCATCTGTACTGTTTAAATGCACAAACACAGTCTTATATTTTAATACTCTATTCTTCAAAGAATAGCGCACTCAGGCGTAAAGATCAGCTACGCTTTTCAAAAACTGAATCAACTAAACCATAATCGGCTGCTTCTTGAGCACTCATGAAGTTATCACGGTCAGTATCACGTTCAATGATTTCCATTGGTTGACCGGTATGTTCCGCCAACATTTGGTTCAATTTGTTCTTAATGCCAAGAATTTCTTGAGCATGAATTGCAATATCTGAAGCCTGACCTTGGAAACCGCCTAATGGTTGGTGGATCATCACGCGAGAATTAGGTAAACAATGACGTTTGCCTTTTGCGCCACCAGCAAGTAAAAAAGCGCCCATGCTTGCTGCTTGACCAATACATACTGTACTGACATTTGGCTTGATAAACTGCATGGTGTCATAAATCGCCATGCCGGCTGTTACTGAGCCTCCTGGCGAGTTAATGTAAATTGAAATATCTTTGTCTGGGCTTTCTGATTCTAGGAACAATAATTGCGCCACGATCAAATTAGCCATGTGTTCTTCAACCTGGCCAACCAAGAAAATTACACGCTCTTTTAATAAACGAGAGTAAATATCATATGAACGCTCACCTTTTGCTGTTTGTTCAACAACCATAGGTACGAGAGCATTGAGTACAGATTCTGGCGCTTTATGCATTTTATACTTTCCCTAAAATAAAAATGGCTCGTATGAGAACCTCATACGAGCCATTATAAATGGCGAACCGCCAATCAAGTCAAGCGAAGGTTACGCTTTACCTGTTGCCTTGTTCATAAATTCTTCAAAAGCAACTTCTTTTAGAGTTACTTTTGCTGATTTTAATAGCACTTCAACAGCTTGCTCTTCAAGAGCTACGTTACGCATGTTCTGCATAAGCTCTTTGTTGCCATTGTAGTATTCAACAACTTCAGTTGGATCTTCGTAAGCAGAAGCCATTGAAGCGATTAAACCTTGAACGCGCTCATCTTCAGCTTGAAGTTCATTCGTTTTGATTACTTCGCCTAATAATAGACCAACTTTAACGCGACGCTCAGCTTGCTCAGTGAATAGATCAGCTGGAAGCTCAGGCATGTTTTCAGCTTGACCACCAAAACGTTGCATAGCTTGTTGACGAAGAACATTCACTTCACCGTCTACAAGTGCTTTAGGGATAGTGATGTCGTTAGCAGCTAATAAGCCTTCGATAACTTGCTCTTTAACATTCGCTTTAAGCGCTTGATCAAGTTCACGAGTCATGTTTTTACGAATTTCAGCTTTAAGGGCTTCTAGGCCACCTTCAGCAATACCGAATAATGAAGCGAACTCGTCATTTACTTCTGGTAATTCTGCAGCTTGAACTTCGGTAAGAGTAATAACGAAATTAGCCGCTTTACCTTTTAAGTTTTCAGCGTGGTAATCTTCAGGGAAAGTGACTTCAACTTCAAATTCTTCACCGGCTTTATGACCAATGATGCCAGTTTCAAAACCTGGGATCATACGGTTGCTACCAAGCTCAAGTTCGAAATCGTCAGCTTTGCCACCTTCAAATTCTTCACCTTCAACTGAACCAACAAAGTTCATTTTAACTTTGTTGCCTTCTTCAGCAGCAGTTTCAACTACAGCGAAAGTAGCGTGTTGCTTGCGAAGCGTTTCAATCATGGTGTCAACGTCAGCGTCATTAACTTCAGCTTGTGGTTGTTCAACAGCGATTGCATCTAAACCAGTTAATTCAACTTCTGGGTAGATTTCAAAAGTAGCAACGAACTCGAAGTTCTCGCCTTCTGCTTTACTAGGAGCAAATACTGGTGCGCCAGCTGGGTTTAGTTTTTCAGCCATGATAGCTTCAATGAAGTTGCGTTGCATAACTTCACCGGTCACATCTTGACGGATAGCTTTACCGTAACGTTGGTTGATTACTGATACTGGTACTTTACCTGGACGGAAACCAGAGATCTTTGCACGCTTCGCTTCACGTAATAAATTGTCTTTAACTAATTTCTCAATTTGCTCAGCAGGTACAGAAATTGTTAGGCGACGTTCTAGGCCTTGAGTTGTTTCAACAGAAACTTGCATTGTTTTACCTCGAAATATGTCTGACGTCCTTTGTAATAGTCGAAAACTCAACTATTAAATATTCATTTCTTGATGATTAATGTTTACTAATAAAAGTAGTGATACAGCAGCGTTTAAGCGCTGTTACCCGTAGTAATCCGTATTAGATATTTATCAAGACGCGACATTATAGCGACCGTTTACTGCCGAGTCGAGTCTGAAAACGCGGTTAAATGGGGATTTTAGACATAAAAAAAGCGACCTTAGGTCGCTTTTTCTACAACTGTGCATTATCAATGCAAAATTTGGGGTGACTGATGGGGCTCGAACCCACGACAACCGGAATCACAATCCGGGGCTCTACCAACTGAGCTACAATCACCATAATTTGGTACGCCCGGCAGGATTCGAACCTGCGACCACCCGCTTAGAAGGCGGGTGCTCTATCCAACTGAGCTACGGGCGCATGGTTTACAGATAAATCTGTATATCCTACTAGCGTGATAAGTTGCTTTGGTTAACAACTTATCTTTTTACAGCTTATTCATAAAACCGAAGCTTTACAAATAAATAAATTTGGTCGGTGATAGAGGATTCGAACCTCTGACCCTCTCGTCCCAAACGAGATGCGCTACCGGGCTGCGCTAATCACCGAGATGTTCAATGCTACAATGTTTATTTTCTTTAAACACCTTCGCTGTGAGAACGGAGCGCATATTAACGAGTCACTTTCCTATCGTCAACGATTTTTTTGACAAACTTGTTCAGCTGCTGTTTTAACAAACAAAAAATTCTGTTTTTAAAAAATCACTAAGGCAATATTCATGACATGACTTTAGCTGACTGATAGAATACGCTTCGTTAATTTCGTCTTATTATCGCGCCATAAAGGAAACTATACCCCCATGACTGCCCAAAATATTGATGGCAAAGCGATCGCTCAATCTATTCGAACCACTTTAAAAGAAAAAGTACTTGCCCGTAAAGAAGCAGGTAAAAGAATTCCTGGCTTAGCGGTCATCTTAGTTGGTGCAGATGCTGCGTCACAAGTCTATGTAGGAAGTAAGCGCCGCGCGTGTGAAGAAGTCGGCTTTCAATCTTATTCATATGATTTAGAGACCACGGCCACTGAAGCAGAATTGTTAGCCTTAATTGATCAATGCAATGATGACCCTAAAATTGATGGCATTTTAGTGCAACTGCCATTACCTGCACACATTGAAGAATCTAAAGTCATTGAGCAAATTCGCCCTGATAAAGATGTTGATGGTTTCCACCCTTATAATGTCGGCCGACTTGCTCAGCGCATCCCAGTGCTGCGTTCATGTACGCCAAAAGGCATTATGACCTTGATCAACTCAACGGGTGTAGATACATATGGTCTTGATGCAACGATTGTTGGCGCGTCTAATATTGTCGGTAGACCAATGACATTGGAGCTACTACTTGCAGGCTGTACTACGACCACCTGTCATCGCTTTACTAAAAACCTTGAACAAAAGGTACGCCAAGCTGACTTGTTGATTGTTGCAGTAGGTAAACCTGGTTTTATTGCTGGTGATTGGATTAAACCTGGTGCGATTGTTATCGATGTGGGCATTAACCGCTTAGACAATGGCCGCTTAGTGGGTGATGTAGAATTTGACCTTGCTGCTGAGAAAGCGGCATTCATTACCCCAGTACCCGGTGGTGTAGGTCCGATGACAATTGCCAGCTTACTAGAAAACACCTTATATGCTGCTGAGACTTACCACGACTAAACCTTTGTTTAATCAGAGTTAATAATTGTATTAACTAAAAAAGCCTGCTAATGCAGGCTTTTTTATGGCGGATTAAACTTAGACGTTACTTTTTACGCCAAGTTGTTACACCATTTTCGCCATCTTCCAGAATAACCCCAAGGGCATTTAGTCTATCTCTAGCGATATCTGCAGCAGGCCAATCTTTTTCAGCGCGGGCGCGATTACGTTCAACGATCAAGGCCTCAATTTCAGCGACTTCATCATCACTGCCCTCGCCTTGGAAATAAACATCAACATCGTTGCTGATAATGCCTAGCACGTCTGTTAATTGCTTAAGGCTAACACCTAAGGCGCTGGCTTGCGCCATATCAACTGATTTAAGACGGTTAATCTCACGTACCATATCAAAGATAACCGAGTAGGCTTCTGGTGTATTAAAATCATCATCCATCGCCAGTTTAAATTTACCGACATACTCAGGTGCAGCTGCTGGAGCAACTGATAAATCTAAGCCTTTTAACGAAGTATAAATACGTTCTAAAGCCGACTTAGCTTGCTTTAAATTATCTTCAGAATAATTTAGCTGGCTACGATAGTGACCCGATAATAAGAAGTAACGTACTGTTTCTGGATCGTAATGTTCTAACACATCTCTGATTGTGAAGAAGTTGCCCAGTGATTTAGACATTTTTTCTTTATCAACCATCACCATGCCAGTATGCATCCAGTAGTTGACATACTTTGAGCCATGAGCACAGCAAGACTGCGCAATTTCGTTTTCATGATGTGGGAACTGTAAATCGCTACCGCCGCCATGAATATCAAAGTTTTCACCTAAGTGTTTGCCATTCATTGCAGAACATTCAATGTGCCAGCCAGGACGGCCAGGCCCCCATGGAGACTCCCACGTTGGTTCGCCAGGTTTTGACATTTTCCACAACACAAAATCCATAGGATTACGTTTAGCAGCTTCCACTTCAACGCGCGCGCCAGCTTGAAGCTGTTCAAGGTTTTGTCCTGATAAGCGGCCATATTCCGCAAATGAAGCCACACTAAAGAGCACATCGCCATTGTCAGCAACATAAGCATGCTCTTTAGCGATGAGTGTCTGCACCATTTCGATGATCTCATCAATATGCAGGGTCGCTCTTGGTTCGAAATCTGGGCGTAGCATATTTAATGAGTCAAAATCATTGTGCATCTCACCAATCAAACGCTCAGTGAGTGAGTCACAACTTTCGTTATTTTCAGCGGCGCGTTTAATGATTTTATCGTCGACATCGGTGATGTTACGTAAGTAGTTCACCGCATAGCCACTATAACGTAAGTAGCGAACTATCATATCGAAAGACACAAAAGTACGACCATGACCAATGTGACATAAATCATATATGGTGATCCCACATACATACATGTCAATCTTGCCAGGGTTAATCGGTTTAAACTCTTGCTTTTCACGACTCATACTATTGTAAATTTTCAACATCGATGGTTCTCTTTTACTCTTAATAAAACTCAATTTAATTGCCACAAAGTCTACCATGAGCAACACTGTTTTGAACACTGCACTTTAAGCCTCACGTAAGATAAGTTAGAATCGCGCAACAATTTTTATCTAGGTAATTAAATATGATCACTTTGCACACAAATATGGGCGACATCAAAATCGCTTTAAATGCTGAAAAAGCACCTTTAACTGTTGAAAGCTTCATTAAGTACGTAAAAGAAGGTTTCTACGACGGTACTATTTTTCACCGTGTGATTGATGGTTTCATGGTACAAGGTGGTGGCTTTACTGAAGATATGGTTCAGAAAACCCCTCATGCTGCAGTTAAAAATGAAGCGAACAACGGCTTATCAAACAAAGTCGGTACCTTAGCGATGGCGCGTACATCTGATCCGCATTCAGCAACATCACAGTTTTTTATCAATGTGAATGACAACACTTTCTTAGACTTTAAAGCCGAAACATCTCAAGGCTGGGGCTATTGTGTATTCGCTGAAGTTGTTGAAGGTTTTGATATTGTAGAGAAAATCAAAACTGTTAGCACAGGTAACCGTGGCATGCATCAAGACGTACCACTAGAAGCTGTTATCATTAACAGTGCAAGCATTGCTGAATAATCATTAATGCAGACTGTTTTTATGGGCGATTTGCACTTAAGTGCAGACCGCCCAGATATTAGCCAAGCTTTTATTCGCTACCTCAACTCAGATCTTGCTGATGTTGAAGCGATTTATATCATCGGTGACTTGTTTGAAGTCTGGACCAGTGATGATATTGCCGAGCCCTTTACTGACGAAATAGCCACCCATCTAAAACGTGTCGCCACAAGCATCCCTATTTATTTTATCCACGGTAATCGAGATTTTATGATTGGCAAATCATTTGCTCGTAAAGCTGGAATGATCATACTCCCAGAAGTTGTCGAGTTAGATTTGTATGGGATAAAAACAGTAGTCTTGCATGGTGATAGCCTTTGCACGCTCGATAAGGCTTATCAAAGATTTAGAAGCTTCAGAAATTCATCATTCGTGAAATGGATTTACCGTAACTTGCCTAAATCAACGCGACAGAACATCGCTGCTGATATTCGCAAAAAAAGTCAAAAAAGCAATCAACAAAAAAGCTATACCATTATGGATGTTGAGCAATCAGCCGTTGACAGCCTACTGCTAAAAACCAACTGCCAAAGAATGATCCATGGCCATACCCACCGTCCGGCAATACATCAATTAGCCGATAACAAGCAGCGCATTGTGGTTGGTGACTGGTACGAGCAAGGCAGCATACTGATTGTCGACCAATACACTGCCAATCTTAAACAACTGCCCTTGCTAACTTGAGGACTTCAAATACCGCAAGGATATAGTGTTAATTGGGTAAACCACTGTGGAATTTAAAATCGGTATCAGGGGTTAAAATAAGCTCAGCTTCAACCTCGGTCAAAAACCTTACTCTGTCACTAATATCTTTATCCGATACTAACTCGGCCAACGTCAGGTAATCTTGGTAGTGACGAGCTTCAGAGCGAAGTAGCGATACGTAGAATTTACTTAATTCTTCATCCAGATGCGGTGCAAGTTTGGCAAAACGTTCACAAGATCTGGCCTCAATTAGTGCACCAATAATTAACTTATCGACTAATGCATCTGGCTCGAAGGTTTTAACATGTTTCAGTAAGCCTTTGGCATAACGTCCGGCCTCTATTAGCTCATACTGTACCTGTTTTTTTTCCATCAACTCCATTACTTGATAGAAATGATGTAATTCTTCTTTGATCAGCAATACCATTTTATCAACTAACTCTTGACCATAAACACAGCCTTCACGCACTGTGATTTGTTTGCTGACGTTACTTTTTCCTTTAAGAGAGGCTAAATCGCCGACCTTTTTATAGGCAAACTCTTCGTATGGCTTTATCCATTGGGATAACTGCTCAGCACTGGGTTTATCCACCGCGTATTTCCTAATTAAAAACATCGCGCTTTGGGCGGCTTTTAACTCACAAATCATATGATCACGAAGAATGATGGATAAGTTTTCAGGCTTGCTGGCCATTTCAATCCACTTATCAGGTGTTTCACAATTCAAAAAAGAGTAAATCGGCTCAAGTAAACCCTGCTCATACATCATTGAAGTACCACTAAATATTTTATGTGGCGCCATTGTATTAAAAAAATGAAACAGATACGACAACCCATCTGCATATTCTAAGATTGCATTAAGCAGCAAATAGATATTTAACAATCATCAACTAAGTTACATTAACGTCGAATATTTACATATAAATCGACAATCTAAAGAGAAAAATACTGCATGAGCTAACTTCTGATGAGCTTATTAGCTTTTTATACTGATAAAACAACAATAGCACTTGACGAATGGCCGCTAATGTTCAATAAATAGTCTATACATCTGCGTAACAATAGTTGCTTAAGTTGTATTTCAATCACCTTTAATGGATAAGCTTCGATAGGGATGAAGTTATTACTTAAACGGCTCACTAGTAACGAGTGCATTAAGTATGTGTAGGACTGATTAAGGCGATTGATATATGGGGCTATGATCAGTTCGTCTGAAGTTTGGCGAGCTATGTATGAAATGCTAAACAAGGATAATAACAATGATATTGAATCACCTAATGGGGCTATACACTCATCCGAAACAAGAGTGGCAAACAATTGAACGTAATCACGAGGCAGTTAAAAGCAGCCTTAGTCATATCTTACTTATCGCCTTAATTCCTGCTGTGTGCAGTTTTGTAGCAACCGCTTATATAGGCTGGCATCCTGCTAACGGCGAGCTACTATTTCTCACTCCACAAAGCGCCATGTTCATGTCAGTGGGTATGTACTTTGGCCTCATTGCTGGCGTATTTGCACTGGCATATTTATCTTATTGGATGGCAAAAACCTTTGATGCCGCACCAACCTTCACTCAAGCACTTGAGTTAGCCGCCTATACCGCTACACCATTATTTATGGTTGGCATATCAGCACTATACCCTGTGTTATGGTTTATGATGTTAGTGGGCCTTGCTGGCTTAGCCTACTCAGTATATCTACTTTATGCTGGTGTCCCCATCATTATGAATATCCCTGAAGAAAAAGGCTTTATTTACGCAAGTTCAGTCGTTACTGCAGGTTTAGTGCTATTGGTCGGATTAATGGGCACTAGCGTTATATTATGGAGCTTAGGCTTAGGACCTATGATGCAGTAAATGTTTTTGTACTATATTTAAAAGGCGCTTTCGCGCCTTTTTTGTTATGGCTCGGCCCATAAAGTGAGTTTGAACTAAGGTGATATATGACCAAAAATACCTATCAAAAAATCCTTTTTGTATTGCTGCTTCTAGCGGGTTTATTTGCCATCAACTACTGGGTTAAGTCATCCACTACAGAAAATGAGACTGATACTACTGGTACAAACGCGACTAAATCTCCAACGGCAACAATTGAGCCAGATGTTAATCATCAATATATAGATGCCGCAAACAACAAACTCACAACTAAAAAAAAGCAAACCAAGGCCTCAACAGAGATTATTTTAAACTCGCTCGATCAATTAATTGAATTATTCGACTCGTTAAATTACAACAAACAAAGCTGGGATGCCGGTGTAAGGGAAGTACCTCGATTAACCTTTGATAGCGTGAGTGAGAATTGGCAAAAAACCTCAAATGAGATCCCTGTACAGGTTAAGAAAATGGTTTTTTTCAGATTAATGGCGCCATTAATATTACTCAGTAATGAAAATATTATTTTAGAGCGAAAATGGGTGAAACAGGCTGAGCTAACCGATAACAAGCTTATTGATATCGCAACAAAATACAAGGTCATTCCCGATAAGCAAACACCATTAACTCAAGATTTGCGAAAACAACTGCTTAAGCGCGTAGACATCATGCCGCCGTCATTAGTGCTAGCCCAAGCGGCTGAAGAAAGCGGCTGGGCGACATCGCGATTTACCGTTGAAGGTAACGCCTTTTTTGGCCAGTGGGATTTCAGTGGCAACGGCATGGCTCCTAAAAAGCAAAGAACAGAGTTAGGCAATTACGGTTTAGCACGATTTAATACTCCGCAAGCATCCGTTGAGGGCTATATGCTAAATATCAATACCCATGCAGCCTACCTTAAACTGAGACAAATGAGACAGCAATTACGTTATGAGAAAGAACCGATAACAGGCCTTAAATTAGTCACCACTTTAGATAAATATTCCGAACGTGGCCAAGCCTATATTGATAGTATCCAGCAGATGATCCGTTACAACAAACTTGATCAAGTGGACGCCGCCTATTTAAGTGATGGTGTGCCAATACACTTAATTTCCGCAAATAACCAAGCCAATTCTTTTGATAATTAACCATAAAAAATGCCAGAACAATATTGTTCTGGCATTTTTATTAACTGACTTAGGGATAAACTACCCCCAGTAAAAGCTACAGGTAAACTTTAAGCAAAAGAATCACGTAGTGCCACAGTTAAGTTAAACACTAAAGCCTCTTTTGATGAATCCTTGTTATCAGCGCAGAAGTAACCTTCACGTTCAAACTGGTACGCTTTTTCTGCCACTGCATTGGCTAAGCTTGCTTCAGCGACACCCTTAAGCACAGTTAAAGAGTCATCGCTTAACACTTCGTCTAAGGTTTCAAAAGCTGCTGGAGACGCTACAGTAAATAAACGGTGGTATAAACGAAATTCAGCCGGTTTGGCCGTTGTCGCTTCAACCCAATGAATAACACCTTTAACTTTGCGGCCATCACTTGGGTTCTTACCCAATGTTTCATTGTCGTAAGTACAATAAACCGTGGTGACATTACCGTCTTCATCTTGATCAAAACGTTCAGCTTTAATCACATAAGCATTACGTAAACGAACTTCTTTACCAAGTACTAAACGCTTAAAATGCTTATTAGCAGACTCTTTAAAGTCTTCGGCATCGATGAATAACTCTTTACCAAATGCAATTTCGCGGGTACCCATTTCAGGTTTATTCGGATGCATTGGGGCATTAATTATTTCAGGTGTATCCGACGGGTAGTTTTCAATTACCACTTTAATCGGTCTTAACACAGCCATGGCACGAGGTGCATTTTCGTTGAGCTCTTCACGAATACACGCATCAAGCACGCCACCTTCAATAAGGTTTTCTTGCTTTGTAACACCGATACGTTGGCAGAATTCACGAATAGACGCCGGAGTATAACCGCGACGGCGTAAACCTGCGATAGTTGGCATACGAGGATCATCCCAACCAGACACGATTTCACGCGTTACTAAATCGTTCAATTTACGTTTCGACATCATGGTGTATTCAAGGTTAAGTCTTGAAAATTCATACTGACGTGTACGGTTTGGTTGATTAAAATCATCTAAATGATCTAACACCCAATCATACAAACGACGGTTGTCTTGGAACTCTAAAGTACATAACGAATGAGTGATGTTTTCAATCGCATCTGAAATACAGTGAGTAAAGTCGTACATTGGGTAAATGCACCACTTATCGCCTGTTTGATGATGGTGAGCAAAACGAATACGGTAAATAACCGGATCACGCATACACATGAATGGTGAAGCCATATCGATTTTAGCCCGCAGTGCACACTCACCCTCTTTGAATTCACCTGCACGCATTTTTTCAAATAGGTTCAAGTTTTCTTCAACTGAGGTATCACGGTAAGGGCTATTTTTACCAGGTGCTTTTAATGTGCCACGGTACTCGCGTGTTTCTTCAGCATTTAAGAAGCACACATAAGCTAAACCTTTTGAGATTAGCTCAACCGCATATTGATGTAATTGATCGAAGTAATTCGAAGAATAACGAACTTCACCTGACCATTTAAAGCCTAACCAACGTACATCATCCTGAATAGAATGAACATAATCGATGTCTTCCTTTTCAGGGTTAGTATCATCAAAACGTAAGTTACATTGACCTTGATAATCTTGTGCTATGCCAAAATTTAAACAAATAGACTTTGCATGGCCAATGTGTAAAAAACCATTTGGCTCTGGCGGAAAACGGGTTTGCACACTGGTGTGTTTACCACTTTTTAAGTCTTCATCAATAATATTACGAATGAAGTTACTTGGACGTACTTCGTTGTCCACTTGGCTCATGGAGTTCCTCTTGGTGCACGATGGTGAAATTTATGACCTTTGATGATCCTACAGATTTACGCGAGTTACAATGCCTGTTTGCTAAAAATAACCCTCAAAAAACAAAAAACCAGCATTTCGTAAAATGCTGGTTTTAATTTGAACACAAAATCTCTTATTCAGTGATGATTTTAATTCCTGGGATAATCTGTTGACTCTTTTTACCTTGCTTTTTAAGCCAGAAATAAAAGCCCACTAGCGCAATAGAAAAGAATGAAATCCACCCGATAGATTGCACTGGATGCTTAGCAATGTTGGCACCTTGATATACTACCGTTGCACTGCCATAAGCTAATGCAAAGGTCCATAGCGCAGCAAATCGAGCCCACTTAGCACCAAACTCATTCACTAATGCGCCCATTGCCGCAACACAAGGCGTGTATAGCAAGATGAAGAGCAAATATGAGAATGCTGCAATTTTGGTTGTGAAACCAGCTTGCAGTGCACTGAATGTTGAGCGGTCAACATCAAGCTCTGCAGCGGCTTCTTCTAAATTTTCAACATTACCAACATCGATTGATAAAGGATCTTCAGGTGCAATTCCCAATAAGTTTTCAGGGATAGTACTTAATGCCTCTGAAAAGCTGTCAGACAGACTCGCTAACTCTTCGTCTTCGCCTGCTGGCGTGGCATATAAGCTGTTTAATGTCCCTACAACAGCCTCTTTAGCAAATATACCCGTGATAATACCTACTGTTGCAGGCCAGTTATCTTGCTCTACACCCATTGGTGAGAAAAATGGTGTTACTTTTTGGCTTAATACACTTAGTACTGACTCGTTACTGTCTTCATGGCCGAAACTACCATCGGTACCAATTGCATTGACAAAATTCAGCAGCGTCACCACGATAACAATGGTTTTACCGGCACCTAAAATAAAGCTTTTAGTACGCTTAACAGTACGAGAAAAAACCGCCTTCGCTTTTGGCATTTCATAGCTTGGCAGTTCCATCACTACCGCGCTGCTTGAACCTGGCAATACTGTGCTGCGAAGTAATAAACCCGTACCAATAGCAGCAAAAATACCAATGATATAAAGTAAAAATACTAAGTTTTGACCAGAATCAGGAAAGAACGCCGCGGCAAATAAAGCATAAACGGGAAGACGTGCACCACATGACATAAAGGGCGCCATCATGCCGGTAACGATTCTTTCACGCTCACTACCTAAAGTGCGTGTTGCCATAATGGCAGGTACAGAACAACCAAAACCGACAATCATTGGTACAAACGCTTTGCCGGGTAGACCAATGCGTCTCATTAATCCATCAACGACAAATGCAGCACGAGACATGTAACCCGATGCTTCAAGTACTGATAAAGCAAGAAATAGTGCTGCAATAACCGGTATAAAGGTGGCCACTGTTTGAATGCCCTGACCGATACCGCCAGCAATAATTGTCACTAACCATTCTGGAGCACCAATTGTGGTTAACAATGCACCTAAATGATCGACAAAAATAGCCCCTGCTGTAATATCAAAAAAGTCGATAAACGAGCTACCAACATTGATACTGAACATGAACATTAAATACATCACTAACAAAAACACCGGAACACCGAGTGCTGGATGTAAAATCAATTTATCAAGCTTGTCACTAGTGCTTTCAAAATCACCCACTTCAACAGATTGGCTAAATACCGTCTCAACAAAATCAAAACGGGTGGTTGCCACTAACACTTCAACGTCTGTTCCTGATTGTTCCGCAATTTTAGTACAATCATTAACAACATCTTTTAAGCTAGTATTATTACATTTTCCACAGCCATTACCGTTACCAAGCATAGCAAGTGCTCGGCCGCGACTTAGATCGCTAGCATGTTGTTGCAGAGTTTGCACGCCCGCTTCAATACGCTCATCATAATTAAGCATTAAAGCAGACTCTGAGATTTCGCCTTTGAGTAACTTTAAGACTTGATCTTGAACCTGTTTAACATCGTTTAGTTCTCGTGAACAAACGGCAATAACAGGGCAACCAAGCTCTGCAGACATTTTCTTAAGGTTGACTTCGATACCTAATTTTTTAGCCGCATCAATTTTATTCAACACCACAACCATTGGAATACCCAGCTCTCTTAATTGAACTGTGAGGTAAAGATGTCGCTCGATATTGGTTGCGTCCACAAGATTGATGATGCCATCAATTCTTTGTTCGGCGAGATATTGCTGGGCGATTTGTTCATCTAAAGAACAGTCACAGCTATTTCCTGCCGGTAATAAATCATAAATACCTGGTAAATCCGTCAAATGGATATTGGTGTTATCAAGAGTGAAATAACCGGTTTTCTTTTCTACCGTTACGCCAGACCAATTACCCACCTGCTGATTAGAGCCCGTTAATGCATTAAACAGCGTTGACTTGCCTGCATTAGGATTACCTACGGTGACGCAATGAAATTCTTTAGTCATTTGTTTTTACTACCTCAATAACATCCGCTAAATCACGGCGCATACATAAACGGCTACCACGTAAATCTAATTCAACTCCTGAACCCATCGGCGCTCTGCGTAACATTTTAAATGACGTATGAGGAGTGATGCCCATAGAGAGTAATTTACGCTTTACTGTTTGAGGTAAAGAGAGTTGGCCAACCTCTGCAATCTTAGCGCTATCGCCGGGATTGAGTTCACTAAGCTTCATAAAGCAGTTACCTTGGGATTATAAATATGAATTACACTAATTTTATATGAGCTAACTAAGCAAAACCTTTACCTAGATCATGTTTTACGAGTGCAAACGAGAATGGTTTTCAATTGTATTGTCAATTATGTGATAAAAGCCCAAAAGAAAATAGTGCTTTGAGTATTATATTTTGATAACGGCTAAATTGGCTGCTTATATGAGGTGTTTGTTTACTTAAATGTTAACGAGTGTCTTGAGTAAGTAGGCCAAAAGTAAATTCATCATGCCAATCGGGGCCTATTTTATAATTTTGTCTTAAGCAGCCTTCATTAATAAAACCACAAGCCGTCATTACCTTGGCTGAAGCGAGATTGTTAGTTGAACAGATACCAATATACTTGTGGACCCCAAATTGATGGATCCCCCAATCAATAACTGCGTTTAAGCTTTCAGTAGCGTAACCTTGACCGGACATCTCAGGTGCTATGATATAACCTACCTCAGCGCGCCTTAGCAAGGCATCATCACAATGAAAACCTGTAAAACCAATAAAAGCACCGGTGTGAATATCTTCAATCACTAACGTTAACCACTCTCCTAAATCAAACTCCCACGGTGCAAGTCTTGAATTAAATTTCTGTTTAATGGCTAACTCAGTCATTGGCTCACAGATATATTGGATGACATCAGGATTTTGATGCAGGCGGTTAAAACTGTCCCAATCCTCCTTGATTAAGGTTCTAATTTTTAATCTGTCAGTATATAACGCAATCATTAAGTGGTGACCTCCAATAAAAAAGGCAGCCTAAGCTGCCTTAATCAACATAAGGCGTTTAGCCTCTGCTGGTTACTTCTAATAAATGGTAACCAAATTGAGTTTTAACTGGGCCTTGTACTTCATTTAAAGGCGCGCTAAATACGACTTCATCAAACTCACGAACCATCATACCTGGACCGAAAGAGCCAAGTTCTCCACCTTGTGCACCTGATGGACATGATGAATGGGCTTTAGCAATTTCAGCGAAGTCTGCACCTGCTATGATTTGCTGCTTAAGCGTTTCACATTGTTCTTCAGAACTCACAAGAAGATGCCTAGCTGTTGCCTGTACCATTTATAGCTCCTTTGGCAGTTGATGCCATTAATTAGTCATTTTTTTATAAAAAATAAAAGGGAGCATAAATTGCTCCCTTGTTACTCAGATTACATTTACTAAACTATCAGTTATTGGTTATTTTGCCAATTCGGATTCAATCCAGCGGGCAATTTTTTTCTCCATGACTGCCATAGGTAACGAACCGGTTGTTAAAATTTGATCATGAAAGCCCTTAAGATCAAATTTATCACTAAGCTGGGCTTCAGCATCAGCACGTAATCTTAAAATAGTCAGCTGACCAATTTTGTAAGATAACGCCTGACCAGGGATAGCCATATAACGTTCTACTTCCGCAATAATGTCAGACTCTGCCATTGGCGAGTTGTCCTTCATATACTGAATAGCTTGCTCACGGCTCCAGCCTTTAGCATGTAAGCCAGTATCAACCACCAACCGCATTGCACGGAGCATTTCATCAGATAGCTTACCAAAGTACTGATAAGGATCGCTGAATAAGCCCATTTCGATGCCTAAGTACTCAGCATATAATGCCCAGCCTTCTTCAAATGCAGTATAACCTTGGAAACGTTGGAACTCAGGAATACCGGTTAACTCTTGTTTAATGGCAATTTGAAAGTGATGCCCAGGCGCGGCTTCATGTAAAGAAAGCGTTGTCATGCCCCACTTAGGCTGTGCTTTTAAATTAAAGGTATTAATATAAAACACACCAGGACGTGAGCCATCTACCGCAGGAGATTGATAAGAAGCCCCTGCTGCTGATTTTTCTCTAAAGCTTTCAACAGGTTTAACAACATAATCAGCTTTTGGCATCACGTTAAAGTATTTAGGTAACTCTTTATTGATGTCATCTTTTAGTGCCATATAGCCATCAATTAAGCCTTGGCGCTCACTAAAGAAATATTCTGGATCACTTGAAAGTGATGCGAAGAAAGCGCTTAAATCACCTTCAAAGCCAACTTGTTCACGTACTGTATCCATTTCAGTTAAAATGCGTTTTACTTCTGAAAGACCAATTTGATGAATTTCATCAACCGGCATTTTAGTGGTGGTATGACTATTTGCTAGCGTTTGATACCACTCTTTACCATTAGGTAATCCCCACCAACCATCAGAAGCTCTTGCGTGGGAAAGATAACTATCTTTAAAATAATTTCTTAAATCTGTTAAAGCTGGAATTAACTGAGATTGAATAAGCTTACTGTACTCTGCTGTTAATTGAGTCTTATCTTGCTCACTAAAGTCTTCAGGCATGATATTAATTGGTGCATAAAATAAGCTTTGCTTAGCCTCTTTAACCAATTGAGCATCTAACTGCGGGATAATACGTTCAACCAAGACTTTAGGTAACACAACTTTACTGGCGATCCCCTCATCCATTCTTGCTTGAGCCAGGCCTATCCAATTGATAAAACCTGCAAGACGACCTAACCAGTTGTTATAATCTTCAACGGTGTTAAAAGGCTGGGCACTTTCACCACTGCCCAATTGGATCATGCTGATAACCGTACTGTAAAACTGATTCATTGGCATAAAATGCTCAGGATACGACTCGGCAACAAGATCCATATGACGGTCATACATGAACATATCAAAGCTTAATTGTAAATCTGCAGGAAGTTCATTTGCATTAATTGATTTTGCTCGTTTTAGAAACTGACTATTTAGTTCATGTCGTTGTTTTAGGTAAGCCTCAGTTAATGAACCACCAAACTCAGCGTTGTAATCATTAACCCCTACATAGGTTGCATAGATAGGTTCTAATGCTAACAGTGCTTTAAAGTAATCATCCGCTAAAGCATTATATGCTTGTGCCGCTGTCTGGCTACTTTGTTGCGCGCTTTGTAGACTTGCGGTGCTTGAGTTGTTTGGACTTGTTTGCTCGCTGCATGCTTGAAGCGATAATAAAGAAGCAATAGCAACGGTCAGTAATGTTTTTTTCATCATCAGATCCCTGTCAGAGCCACAAATTTAGCGGCCTTAAAATATGATTTATCTTTTTAGTTATTATTTACAATGTATCGCAATTAGTTGTTATTAGTTAGCAAATAATTGTAACTGAGAATAACAATCTATTCTCTTTATACCTAAAAATGCGACTCAAAAAAAAAGCCCCTTGAAAGGGGCTTTTTTCAAATTAACCAGATTACAAAGTAATATTGTTAATTCGCGCTTTTTCTTTGATATAAGAAATATAGCTGTTAGCACTGCGCTTCGTTTTGCTGTGTTTAGCAGCACGATTTGCGCGCTTATAAGCAGACTTATATTGCTTCAAACTTAAATGGGCTAAAGTTAACTCAAGTTCAGCTTCACCTGGCTCATCCAAACCTGCTGCAAGTGCTTTTTCAAACACAGGAATTGCAGCTTTAGGCTCTTCAGCGATAGCAAGAATTTTACCTTGTTTAAGGTATAACTCAGCATCACCAGATAACTCAGCAGCTTGACCATATAATTTGGCTGCTTGCTTGAAGTTTTTAGCATTATGGTAGAAACCCGCTAAGATTTTAATCGACTTTTCAGTCTCTTTAATCATTCCCGATTTCATGTGCTTTTCATAAAGCTTAGCAGCGTTATACGGCGCACCATTTTGCGACATAAGTTGTGCTAGACGAGTAATGTTACCATCAGACTCTAGAAAACCATTTTTATAAGCTAAATCATAAGTGGCTAATGACTTGGTATAGTCTTCAGTCATCAAATAAAATTGCGCTAACTGTACCCATAAACGTTTATCGTCTTGGAACAGCGGTACCATAATTTCGAGTACCTTTACCGCTTCTTTATACTTCTTTTGATTGAAGTATGCAGTTAATTTCATTTGATAAAGGCCTTTATCAGGCTTCTCTACTAGAGAAAGTCCTTTATCGGCAACTTCAAGTACTTTATCCCACTGCTTAAGTTCGCTGTATGCAATACCGATACGACGGTATACAACAGGGTCGACTTTACAAGTAAAGTCCATCCACTTGTAGTAGTAAGGAATAGCGTCTTTAAACTTCTTTTCTTGTAGTAATAAGTCAGCATACAAACGTAATGTTGCTGCGTGATCTGTACCACCAAGAATGTCAGCATCTACTGCTGTTTTTAAATACTTGATTGACGTTGCCATTTGACCTTTTTCAGCATAGAAAGAACCGATCATTCGTCCTATATACGCTGCATCAAAATCATTTTTGGTATTCACTTCAAGCAAAATTTCAATTGCTTGGTCCAAACGTCCTTCTGTGTATTCTTCGAAAGCTTTTTGAACTTTCTTACCAGCACTAGCACCAACTGCACGAGATTGACGCTCATCAATTGGACATTTTTCAGCTGCTTGAGCAGTTGAAACTGTGAGTAGCGAACTACCACACAAAGTTAGTAGCAACGCACTAGCGATTTTATTTACTTTACGCATTATCTACCTCCTTTATCCAATGTGAAATCAAGTTGTACAGTCATACCAGGAACCTTCATAGCCTTACCATCAATGATTTTAGGCTTGTATTTCCATTTCTTTAACGCACGAACTGCTTCGCGGTCAAAAATACGTTTAGGTTCTGCTTTAATAACTTTAACGTCTTCGATGCCACCTAATTCGTTGATGGTAAATGAAAGTTGTACATAACCTTCTTTACCATCACGTGCTGCAGCAATTGGGTATTGAGGATCAATACGTACAATTGGTGTTGCATCACCGTCACGTGTCATCATGTTACCAAGTTTAAAACCTGTGCTAGCACCGCCAGCGACAACACCACTCATGTTAAATGCCATATTCGTATCAATATCTGATGACGTATCTGGCGGAGTAGTATCCGGTTTCGGTGGTTGCTCAGGTGGTGCTGGTGGCTTAGGTTTAACCCTAGGCTTATCCTGCACTTTCGTATCCTGCTTATCCATACTGATCTCAATAATAGGAGAATCAGTTGAAGTGTCGGCGCGTTTAGCGCCGCCACCGACCAAGAAGGCCATGAAGACAAACAGGGCGAAAGTAACAGCAGCACCAACTATGAGTGATACTATTGCTCTCAGCATATTAGTCTTTCCCCGCTGAAATCGAGATTTTGTCGATACCCGCTTTCTTTACGTTGTCCATAACCTTAACTACAAGGCCATGTTCTGCTTCTTGGTCTGCTTCGATTAATACAGCCGCTTCTGGTGCTTCAGCTAACATACGCTCTACGTTCGCTGTTACACGCTCGATGTCAACCTGACGGTTTTCCATCTTAATTACGCCTGTCTTACTCACACCAATAAAGATGTTTGCAGATTTTTGTTGTGTCGCTGTAGAAGCTTCAGGTTTCTTATAATCAAGACCTGATGGCTTAATGAACGAAGTCGTCACAATAAAGAAGATCAACATGATAAACACGATGTCGAGCATCGGAGTCATATCTACTTGTGCTTCTTCTTCTACACTAAAATGCTTTTTACGTGCCATTTTCAATACTCTCTCTAGTGGTGTGGCAAGCTATCTTTTAGCTTTTCGAGACTAATTTTCAATTTTGCATCTAATCGAGTGCTAAAAAATACACCTGATAGTGCTGCTACCATTCCTGCCATTGTCGGCATGGTTGCCATTGAAATACCAGCCGCCATCATACGAGCGTTACTCGTACCATGAACTGCCATCACATCGAACACTGCTATCATTCCGGTTACGGTACCTAGTAGACCAATCATTGGACAAATGGCTACTAATGTTTTGATAAGCAGCATACGAGCATTCATATCTTGCTTAGCTTGGGACACCCAAGCTTCACGGATACGGTGTGCATACCAAGAGGTTGAATCCTCTCTATTATTCCATGCGTTGATAATCGCTTTATGCTCTTTTGGTGCAGTTAAATTGATATACCAAAAACGCTCAAGCATTAACACCCACATTAGAAATAGCACTGCCGCTACCAACCAGAGGATATCTCCTCCGGTGGCCATGAAGCCCCTGACAGAGTCCCAAACATCCATCAGGATTAGCATCATTAGTCAGCCCTCTTCTCAGCGTGCTCTGCAATGATACCAGCGCTTTGTTCTTCAAGAACTTGAACTACTGACTTGCTACGAGCGATAACAACTGCGTGCATAAGCATTAGAGGAAGTGCAGCAACAAGACCTTGTACCGTTGTCATCAATGCCATAGAGATACCACCTGCCATTAGACGTGGATCACCAGTACCGAACAATTGAATTGTTTGGAAGGTTGCAATCATACCGGTTACTGTACCAAGTAGACCCATCATAGGCGCGATAGCAGCTAATACTTTAATGATTGAAATACGTGCTTCTAGAGCTGGCGTTTCTTTCAAAATAGCTTCATCAAGTTTAAGTTCAAGCGTTTCAACATCAACGTCTTTGTTTTCTTGATAAACTTTAAGTACACGACCTAATGCGTTATTACCTGGGTTTGCAGTATCTTTACGTTGAGCTTTAACTTTAGCACCAACAATATAAAGAGTAACTAAACGCTCAATTGAAATTAGCGCACCAAGAACAAGTAAACCGATGATGATGTAACCAATTGGTCCACCCGCTTCAATACGCTCTTCGATTGTCGCTTTTTGAGTGAATACACTTAGTAACACACCACGTGCAGGGTCAACAAACAGCTTTTCATAGCCAGAAGTCGCACTTGTAAATGACTTAACACTTGATACTTGTGCACTACCTGGTTGCTGTGAAAGCTCTTGGATTAGACCAAGGTCAGCGTTGTAAACAACGTATTTGCCATCAGCAAGTAAGTTATATGCACCAACACGAGTAACTGTAGTATTAGTAACACCGCCATCTAAACCTGTTACATCAGCATCGAAAGTAACAACTTTACCAGATTCGACCATTTCAAAAAGTTGAGCTTCCCAGAATTGTTCTAGCTCATTAATTTTTGGAAGTTCTTTACGAGCACCAAGTTCTGCAATAAATGCATCACGGCCAGGGAACTGTGCAGTAATGTTAGAACCAACTAACTTACCAGCAAAGTCACCTGCTTCACCTTTAACAACACCGAACATTTCGCCTAAGTCACCAGAAGCAATCTTACGATCTTCTTCTAATTGTGCGATTTTACGTTCGTTATCAGTAAATGCTTGCGCTAGATCTTTACCACGTTGTCTTTCAGCTGCAAGCGCTGATTTTTCACGTTTAAGAAGAGCAGCTTTATCGCCACGCTCATTTAAGAACTCTGCTTCACGCTTCTTATTGGTTTTAGTCGCATTAGCACGGTCTGTTTGAACTTGCTTTAATAGTTGTTCAATCGTTTTTGGTGCATCTGCAGCGCTAACCATACCTGATGTTAGTGACAGAGTTGCAGCAACGATTGCTGTAGTAATAAACTTTTTCATTATTGTGCAGCCTCCGCAGCAGGGATTGGTAAGGCGAATAGATCAGGAGCACCTTGACCACGAGCCTGTTTAATAGCTTTGCTTAAGTTACGAAGATAGCTATCTTCTAACACATCCCAACCTTTAGTTTCTGCGTTATACATCCAAGCTGACTTTTGGTCTTGGCTTTGAGCGTATAGGCTTACACGACCGAAGTTTAAGAAATCAACTAGAATTTCTTTACCATCAATTTGTAATTGACCAGTTTCTGCAATTAACTTAGAACCATATTCACGTTCAATGTTATACGCATCTAAGATCAAGCGGTACTTTTCAGCAAGTGTTACTTCAGCGCTATTTAATGTATCTTTTAAGCGTTGAACACGAGCTTCACGAGCGTCTTTGTTAAATGGTAAGTCTAAAGCGATAAATTGCTCTAAAGCGTCTACCATTTTAAACATTAAAGGAACAACACCTTGTCTAAGAGCATCAACACCGTCGATATCGTCTTGGATAAGTTTCATTGTCGCCTGTTGGTCTGCAACCAATCCGGCAACATAGTCATTGTATGATTTTAAAGATTCGCGTTCGTCAGCAACTGAGCCATACTCAAAAAGCATGTCTTGTGCTTGATCAAAATACTTATCAACTTTGTTTTGCGACGCAGCAGCATCAGCATGAATTTTGCCGTCTGCTTTTTGTACGTCACTTAGAGGATCTGCAATCACGAAGTTGCTGCTAGCTAATGCAAGCGCGCCAACAAGTGCAGTAGCGATTTTTGTTCTATTGCTTACCTTGGACATAGTTCCCAACCAATTTATAGTGAATTAGAAAGCTTTAACTCGAAAGTAACAACTGCGATTTTATTGTTAACCGATGTTGCACTCACTAAGTGTATCTTTCTCTTGTGATTGTTAGTTTTTTCTTCCCTATTCTATACCCGCTAAGGCATAGACCCGCTCGCATCATTTCACAAAATGTTGACCTGTGTCAACAATTGAGGACATCAAAAAGTATCAGAAAGATGTGTTTGAGGGGCGATATGAATCGAACGTTGCATTTTTAAACAAAGCTAAAAAGAGTTGATATTTTTAAAATAGCTGATTCAACTATTTAGCAAATACTCCTACATTGATAAATTAGGAAGTTACAATATAAATAAATCTAATAAAAAGAAGTCTTAATTCATCATATTCGAATTTAAAAATTCAAAATATTAACTTGTTAAGTTATTTGAAAGGGCTATTCCTATGAAGTTTACATTCACTAGTTCTAATTGGTCTTTGGTTCAATTGTGGCACTTTATTGAGGTATCTCATTACAAATAAATAAAGATTTTGATTAGTGGTATTTACTTGCTTCGTATCTGGATCAATCTTTGATTCAGTGTCCGCAGTTGAATGCACTAATGGAAAAATAACAAAACCATTCTTCATTTATCATGCTATAAATTAATAAATTCAACACAAAATTCTATACCTAAAGTAAACATTATTACAGTAGATTAAAATCATTTTGAAAATTATTTTAATCTTTATTCTCTTTCATTTTTTATTAAATGAACTTGCTTGAGCTATATCGAACTATTTTCGAGGATTATTACCATTAATATAGTGCTACCTACACTCTCTAATCTTTAAGCGAACCCAGATATTCGTAGCCTTTTAGAATAAAATAAGACTGACCAATTGTATTAAACCTCCAAAAATTAATAACTTAAATAAAATCAGTAGGCGAATAACAACTTTAAGCATTAACGGCTAATACTGCAAAAACCTACAGTATTAGCTTTTGATACTTTTATTTCGCTATTGTGTTCCAGCAGATGTTTGGCCTTTTCTCCAAGCCTCTCGCATATCAGCTTCATTTTCTTTTCTTAACTGGTCAGCTAAGTCACGGCTCATACATGTTCTTCTCTTAATTTGACTTCCAGTTTTGGCGATATACTCACACACAAGATCTTCATCATTGTTCGATGCAGTTTTTTGGTCTGTTGTTGAAGCACAGCCAGATATTAACAAACAAAACATTAAACCTATATATTTACTCATAATAAACTCCACAATAAAAAAGACATGACCTTTTCAGGTCATGTCTGTCTATTTAAATTCAAATATTAACAACCAATTTAGAATTTAACACCAACACCTACGAATAAGTGTCTACCTGTAGTAGCGTATGTGCGAGGGTCAGTATTGTCGTTAAAACCCGTTGCCGCGTATGGTGGGTCTTGGTCAAACACGTTACTAACACCAAGTGTAGTACTTACATTATCGAAGTAATAAGTAAAGCGAGCATCATGAATTGTTTGACTATCAACAGTACGTGAATCGCTCAGGTCATTAAGATCGGTAGCTCCATCATTGTTAGCATCAAATGGTTCTAGTGCTTCACCAATGTAACGAATCTTCCAGTTAGCAGACCAATTATCTTGTGCTAAGTTAATGTTAAAGTTAGTTTTCCACTCAGGGAAGTTACCATCACCACTTGTACGACGGAACCAACCAGCATTTTCAATTTTAGAACCATCTGCTTGAGTAATTTCGTAAGTATCATAGTAAGTAGTATCTAGAACAAAGCTTAAATCACCAATGCCTGTTTCAACACTGTATTGCGCGTTGAAATCGTAACCAGATGAGTGAACACCACCCACGTTAATGTTACGGTTATCGATATCGCTTGAGTTACCATATAAGCCTGGGAATTCAGGACCATAGCGAGTAATCAAGTCACAATAGTTACCTTCTTCTGCACACTTATCTAAAATTAACTGCTCACCGATAGTTGAAATAGCGTTATCTAAGTCAATATCCCAGTAATCAATTGTAAATGATAAGTTTTCAACAAAGCCTGGGCTCCATACTGCACCAATAGTCAGGGTATCAGCTTCTTCAGGTGTTAAATCTGCATTACCACCTAAAGTAGAAGATAACTGATCACCAATTGGCTCAAAACCAGTAGCAGGAACACCATCAGCGATACAGAAAGGTGTCGGGTTAGTTGCACACTTATCGGCAACTAGTGGGCTATTATCAACTAAACCAGAAAATAGTTCACTTGTAGATGGTGCGCGGAATGCTGTTGACTTAGTGCTACGGAACATTAAGCCATCGATTGGCATCCAACGTAAGCCAAGCTTGTAGTTTGTAGTATCACCAAATGTACTGTAATCAGAATAACGAATTGCACCATCAAGCTCTAAACTTTCTGCGCCAACAACACCTGAAAGTAGTGGGAAATTCATTTCAGCATAAACTTCATCTACTTCATAGCTACCAATTGTTTTTTCACGGCTAGAACCACTGGTAATACCAAGTGCAATTAATGCATCAGGTAAATCAGCACCTGATTCTTCACGGTGCTCAGCACCAAATACCATACCTACTGGACCAGCAGGTAGTTCAAATGCATCACCAAAAACACTTGCACTCAATACTGTTTGTTCGTTAGAACCTAAGTCATGCGCTTCAAATGTAATGTAATCAAGCATTTCTTGAGAAACTTGCGTATCTGTACCTGGCACACCAAAAGTATTTAGTGATACACAACCAGGAATTGGGTTATCAGCAGTACCACAAACAACATCACCATTTGCATCCATAAATGATGGACCTACAGCCAAGCTAACTTTTTCAAAGTTAACACCACCCGCACCGGCAGTGCTAGATGAGTTTTGACCGTAAACGTAAGACACTTCATAACCCCAAGTGTCAGCAAACTCACCAGCGAGACCAAATACACCACGTACAGTGTCAACTTCGAATGATGAATCACGTCCACCAGTTTCAACCATACGACGACGCCAATCAGCAATATCAACTGTCTCGCCATTGTCATTCTTAGGACCTAATTGTTGGTTCCAATAGTTGTCAGCAGAATAAGTTGCATCTGTCCAACCGAAGAATGCAAGAGGTGCTAATGGTAATGGAGCAAGTTTAGTTTTAGATGTACGACGGTTAAATGAGACTTCTGAGAAGAAACGCACAGAATCATTAAAGCGATATTCAGCAGCTGCATACATACCGTAACGCTCTTGAGGCGTTAAGTGATAGTTAGCAGGAGCATAGTTATATGTGTCTTTATCCCAATCCCAACAATCATAACCAGTAGGGTTAGTAAAATCAGAAGGATCCGATTGACCTGGACCACTACCAGCACCATGAGTGAATGAGTTACAAGTTGCATCATCAATGCCGTTATTAACACCGTTGTAACGACCCCATGGTGGCGCAGAAGAACCGCCTTTATCTAGCTCTCCGGTTGCAGGGTTTAAATCATATTCAAACTTTGACCAATCACGGTCTCCAGACATTTGCTCTGTTTGTTGAGTGTAATAAGCGCTAACTACAGCATTTGCATTGTCGCCGGCTAGACCAACAGTAAAATCAACTGTTTTAGTCTCGCCATCCCAGTTCTCAGTTGAACCGTCATAAGCAACATTTGCTTCAAAGCCTTCAAAGTCATTACGAGTAATAATGTTTACAACACCAGCAATTGCATCAGAACCATAAACCGCTGAAGCACCATCTTTCAACACTTCAACACGCTTAATAATTGCTACTGGAATAGTACTTAAATCAGCTGAAGCATTCGCACCAGTTCCAGAGTTAACCATACGACGGCCATTAACTAATACAAGTGTTCTTGCACTACCTAGTCCACGTAAAGAAACACGAACTGCACCTGAACCACCATTATTAATTGCTGTATTTGTAGCTGCACCGGCAACTGCTGGAATTTCTTGTAAGATATCACCAATGTTAGTGATGCCAGACTCAACAAGATCTTCACGAGTAATTACTTGGACTGGGTTAGCACCTTCCATATCAACGCGTTTAATACGCGAACCAGTTACTTCGATACGTTCTACTTTTTCGCCTTCTTCAGCAGCGAATGCTACTGGTGAACTGAATGCTGCCGCAGCTGCACCGCTAATCATTGCTAGACGCACTGATTTAGCTAATAAATTCTTATGCATTGTCAATCTCCCTGGACTTGTGTCTTTCTTATTGTTCCAACCTTATTAATTTAGGTTGGTTAACGAAGTTGAACATCGCTCAACCACATTTCGTATGCAATAAAATCACAAATAAAACATTAATTCAACATATGTTTCATTAATATCGGGTAAGTTAACATGTTTAGAATGGTTATTTCGTCCACAAAAACATACAAAAATAGAGTATTAAACTACACAACCACCTTAAGCCTCTGTATTTAATAGCATTTAAAAATAACAAATAACAATTTAAAATGTTGCAGAATTGTTCCAATCGGCTATTTTATACCCACAACAATAAATAGATATGTGGTCAAATGACCTTCGAGACTTACAATTAATTAACAAGCAGACGGTCGCTATGAATTTTAAAGCAAAAAAAACACCCCTTTCGGAGTGTTTTAATGGGTAGTTGTTAAATTTTAATTTTATAAAATGTAACGAATACCGAAGCCAATGCCATCATCTTCACTGATCTTCATTTTGTCTTCGTTTGTTCCGCGGAAATCACTGCTGTCGATACGACCTTCAAAATAAAGGATAGTGTTTGTATCCCAGATATAATGAATACCTGCTGTAGTGAACTGACGCTTAAATACTTCGCCTTCATCAGCACCTAATACGTTATCAGCATCTAGCATGTTGTATGCTAAGAAAACACGGATGTTGTTGTCAAAACGATATGATACTAATGACTCAACACCTTTAGAACTTTCGATCATACGGCCAATGTTATCTGTGTCATGAAATTTATTTTCATTGTAGTTAGCAGAGAAATAAATACCTTCTGCATCCCAGTTACCATAAGTTACGCTTAGGCCGTAAATTTCATCACGCTCTTCAATGCGGGTGCCGTTCTCTAATTCACCTTCAAATTTACCCGTGTTGTAACCAATACCAACAGATAATTCATCAGTGAATTGATACATTGCCGATAAACCGAAGGTATTACCGTATTCTACAGTACCTAGTGACTCTTCATCACTAATACTTGGTACATCAGAAAAACCATCTACGTTCTCATCTTCGTAAATATCGAATTCATTTTGCTTTAACTGTACTTGCGCACCAAAACTGAATTTATCAAACGAGTTACGGTATTGAATGGTTTTATCGCCACGGCCTACACCGTTAATAGCACCATCAGCTTTATTGTATGTGTATACACCTGCAGCATTACCATCCCATACGATAGGGTAGTTTGTTCCGGCAACAACGTCGTACCAAACACCCCATTGCTTACCTAAGCTGATTGAGCCGTAAGTATCATTTGATACGCCAACGTAACCTAAACGGTTATTTAGAAAGTCATCGCTTTGTGATTCAAATTGACTACCAGCACTATAAACGATTTCACTGTTACCGAATGGGTTAACACCCCACTCGAATTTAGCAAAGGTTGCCCAACCATCATTCATTTGACGATCAAAGGCGAAGTTAATACGTGATGCGCCATTGACGATTTCAGTTTCACCTTGGCCACTATAAATACGTGCATCGATGAAACCACCAATAGCAACAGAGTTTTTCTCATCTTTATAGATTTCGATAGCAGAAGCTGTTGGTACAAACATAACTGCTGCAAGTGTTGATGCGATTAAAGTCTTTTTCATCGAGCTAAACCTTCCCATTTCATTTTCATCATTAATTATTTTAAATAATCTATTTGCATAGAATTTTTCCATTAACTGAAGGCTAGCATGATGAATTAGCATGAAACAAAGAGATAAATCGATTAAATATCATAATAAACTAAATAAGCACATTGCAAAGCACAAACCACTACCAAAAGACATAAAAATGATAACGTATCACCATAAATTACACAGCCAGCAACATTAAAGTAACAACATCTGATTGCTCACAAGACTATCAAAACTGTCACCTTTGAGCCCTAATACTGGTTCTGCAATGGGCTCGATTTGTTTATCAAGGTAATATTGGTAATCAATTGATTCATTGGTTGCTTCTATAGGTTGCGCACCATTCAGAGTCATCCTGTAAGCGATCATGGTGCCTCTTTTACCAAGCTCCGAATTACCTGTTATTTGACATAGACGCGTTGCGGCTTTCACATGTGGTGAAGATTTAGCCGTATAATCTTCAATGTTACGCTTTAGGCGTTTTCTAAAAATTAGTTCATCATCAAATGAGCCATTTTGAAGCTCCTTAATTTGCTTTAACAAATAGCCTCTAACGTCCCCTTGGGTAAATAATAACAAGTATAAATGATATTGCATTCTTCTGGCTAAAGGGCTCCAATCACTTCTGACTTGCTCCATGCCTTTAAAGGTCAGTGCTAATTGCCCCTCCTTGTCAGTGGTCGCCCCTACATAGCGTTTTTTACTGCCAGCATCTGAGCCTCTTAATGTCGGCATGACAAATTGATTAAAGTGACTTTCAAATTCAAGTTCCAAATAACTTTTTAACTGAAACTTGGTAGCACAAAAATCGGCCCATTTTTGGGTAATTTCCTGTGCCAGCATATGACCTAACTGACTAATATCGTCTATTTGATGCTTTTCTCCTAACCACACAAAGGTAGAGTCGGTATCACCATAAATCACCTTATAACCCAACTCTTCAATCCAAGCTTTGGTTTGCTTCATGATTTGATGGCCACGCATGGTAATCGAGCTTGCAAGCTTGGCATCATGGAACACACAGCCTCTAGAGCCCAATACGCCATATAAAGAGTTCATGATTATTTTAATGGCTTGGGACAGAGGTTGGTTGTTAAGTTGTTTGGCTTGCTCACGCTGCTGCGCGAGTGTTGTTATTAGCTCTGGCAATATGGGGTTGTCTCTGCTAAATCTTGCATTGAGAAAACCCGGCACAGTCACTTCGTCAGGCTGCTGTTCGCCCACCACCAAGCCTTTGGGATCAATCAAAAACGTTCTAATAATTGATGGATAAAGGCTTTTAAAGTCCAACACTAAAACATCTTTGTAAAAACCCGGGATAGAATCCATCACATAGCCACCAGGAGATTCAAGTCCATCACTAGCTGGGTGAGCAGGGGCAACAAAACCGCTTCGATGTAAGTGCGGTAGGTATAAATTATTAAAAGCAGCAACAGATGCGCCAACGCGGCCAAATTCTAAGCCGGTTAGTTTGGCCCGTTCAATGGCAAAAGCCAGCAACTGGGTTTTATCAAAAATATCCCATACTAGGCGGCAATCGGTAATATTATAAAACGCCAATGCGACTTTATCATGGGCAAACAAATGACAGATTTCTTGGCTGCGATTATCAACATGGTCAATAGCCTTGCCTTCATTTAGTAATTGTTGCGATACGTGCTCTAATGAATAGCGTTCAAAATGATAGAATGCCGCTTTAATCCAATCGATGCCATCTAGCACCACTCGCCCCGGTAAAGATAAGGTTTCAGGGCGATGCTTATCTTCAACCTTCCAGCTTAATACCGTCGCCCCACGACCAATGGTTAACGGTATCGAATGTAACTGACAACGTTTATACAATAGTGACAAATCAAAAGTGACGACCGCCCAGCCAATAATGACATCAGGATCATATTCGGCAAACCAATCAATTAATCGCTTAATAAGCTCAACTTCGGTAACCACCCACTGAATATAGTGCTCTGACTCTTGAGGCTGTCCCACCATAATGACTAATTGATAATCTTGCCCATATAAGCCAACTGAATATAACTCGCCGCTAGGGCTACATTCGAAATCCAACGAAATCATAGAAAGCGAGATGTCATTATCGCTTTTTCTTGCTTTTACAGCTTGGTACACCGGCAATTGACTTAAGCTGGTATTCTGACTGTTACATAAATCAGCCTCTAAACTAGATTGCCCGATAAACTCAACATCAAAGGCAATAAAGCGTTCTATCAAATATCGCTGCTCTGCCCTAATATCTGCCTCATAAATCTCAATCCCCATATCATTGGCAATCCGCAATAACTGCCTTTGTACACTGGCTGACTTTAAATAAATACAGGCGATAGCTTGGTGATTAAAGTTTTTAAGCGCGATAGTTTCGATTCTGCAACCTTGATGAATATGTCCTGCGAGTTTTGGTATATCTATTTGACGGCAAAAACACACTACTTCAGCCCCGTCCACTTCTATCAGCACAGGGCCAGATCTCGTTTTTAAATAATATTGCAATATAAGTCGACCATCACGAAAAGCTGAATGCCGCGTCAACACTCGCCCTTTGATAGAAGTCACCTTATTTACGCTTACTGTCATAGTTTTTGGCTCGATTAAATATTTCGTGCAGTTCAATTCACTGTTATTATGTACAGCATATAACAGCGAACACATAAACAGTAAGCAAAGAATGCGAATAGGTCACTCATGTTAACGGATAAAGTCAAAAGTCAGATCCGCACTATCTATAAAGATATCGCGGCGGCAATGCCAAATTTTCGCTCTCGCCGTGAGCAAAACTATATGGTGGCTGAAATATCTAAAACACTGGCCGGTGAATATGACAAACACCGTCGCATTATGGTTTGTGAAGCCGGCACCGGTATTGGTAAATCCTTATCCTATATTCTTGGCACGATTCCGTTAGCCATTGCCAGCAAGAAAAAAGTCTGTATAGCAACGGCAACCGTAGCATTACAAGAGCAATTACTGCATAAAGATTTACCCTTCTTTTTGCAACAGTCTGGGGTAGACTTTAAATTTGGTTTAGTCAAAGGCCGTCAGCGCTATGTTTGCTTAGCAAAGCTTGAAGCCATGATTGGCCCCGAAGACACCTCACAAATGGCGATGTGGCAGACAAAGCCTGATCAAAGCCAGATTGACCAACTCAAAAAAATCCATAAAGATTACCAAGATAAAAAGTGGAACGGTGAAATCGACACTTTAGAGCAACCTGTTCCTGACTTTTTATGGCAGCAAATATGCTGTGATAAACACAGCTGCCATCGTCAGTTATCCAATCATCATAACTGCCCTTTTCATAAAGCCCGTGAAGATGTCGAAACCTGGGACGTACTCATTGTTAACCACAGTTTGTTATTTGCCGACTTAGAACTGGGCGGCGGCGTTATTTTACCAGAGCCTGAAGAGATGTTTTATGTCATCGATGAGGCGCATCATCTGCCAACAGTTGCCAGAGATTTCTCCAGCGCCCAAGCAAGTCTTCGCGGCACAGCTGATTGGCTAGAAAAGGCAGGTAAAACCTGCTCTAAATTACAAAACCAATTAAAAACCACTCATATTATTGCACCAGTGCAAGCGATGCTAGATCACATTAATGAGCTGGTTAGCCAGCTTAATCAAGTGGCACATTTTTGTGATACCCAGCCGCAGCTCTTTGCCAACCCAGAAACCCGTTTAAGATTTGAAAATGGCAAATTACCAGAGTCATTACTCATACAGGCCGAAAACTTAGCTTCAGCATCGAATTCTGCATTAAAGCAATTTAATAAAATTCAAACCGTTTTAAGTGAAGCGATAAAAGATGGTGAGTTACCTAAACATCAATCAGAAACAGTGCTTTCAGAAGCAGGCTTTATTTCCCAGCGTTTAGAAAACTTGCATAAATTATGGAAAATGCTCGCTAAAGAAGACTCAAAAAAAGGTGCGCCCATGGCGCGCTGGGCTGAACTGATCACAGGTAAACAACAGGATTATTTATTTTGTGCGTCTCCTATTGAAGTGGGTTTCATGCTCGAATCTATGCTGTGGCAAAAAGCCGCAGGTGTTGTATTGTGCAGCGCAACACTGCGGGCGCTGAATAATTTTAATCATTTTGCCCATCAAGTCGGGTTATCATTAAATGATGGCAGCCGCTTTTTGGCGTTACTATCGCCATTTGATTATCAAAATAATGCCACATTATTTATTCCTCAAATGAAGAATGAGCCTACAGATGAAGCCTTTACCGATGAGCTTGCAGAGCAGATATTGGCATTAGTTGAAGATGAAATGGCAACATTGGTGCTGTTTGCCTCTTATTGGCAAATGGAAAAGGTGACAGATCAAATTATAGGTAAAATGCCTAAAGAGCAGTTATTTGTTCAAGGAACTATGCCAAGACAACAGGTGCTAACTCAACATAAAGCCCGTTGTGATGCCGGAAAAGCCAGTATTATCTTTGGCACAGGCAGTTTTTCAGAAGGATTAGATTTACCTGGGGATTACCTTACCAACCTGATTGTCACCAAACTGCCCTTTGCAGTGCCGACATCACCAGTTGAACAAGCACATGCGGAATATATAAAAAGCAAAGGTGGCAACCCTTTCCTACAATTAACCATTCCAGATGCGTCACGTAAATTAATCCAAAGTTGTGGTAGATTACTGCGCAAAGAAGACGATTATGGCCGAGTGACTATTTTAGACCGCCGCCTAATTACCAAGCGTTACGGTAAATCGTTACTCGATGCCCTACCGCCATTTCGTAAAGTTATTGAATAGGTATTTTTTTGGAATTTTTGTTAGACCCTAGTCATTGGGTCATTCTGGCGATAATTGGTGTTGTTGCAGGTTTTATAGATGCCGTTGTTGGCGGTGGCGGTTTGCTTTCTATCCCTGCACTGCTAACGATGGGCGTTCCACCCCATTTAGCATTGGGTACCAATAAGCTCGCAGCCTGTTTCGGCTCTATTACTGCAGGTTATACCTACTACAAACAACAACTCATTAAACCTTCCTTCTGGCGGGCTGCATTTTTGACGACCTTTATAGGTGCCATCATCGGCAGTTTTTTAGTTTATTTTATTGATGCTGCTTGGCTCGAAAAAATCTTACCGCTGATCATTATCGGGATTGCAATCTACACCCTTATAAGTCCCAAAGCGATGGGCGAAACTATCATCAATCAACCCACCGGGTTGCCATCTCAAAACAAACAAATAGTGCAAGGAATGACCTTAGGTGCTTATGATGGTTTTGCAGGCCCCGGTATTGGCGCATTTTGGACAGTATCCAGCATCAGGCTGCATAAGCTGCCATTATTAAACAGCTGCGCCTTAGCAAGGCTAATGACCTCAGTGAGTAATGTTACCGCATTAGTCATTTTTGCCTTATTAGGCGAAGTGGATTGGATATTAGGTTTGTGGATCGGTGTTTGTATGATGGCGGGATCATTTATTGGGGCTAAATCTGCTATAAGATTTGGTATTCCCTTTATCAAACCGCTATTTATCATTACTGTATTATCCATTGCAGCACATTTAGCTTGGACGGCTTGGCTATGAGAAACACCAACCAACTCATTTACCAATTAAAACAGCAGCTCAGTTCATTAGAACAAGATGCCTTACATCACGATCAGCAATTACCTGCGCAACAAAAGAAAATGCTGCAAGATATTGAACGATTTAATTCACAATTATTTATTCAACAAGGTGCCCAATTAAGCCCTTGTATTGCCCAATTAAAAAAAGACATTCAGCAATTAGAAAAGCAACTTTCTTTCAAACTTGATGTCAGAATCATTGAGCTTAGCTGCCAGCGCATTCAAGATCGCTTTACCGCATTAAGACGAGCCTTAGTGACCACCAACCTGAATGTGAATACTGAAAAGCAAAAACGTGACAATAGCCGTGCACGCTATGCAAAAAAACAACAGCAACAACATTCAGACAGTGGCTTTGGCTGGATAGCCAGTAATGTAATGAAAAACAGCCACCAAATTTATCAAGAGCTGAACAAACATTTGAATTGGGCTACAACCTTTGAACAAAAAATAGCAGAAATGGAATCTGCACTTGCAAACTGTCATAGTACTGACAAAATCAGATTACAAAATGAAATTCTCTCTCTACATCGACGCTTAGGAAAATGTCGTCAAGCAATTAGTTATATAGAGGAAAGAATCCAGATGTTTGAACGACCTAATAGAAATTTAAATCGTTAAGGAGCAACAATGAATTTTACCCGAACGCTAAGTGCCACTTTACTTGCTTTAGCTACATCAACATCAGCTTTAGCGGCAAATTTAACCATTCCAATGTCGTTTGAGTATTTAGCATTGGATGGCAAAGAAATTGATACCAATAAGTTTACCCATAAATCAGATCTAGACCTTAGTAATGGCTCCCATAAAATAGCCATCCGTTACCACGATATGATTGAAGATGACTTCAGCGATAGCCAAAGCTTTATAAAATCAGCGCCTTTTATTGTCACTATTATAGTCGATGGCGATCATGAGTATTTTCTTAAGCCCGCAGACGGAGAATTTGTAAAACGCCCTAAAAGCTTTGCTAAAGATCCCCAAGTGATTATCTCACGCCAAGATAATGGCAAAGTCGATTACACAATTACCCAAACCGATTTTGAAGAAGGTTCATTTTTAGGCGGGTTATTTGGCAGTAATAAAGGTGATGATATTGACGCATTAGCAGCTTCTGCAACCAGTAGCAATGTCGCTCCAGCCGCAGTAAACACTGCAACTGCCACAACAGCGGCCGTGACCTCGACCGCAGTAGTTGCTAGCACACCTGTGACTCAAACTGCGACAGCTTCCGCAACGACATCGGCTGTAACAGATAAAGCGGCAACTCATCCTGAGCAAATGCTGCAATATTGGTGGTTACAAGCTGATGAGCAAACACGCAAAGAGTTCATGAGTTGGGCTATTAAACAGCTTTAATGACTATTCCACTCGTTTATCACGCCAGCTACTCCAAGCTGGCGTTACCTAAAAAGCATCGGTTTCCTACCAGTAAATATCAACGTTTACAGCAATATTTACTTGAACAAGGTCTCGCTATCCCGCAAGATTTTCATCAGCCAAGCCCCATCGATATTAAAGTGTTAAAACAAACCCATCAAAGTGACTATGTTGATGGCTTTATCAATAACACCCTTACTAATAAAGTGCTGCGCCGTATCGGTTTTCCTTGGAGCGAATCACTGGTTAACCGCACCCTTCACGCGGTCAATGGCACAGTGCTAAGCGCTAATTTGGCAATTGACCATGGTATTGCCCTACATTTAAGTGGTGGCTATCATCATGCTCATTATGACTTTGGCAGTGGTTTCTGTGTCTTTAACGATTTAATGATTGCAGCCAAGCAAATGCTTATTAAGCAAAAAGCCACGAAAGTGCTTATTATCGATTGTGACGTACATCAAGGCGATGGCACTGCGGCATTGTCTCAAACCCAAGCCAACATAATAACTTGCTCGCTTCATTGCCAAAAAAACTTCCCATTTAGAAAGCAACGCTCCCATCACGATATAGAATTTGATAAACACACTCTCGACGATGAATACTTATCGGTTATCAAACAAGTGATCCCATACCTCATAAGCATCCATCAGCCAGATCTTATCCTTTACGATGCCGGCGTTGATATTCACCAAGATGATGATTTAGGCTATTTAGACATATCAACCAAAGGCATATTGGCCCGAGATACATTTATTTTACAGCAAGCTAAGCAGGCAGAAATCCCGATTGCAGCGGTGATCGGAGGCGGTTACAGCCGCAACGAGCAAGCACTAACTCAAAGACATAGCCAACTTTTTATTGCAGCCAAGGCAATCTGGTAGCACACTAATGATAATCAGATAAACAAGTTAAATTTCATTCTATAGGGAGTCAAGGATGCAAGTTGATATTCGTAATTACTATGAAGTGCTTTTAATGGAAATATTAAGAGACGAAGGCTTACTCGAAGAGCTACCAGAGGAGTATTTAGCTGATTTATGCTGCGTTACCTTAAATCAACTTCCAGTTCGCTACATAAGACACCTCGTTGATACTTATTTTTTTGAAGATTATGCAGAACTGCAACAGATGAAAAACGAGATCCATAGCGCACTTGAAAAGTCACGACAGTTTTTAAAAGCCAACCTTCATAAAAAGTTAGTGGAAGATGCAGAAAGCGCAGCTAAAGAGCCTGCTATCAAGAAAATGCCAAACATCTAATGCGCAAAAATTTTAAATGGCTAGGTTGGTTTACTAAAGAAACACTCAACATAAACGCTGATAAAAAACGTTATTTTAAGTAAAGTAAGGTGTTTAGACAGTTTTTGAATGAAATACTAGGAGTATTGGAGGTTCCCCTAGAGCCACACCCCGGCACACGAGTCACTTGCTGCGGTTGCTCCCTTCCAGGCCTGGCCGAGTTCACAAGTTATCATTGCGGGGGGACCCTAAGGTCACCATTGATTTCTAATTAAGCAAATAAGGTTAAATATCTAATTATCTTAAACATCTAAAAATAGTCATGCTTAACGAGAACAACAGGATTATCCCCTAAGCACTGACCATGTTCAAGTTAAATTCGCTCACTTTTATCAACAAAGCGCTCGACTGCACAAGCTTTACTCGATCCCGGTTAAATTAGCTCATTATTTAACTGATTTAAGTATACAGCACCTGCAAAGTGCCAATTCAATTCGAGCTTACCAATACACAACACAATATACAGCAACTTGTCAGCTAAAATTAACTGCCAAAACCTCGCACTCAGCAAAATTATTTGACCAAGTGATAATGCACATCAACCACAACAAGATCACGATCACACTTTTAACCAAAATCAGTCTTTAATCATCAAAAAACACACAATTTGCTCAGGTTTTAACCCATCTTTCACATAAATCACTTATTATTAGCAATGGCAATTTTAGCAATCTATTTAGTAGTGAATAATACATTACCAAAATCATTGCAGATATCAGAGCTTACTGAAATTGGATACCAAACTGGGTTTTTGGCGTCAATCAACAAAAAACACCCACAGAGAGCAACTACTGATTATCGGCAGTTTAACAACTTAAAAACAACGAGTTGTAAATTGCAGAATTTAGAAGTACTCCTTTCGGAATAGTAAGATCTTAATCACGGTGGCGACGTAGACAAGTGGTTAAAATAGTAGAACTTATTTCGAATAAGTTTGGATAGTATCCATACGCTTGATTTTATGATGAAGGATCAAGTGAAAATAAATCTCTTGCAGGGAAAAATGATGAATAAATTTAATTTAAATACGACTGCTAAAGCGGTATTCAGTGCGGGGCTATTAGCTTTTGCATTGACTGGCTGTGGCAGTGACGGAAGTGATGGTAAAGACGGTGAAGATGGCGAAGTTGCAATCAACATCAATTCTGCATCAGCAATACAGACTGAAGTTGAACTTGCTAAATACGATGCCGAAGCAGCGTCTTTAACTGTTGAGTTCTTGCTCACTAACCCTAATGGCGTAGCCATTACTGGTTTAGATACTTTAGAAAGTCAGCCAATTAGCCTTAATTTCGGCCGAATGGGTACACGCGAAGAGGCTTTCCTTCCTTACGATACCGATTCTGGTACTGTAACAAGTCGTGGAGATGGCGACAGAGAAATCTGGCTTTCTTACATGAATAAAGAAAAAGGTGAGTATATTGCCGGCTCTAGCTCTTGGAGCCTTTCAAGCTGCCCAGAAGACACTGAGTGTCTAACGTATCTAGGCCAAGGTAAATACAGTTTAACTGTACCTGCCCCTATTAATACATTGACGCTTGATTACGGTTACGATGACACTAAAACACAAGGCATATTCTTGCGTGTGTCTAAAGCAGGTACAAACCAGCTTAATACTAATAGTAAATACTATTGGGAACCGGCCACTGAAGAAAGTGTTAGCGCTCCAAAATTAGTTACCAGCATGGAAACATGTACCAACTGTCATGTTGGCCAAGACAACATAAGACATTCAGATAGAGGTAATACCGCAGCCGAATGTGTTTTCTGCCACACTGATTACAACATCTATACTGGCACCGATACTGATGGCAATGAATTCACCTATGACGGTTCTATCAAAGGCCTAGTTCACGGAATTCATACTGGTGCGACTGAAACTGACCGCCGCTTACTGAATAAGTTTGCTGAATTAGCACCTAACACAACAACTGGTGTTATTGCCAATAAAGACCCATCAAAGAACCCTGCATTCTCATTCAAACATGATGGTGCGATTCTTGATTCTGAAGGTAACCCTAAAGGTCCGATCAACTTCCCAACATCAATGTCTAATTGTGATACCTGTCATGTTGATTACACCACTACAGAAGAAACACTTCCAGAAGGTGTAACTATCCATGCATTAGATTGGTTTGCCGATATGGATGCTGATAGCTGTCAAAACTGTCATGGTGACTACCATAACGGTGGTAGAACAGAAGAAACTGAAAGTGGCTTAAGTTATGTAGGTTGTGTAACTTGTCATAACTCTGACGATGCTCAAGGTTCACGTTCTGCAGGTGGTGCTTTCCGTCATATTGCAGGCCATGATGAACTAGGTAATCAAGCAGCAGCAGAAGCAGGCAAACTGGTAGAAGCAACATATTCTAACCTTGTTTGGACAGAGGGCACTTCTACCCTAACCTTCACCATGAACTTGATGAAAGGCGAAGAAGCTGTAACCAGTGAATTTGTTCCTAGTGTGACTGTTTATGTGAATGCGATTAATGCTGAAAGCCCTGATGCATATTTAGCTTCACGCACTAGCGGCGCTGTAACAGAAAATACTGATGGCTCTTACTTAGTAACTGTTGATGCGACTGCAGCAGATTTTGTATTACCTTCTTTAGCAGAGGCTATTAATTCAGGTGCTGATTTAGCAATCACCTCAAGCTTTAGCACTTGTTTTGCAAACAAGAGCTCTACACTTGCTCCATTAACTGACGATGGAACAGGCTCAATGAGCTGTGGTGCAGTTTCAAGTCCAAATGCAGCTAAAACAGCATTCTTGAAACTAGATGGTAGCGCAGGTGCAGAGCGCGCAAGTGCTGCTGCCTATGATAACTGTTCAAGCTGTCATAACAACGATATGGTTGCTCGCTCAAGTGGTTATCATTACCGTAATGCTGACTTACATACTTGTGCACAGTGTCATGAAGCTGGTGATTACAACAGTATGGTAGTTCGTGTACATGGTACTTTCGGTAAGGCCCATGGTCGTGAAGATGTGCAAGACTTAGTAAGCAGTAATAATTGCTCTGCTTGTCACAGCGACACCAACTATAGTCTAGAGAATGCTCGTTCTACGCCAATGCGTTGGAATCGAGTGAAGTATACACCAGAAGAATTACCATTCTTCTCTAGCCCTCAAGCTGGTGTATGTGCTTCATGTCACGTTTCTGACAGCTACGAAATTGGCGGTGGTTCTGCATCAGCAGAGGCTCACATCACTAATAATGGTGGTGTAGTTGCTGGTACTTATGAAGATGCACAAATGGCTCAAGAAAGCTGTGCAACCTGTCATAGTGCTAGCAAAATTGCTGAAGTACATGGCGTTAAATAAAAGTGATGTTAAGTAGATTTTTTATTGATTAACGATATCCCTCTGCTAATTTTTTTGGTAGGGGGATTTTTAGTTTTAAGTCAGTAAAATCAATATTAAAATTTTATTTGCAATGATTTAAATTGAGTAGAGATTGGTATATTGCCGTGAAATTAGCTTTCTCATGGCCCAAATAGCTACCTCTTTATAAATAGACTGATCTGCTTCACAGTATCAATCGACATATAAAGATTTTTCTCTTGTTGTGGATTAATCTTATATTGATGAATTTAAAATCCAAAAAGTTAAATTGGCTCAATAGACTAAGTATCTAGGCAACACAAAAAAGCCAAGTCAAATTTAACAATGTCTTACTATGCAGGGACAAATGATGAACAAGAAAAATTCCAAATTAGCACTAATGCTCGTAGCAAGTGCAGTAAGCGTAGCCTTAACAGGCTGTGGTAGTGACGGAGATGATGGTAAAGATGGTATCCCAGGCCTTCCAGGCGGCGAACCAGCTGAAGCTATCCAACAACTTAAGCTTGAAGTCCTTTCAGTAACGTATGAAGGTGATAACCCAACGCTTAAGGTTTTTGCGACTAATGAAGATGATGAAGCAGTAGTCGGATTATCCGCTTTTGAAGTTAAAAAAGCCGTACAACTTGTTCCAGCTGGGGCAACAGGTGCGGGTAACAGCGCTGAGTGGCAGTTGATTGGCTCTCAAAACGAATTTACCGATAATAAAAACGGCACTTACAGCTTCACAATCGAAACTGAAGGTTTTAACCCTGAGCTGACTCAGCGTTATAACTTAATCGTAAGTGCGGGTACTTTATTAGATGGTACTACAACCGTTCCTCGTACTGAATTCACTCAAGATTTCGATGGTGAAGGCTACGATGCAAAATATACTAAAAATGTAGTGAGCACCGAAGCTTGTCAAGCATGTCATGCTGAAGGCGAAAGCATTTACCATAGTTACACTTCTCTTGATACCTGTACCTCTTGTCATACTGATGAGCTTGCTAGAACAAATGGTGTGCAAACTGGTTTCAACCACCTCATTCATAATGTCCATAACAACAACAAGATGTATGGTCGCAATATGGACAAGAGTGCTGAAACTGCAAACAACATAGTTCAAGACAACTGCCAAAACTGTCACGTTGAGTCAGAAGAGTTACCTGAATGGGGTAACTGGACACGTATTCCAACCATGGAAACTTGTTCGAGTTGTCACACTGGCATCGACTTCGAAGCTGGTCAAGGTCACCCACAACAGTCTGATAATTCAAACTGTATCGCATGTCACAATGCCAGCTGGACTGAAGAAATTCATACTGGTGGTTTTGTCGAGAAGAAAGCCTTTATCGATATGTATGGCATGAATTCAACCCTGACTGTTAATGAAGATAAATCAGCGACGATTTCTGTTTCTATTACTGATGCGTCAGGCGTAGCAATGGATGTAACGGATTTAGTCAGTAAAATCCAACGTCTTGAAACTATTACCAATGTAGGCCCTAACTTCCCTGTAATGGGTTATACAAATAGTCCAGGTACAGACTTAGCTAAAGTTGCTGAGGATTTAGTGAGCATTGGTGAGTTAAAAGATGGTGTAACAATTGTCGATGGCAACTTTGAATACACAATCCCTTCTTTACCATTTGGTGTTGATTCACCTGCTGGCATTCAAGATACAGATACAGCATTCAGTTTTATTGGTTTAGAAATGTGTAACGATGGTACTGCTGCTGTTGCGTGTGGTGATGATGTCATGACTACTAGCATGAAAGCAGACATGACTTTTGGTACTTTCTCAGGCGAAGCACCTAGCATGCGTCACACTGACTCTGTAGCATTTAATACTTGCGAAAACTGTCACGGTGAAACTTTCGAGATTCATAAAGGCAATCATGCAGGTTTCGTAATGACCGAACAGTTAGGTCGAGAGAATGCTGACGGTGAAGTTATCGTAGGTGTTGATGCATGTGTGGCTTGTCATACGCCAGATGGAACTAGTTGGAGTCCAGTGGGCGCATTTGAGTTAAAACTACATGCTCGCCATAATGATGAAGGTATCATCAAAGATTGTGCTCAGTGCCATAACGACTTTAATCTTGATGCATTCAAGTTAAAAGGTGCCATTGCATCAAGTAATGCACCTAGTGAAGAGTACACTACACCTATAGCTGCAACATGTATTTCATGCCACAGCTTAGATTCTGATGACGATATTAGCATCCTGAAGAAACATAGCATCGAGTTTTTAGAGAACTCAGGTTCTATCATTGAAGGTGATTATGTTGAAGCGAATCAAGCTGCGCAGTCAGAAACCTGTTTATTCTGTCACGCACCTACCATTTTCGATCACACCGCGGTGAAGATGTAATTTACCCTTAAGGGAGAAGCTTGCTTCTCCCTTAGATTACATAAATCACATCAACATCATGGATAGATTGGGAAGCCTCACTATGAAAATCAAAATGAAATTAAACACTTTAATCCCGACATTGATGGCAGTTGTTTTGCTATCGCTTGGGATGTCTCACTCGGCTTATGCGTCGAAGTGGGATGCAAAAATGACACCTGACGAAGTTGAAGCCGTACTTGATAAAAAGTTCGAAGAAGGTAGTTATTCACCTAAAGGCGCTGACTCATGCTTAATGTGTCATAAGCGTTCAGAAAAAGTCATGGATATCTTTAAAGGTGTTCATGGCGCAATTGACTCATCAAAAAGCCCAATGGCTGGCCTTCAATGTGAAGCGTGTCACGGCCCTATGGGTAAGCATAACCGTGGTGGTAATGAGCCAATGATTGCTTTTGGCCCTAACTCAACCTTAGCACCTGAAAAGCAAAACAGTGTTTGTATGGGCTGTCACTTAGACGACAAGCGTATGTCTTGGAACACTAGCCATCATGATAATGCTGATGTTGCTTGTGCATCTTGTCATAATGTTCATACTGCAAATGACCCTATTTTGTCTAAAAAGACTGAAATGGAAGTCTGTACTAGTTGTCATGTTAAAGTTAAAACCGACATGAACAAACGCTCAAGTCATCCAATGAAGTTTGACCAAATGACCTGTAGTGATTGTCATAACCCACATGGCAGCATGGCTGATTCAGATCTTGTTAAACCAAGTGTCAATGAAACATGTTACTCATGTCATGCTGAAAAACGTGGTCCAAAACTTTGGGAACACGCACCAGTGACAGAAAACTGTGTAAGTTGTCATAACCCACATGGTTCAGTTAACGAAGGAATGCTAAAAACTCGTGCTCCTCAGCTATGTCAGCAATGTCATGCCAGCGATGGTCATGCTAGCAATGCTTACTTAGGCAACACAGGAATGGGTTCTAATGTTGGTGATAATGCCTTTACTGGTGGCCGCAGTTGTTTAAATTGTCATAGCCAAGTACATGGTTCAAACCACCCTTCTGGCAAATTACTTCAGCGTTAAGGATGTACGACTATGAAATTTAAACTGAACTTAATCACCTTAGCGCTAGTAGCCAATGCAGGTTTTGCAATGGCCGCTGATGGCTACGGTGTCGGTAATGCCAATACAGACAAAGTCAAATATGACAAGTGGGTTTGTAAAGGTTGTGCTGTAGAAACTGGCGTAACCGGTAGTGTGGGTGTAGGCGTTGCGTATAACAGCGAAGATGATATTCACTCTGCCAATGCATTTGGCAGCAGCAACGAGTTTGCTCCCAAAGTTGATGCTGATATTAACTATATTGGTAAATCGGGCTACCGCGCTAAAGTTGAAGCCACCGATTTAGGGTTAGACAATGGCCGTTTAGATGTGAATGTTGGCAAATTAGGCCAATATAACTTCAACCTTAATTATCGCTCAATTGCTACTTATAGCTCTAATACCGTGATGTCTCCATACAGTGGTATTGGTGGTAACGATTTAACCTTGCCTGATGGCTGGGTTACTGCCGGTTCTACCGATGGTATGACTGAGCTTGGTAACAGCTTAAACCCGTTTGAATTATCACTTAAACGTGAACGTGCAGGTTTAGGGTTTGAATATCAAACTGAGTCACTATTCACTACTTATGTGAATTATCAACGTGAAGAAAAAACCGGCACCAAAACGGCATCGGGTAGCTTTTTCAATCAATCTATGATGATTGCAGAGCCTGTTGATTACAGTACTGATACCATCAATGCGGGTATTAAATTTAGAGGCGCTAACTGGTTCACTAGCCTTAACTATGACGGTTCTATCTTTAAAAATGATAATGCCCAGTTAAGCTATGACAATGCCTTTAACCCAACGTTTGGTGCTCAAACCCGTGGTTATATGTCATTAGACCCTGACAACGAATCACATATTGTGTCGTTATTAGGTCAATACAATGAAAATGGCGCAGCTATCAGTGGCCGTTTGATGTTTGGTCAAATGACTCAAGATCAAGATTTAGTCACCTCAGGCTATGGTTACAGCGTACCAACGGAATCAATTGATGCCAAAGTTGATATCACTGGCTTGACGTTAAAAGCGGCTAAGCGTATCAACCGTGAAGTTCGTGTTACTGGTAGTTACGACTATTCAGATCGCGACAACAACACCAACATCGAAGAGTGGACTCAAATCAGCATCAATGATGTCAACGGTCAAGTGGCTTATAACACGCCATACGATCAAACGACTCATAGAGCTAAGATTGCTGCAGATTACCGCATTAGCCGTGGTATGAAACTTGATGCAGGTGTTGATTATAACCGTGATGAGCGTAGTTATTCAGAGCGTGAAGTTACTGAAGAAAGCACAGTTTGGGCCCGTTACCGTTTAAACAGTTTTGATAAATGGGATATGTGGGTTAAAGGTAGCTTTGGCAGCCGTGATGGTTCTGATTACCAAGCGTCTGAGTGGACCTCTTCAGAAAATAACGACTTATTACGCAAGTACTACATTGCTGATCGTGACCGTAGTATGGTTGAAGCGCGAGTGAGCTATAGCCCTCTCGAAGCATTAGCTATCGATTTTGGCGCGCGTTACGCACTTGATGATTATACAGACACTGAAATTGGCTTAACTGAGTCGAAAGATACCAGTTACGATATCAATTTCAACTACATGTTTAATAAAGATGTAATGCTAAATGCATTTTATAATTATCAAATCATTGAGTCACAACAAGCGGGTAGTAGCACATTCTCAGGTCCAACTTGGGAAGCGGATATCGAAGATACTATCGATGTTGTCGGTGCAAATTTAAGTTACAACAACTTAATGGATAGCCGTTTACGTTTAGGTTTAGATTACACCTATTCAGAATCTGACAGTACGACTCAAGTTCGCCAAAATGTTACTGGCAACTACGGTGACTACTTTGCTAAAGTGCACAACGTCAATTTATATGGTCAATACCAAGCCACTGACAAAATGGCTGTCCGTTTAGACTACAAAATTGAAAAGTACTTAGATAATGATGCAGCCAATGATATCCAACCCGATACCATTTGGAATGTAATGAGTTTTGGCAGTAATAGCCATGACTACACAGCACATATGATTATGTTAAGTGTAAATTACAAATTATAAAACTAAGTAAAAAATACCAGCCTGCTATCGCAATATAGCAGGCTTTTTTTTGCCAGAAATTTAACGTTTTGTGCAGTAGCTATCAATAAACTACAAATAACCTGCAATTACTAAATTAACAAAAGCTATTACACTAATAGTCGATTAAAATTTACTGCTAGTGCCACTATCTTTGATTTCATACAGTAGAAATAGCCAAATTATTATGCAAAAAACATCAATTGTTCTGCTTAGCTCAATGGTTGCATTTCCGGCATTTGCCGCCAGTTCAACCGTTATGACCAATAACAGCATTCTTATCTTCATTGCTTTAATGGCCTTTACTTGCGTTAATGCTATCGCGCAAGCTAGCTGCTATTTTGCAGGCTTATACGTGCAAAAAAGTGTTAGCCAAAAGCATGTCACACTGAGCTTAGTGTTTCCGCTTATTGCGTTAATTGGCTTTATTGCCGAGTATCAATCCTTGGCACAATTTATTCTATATTTGGGCGCTGTGTTATTGGCCTTTGGTGCAGCATTAGCGCCACTGTTGTTAACCAATAAAAAAGTGCCTTGTATGCAATCGGCGTTAATACTACTAACAGGGGCGATTATTATTTTGCCTTTAAGCATTATTGTTGCCCCAATCAGCCTGTTTTCTATTGTATTGTGCCACTTAGCCTTAAAACAAACGCCTATTGCGCCAGTGGCAAAGTTTTCGACCATATTGACACTGTTAACCAGCTACGGTTTATTTGGCTATTGGCTATTCCAGTTGTTTAACCAAATTTCCGTCTCCTGACCATCACTTACACTTTGGTGGTTTTCAGCTGAATTATATATTTGTGGGCATTTATCATGAGATGAGTGCCCATTTTCATTTTTACTCCTGGCCTAAGTCCTATCCCCAAGTCCTGCCCCTATCAAAGCCAGCTTTATGGCTAATATCCACTTATCCAATAGCAATAATAAAATTTTTCAATAGCTGCTTCGTTTTAAGCATTTATCAAACATGCATTTACTGCTAATTTATTCATAAGCTCAGGTTTAAACGCCAATCACTAAGTTACTACAGGTAGGACACCTATGAAAATTGTCATTGCGCCAGACTCCTTCAAAGAAAGCCTCAGCGCCTTAGGTGTTGCTAATGCCATTGAAGCAGGCTTTAAGCGAGTATTTCCTGATGCTCAGTATTGTAAAGTGCCGATGGCCGATGGTGGCGAAGGTACGGTGCAGGCTATGGTTGATGCAACCCAAGGGGAAATTATCAGCTTGCAAGTCACAGGCCCCGAAGGCACTCCTGTAAACGCTCATTACGGCATCATTAATCAAGATGCTCAAACTGCGACCGCTGTGATTGAGATGGCCGCAGCATCTGGCCTAGATTACGTGGAACGTGCTAACCGTAACCCTATGCTAATGACAAGTTATGGCACGGGTGAACTAATAAAAGACGCTTTAGACCGAGGTATAAAACATATTATTTTAGGTTTAGGTGGCAGTGCGACAAACGATGCCGGTGCAGGTATGGTCCAGGCGTTAGGTTTTACCTTACTTACAGCACAAAATAAGCCTATTTGTTATGGCGCCTTGGGGTTAACCGAGCTTGCAAAAATTGATAACACATCAGCTCACCCGTTACTGGCGCGATGTAAAATTGAGGTGGCCTGTGATGTAGATAATCCGCTATGCGGCCCTAATGGCGCATCCGCTGTTTTTGGTCCTCAAAAAGGCGCAGATGAGCAGATGGTTACAGAACTTGATGCTGCATTAGCTCACTTTGCCAAGGTGGTTTGTGCAACTCATTCACTTACAACGACAACTGAGCTCGCAGAGTTTCCTGGCGCAGGCGCGGCCGGCGGTATGGGCTATGGGGTGATGACACTACTCAATGCCAAGCTAAAGCCGGGGGTCGATATCGTCATTGACACGGTGAAGCTTGCAGATGCTATCGCTGACGCCGATCTCGTCATCACAGGTGAAGGACGCATGGACAGCCAGACATTAGGCGGTAAAACCCCAATGGGTGTGCTGCAACAAGGTATACATCAAGACGTACCTGTCATTGGCATTGCTGGCTGCTTTGGTGATGGCGCCGAGCTAATTTTAGCTCAAGGCATGACAGCGATATTTCCTATTATTCCGTCATTAGCACCACTGGATGATATTCTGGCTAACGCCCATGACAACCTGGCGAATACTGCGCAGAATATCGCCGCAATTTATCAGTTGTCGCTGAGTAAATAGTCAGTTTGAGTTAAAAACTTGCTGCGAAATAATCCTTGCAGTAAAGTTAGCCCTCATAATGGCCATGAAAGCGCTTATATCAATATATTTAGCACATTATTGGCCCAAGAATAAAAATGATGGCACCAGTTAATGACCAAACACGACCGCATAGCACAAGCATCAGAGGCAAGTCTTCTGCGTATTTTTACCGTACCTGAAGACGCCGACTCAACCTTAAGCATTATCGAGCAGAAACTTTCTGAAGACTTAGCGGGCTTTTTAGGTAAGAGTATTGCTGCATTAGAAAAGCCATTATCACTTATTGAAACTGACTTTAAAGCGTTTCAAATTCCTGATTCGCCTCGTTTTGTATCTGATTATACTGACGAAATAATGCAAAATCTGGTAGCACACTCGGTACATACCTCGGCGCCGAGCTTCATCGGTCATATGACATCAGCGCTGCCCTACTTTGTTTTACCCTTATCTAAAATGATGGTGGGCTTGAATCAGAACTTAGTCAAAATCGAAACATCTAAAGCATTCACTCCATTAGAGCGCCAAGTGCTGGGGATGATGCACCACTTAATTTACAGCCAAGACACTGACTTTTATGAGCAATGGATGCACAGCGCTAACTACTCCCTTGGCGCATTTTGCTCTGGTGGCACGGTGGCCAATATCACCGCATTATGGATAGCACGAAACCAGTTACTAAAAGCTGATGGTAATTTTAAAGGCATTAACCGTGAAGGATTACCTAAAGCACTGAAACACTATGGATATGACGATTTAGCCATCTTAGTGTCTGAGCGCGGCCATTACTCAATTGGTAAAACCGCTGACTTACTGGGTATTGGTCGAGACAACATCATCAGTATCCCCACCACTGCGGACAATAAAGTCGATGTAGCGGCCATGCGTCAAACCGCATTAAAGCTCGCCGATGACAATATTAAGGTAATGGCCATTGTCGGTGTTGCTGGCACCACCGAAACCGGTAATATCGACCCACTAGTTGAACTGTCAAAACTCGCCACTGAACTCCAATGCCACTTTCATGTTGATGCAGCTTGGGGCGGGGCCAGTTTACTGTCGAACAAATACCGCTATTTACTCGATGGCATTGAATTAGCCGACTCGGTCACTATTGATGCCCATAAACAAATGTACGTGCCTATGGGTGCGGGCATGGTGTTATTTAAAGACCCAGAGCTTGCACATGCCATTGCTCATCATGCCGAGTATATTTTGCGAGTAGGCTCTAAAGATTTAGGTAGTCAAACCCTCGAAGGCTCACGACCTGGCATGGCAATGCTAGTGCATGCTTGTTTACAGATCATCGGTGGTGACGGTTATGAGATTTTAATCAACAACGGTCTAGAAATGGCCCGTTATTTCGCATCGCACATTGCTGCAGATGAAAATTTTGAGCTCATCACAGAGCCTGAATTATGTATTTTAACCTACCGTTACGTGCCTAAGACTGTTCAACTAACAATTGATAAAGCATTAGCTAATGATGATATAAATACTGTAGAGCGCTGTAATTACCTGCTTGACCGCTTAACCCGCTTTATTCAAAAGCACCAACGTGAACAAGGTAAATCATTTGTCTCACGTACGAGAATAAAACCGGCTAAATACCACCGTGAAATCGTCACGGTATTTAGAGTGGTATTAGCAAACCCGCTTACTACCCATGAAATTTTACATGATGTGTTAAGTGAGCAAGCCGAGATTGCCACATTAGATAATGAATTTTTACCGCAGTTATTATCAATAGCTAAAGCTTATTGATTAATCTAGTTTAACTCTTCGATACTCAAAATAAGCCCATTGTTAAGTGGGCATATTTATATGGGCAATTTAATTAAGGTCCAGTTGCGAACAACCACTCATGCTTGATTATTTGATCATGAGTAGCTGTCCTCGATATCAATAGGGATAACAATATAATCTTTAGGAGATAAACCAAATAGCTGGGGTAACGTCACCGCCAAAGCGACTGATGAACAAGTTCCACAGATAATTCCGACAAATAATGCGATAGAAAATCCTTGTAAACTCGCACCGCCAACAAGCCATAAACTCGACACGGTAACCAGTGTTGTACCCGAGGTCACCATGGTGCGAGAAAAAGTCGCTTTAACAGCATCATTGATGATGGTATCGGTTTCCCCGTTTGGTTTTAACCGCATCACCTCTCGCACTCTATCAGCGATAATGATTGAGTCATTAAGCGAGTAACCTAAAATTGCTAATAAAGCAGCTAAAACAGTTAAATTGAACTCCAACTGAAATACCGCAAACACACCCAACACAATAATGATGTCAGTAATCAATGCCAATAAAGCTCCTGAGGCTAAACGCCAATCAAAGCGAATACTCAAGTAGCACATAATCAACAGCATACATACAAGCACAGCTAAACCACCCTGCTCGACCATTTCTTGCCCTACCTGTGGACCAACAATACTGCTACTCAAAATATTTATGGTTTCACTGATTGGTGATAAATACTCAGCAATACTGGTGTCACTCACGCCTTCATGGTTATATCGAATTGTCCATTGACCGCTTTCCATTGATTTAATCAATTGCACATCTTGCCCTAAGGTTTGATCTAAATACGCCTTAATATCATTTGCTTGCAACTGTTGATCTAATTGCACCTCAGCAACCACGCCACCAGTGAAATCTAAACCCCAATTAAAACCTTTAAATCCAATAAACAATGCTGACACCAGCAAGAGTAAAATTGATAATCCGGATAGCGCTAAGCGAAATTGAGTGAACTTCTCATTTAATAAATACTTCATTATATTTTCACCATACGACGCTTATCACGTCCCCAAATTAGATTAATGATGGCTCTTGAAAGAAAAATGCCGGTAAACATACTCGTGAGTAAGCCTAAACCTAAGGTCAAAGCAAAGCCTTGTATCGGGCCATTACCAATGGAATAAAGCGCAATGGCGACAATCATAGTGGTGAGGTTTGCATCCCAAATAGATGCAAAAGCACTGTCAAAACCACTATTGATTGACTGTGCAAAACTGTATCCCTGTTTCATCTTATCTTTAACTCGCTCAAAAATAAGTACATTGGTATCCACCGCCATGCCGACTGTTAGTACTAAACCTGCAATACCCGGCATCGTTAATACCGCCCCAGGGATCAACGCGATTAACCCGAGCAACATCACCAAATTAAAACATAATGCCGCATTAGCCACCCAACCTAAGCGCCGATACCATAACGCAATAAAACTTAAGGTTAATGCAAGGCCTAATGCCAGAGCAGCAAATCCATTTTTAACATTTTCAGCCCCAAGTGATGGCCCAATAGTACGTTCCTCTACAATCGTTACTGGCGCCGTCAATGAGCCTGCACTTAACAACAGCGCAAGTTGCTGAGCTTCAGCCAAATTCCCAGCCCCAGTAATACGAAAACGGCTACCTAATTGCGCTTGTATGGTCGCTACACTAATGACCTTACTTTCTTGAATGCTAGCCCCATCATGATTTTGAATAAATTCGTTATAAACTGTCGCCATCGGCTGACCAATATTTGCCCTAGAAAATTGCGACATCTTTTGGCCACCAACTGAATCTAATGACAAATTCACTTCAGCTATCCCCATTTCACCTAAGCTGGCTCTGGCATCAATGATATGTTCACCTCCCAGAATCGCTTTTCTATCGATGGATATTGGCATGCCATTATCATCAGCAATAGAAAGTGATACTGCAGAACGCGGCTCAACTAGCGCGTGGAAAGATAAAGAAGCCGTCGCCCCAATAACATGCTTGGCCGCAGCAGGATCTTGTACACCGGGAAGTTCGATTCGAATACGGTTTTCGCCTTGCCTTTGCACTGACGCCTCGGTGATACCCAAGTGCTCTATTCGGCTGCGCATGATTTGTAAATTTTGCTGAACCGTGGTGCTTCGAAGTAATTCGAGCGCATCAGCACGCTGATTAAGCACTAGTATGTTGGCCTTTTTGCTCATCTGCCAGTCGGGGAAACTGGCTTTAATGAACGCCTCGGCTTTGGGTAAATCTTGGCTGTCTCGAAAACTAATTTCAACCCGTTGATCAACCTGTCTACCACGGGCACCTCTGACTTCCTGACCAACATCATCAATAATCATTTGACGGTGAGCAGCATAAACTGGCGCCATGTCGACATCTAACAGAAACTGCACCCCGCCGCGTAAATCCAAACCGAGTTTAATAGGCTTAAATCCCATACTGGTTAACCAATCAGGTGCTGCAGGCTCCATGGCTAATGCAACGGTTGAATCGCTTGCAAGTGATTGTTCAACGATTGATTTCGCTGCTGATTGTTGGCTGTCATCATCAAGTACAACCACAAGATTAGTGCCCTCTTGTGAAATAGCTAAGGTCGAAATATCTGCAGTATGTAATAAACGAGCAACGTCGGTTGCATCAATTGTTTGAGTGTCACTATGATTAATATGTAGCGCTGCATTCTCGCCATACAAAGACGGTATTGCGCTGAGGCTCATGATCATTAGGGTGATAATTAACACCACATATTTCCATGTAGCATAACGGTTTATCGGTGTTTTATTGGGTGATTTTTTCATATAAATATCTCTGTAATCACAAATTACAGTAGCTACAATTACCCAGCTATCACTAACGAGATTTAATTATCAGTTAGATTAAAGGAGCAAATTGTAGACACTAAAAATATCCAACAAATGTTGGACTAAGCGAAAATCAGAAATTTATGCGAAACGGATATGGTAATGGCTGTAAAGGCTATTGCCGTCTTTCCAGCCTGAAACTCGAGAAGTGGAGCGGGTAATTTTACTTGTCCAGTGCTCAACAAATTTTGGAGTAGCAATGGCTGTGGAGGCAGAATCTAATAACACTGGCTCCATAAAAGCAACCAGTAAGTAATAGTTAGGGATCTTGCCTAAGCCTGCACGATTATCACTGCTAACAACCCTTCTTAGCTCATTTAGGAAGTTAAAATTATCTATATTATCAACTAAAGGCTGCTCTGTAGCAGGTGAAGCCATTGTTGCACTGACACCGTCATCTAGCTCTAAAGCTAAATCTGTCATTGCTATATCAATATTAACGTCGAGCTGAACTTTTTGGACTTCCATCTTGTGATTAAAAATAACCGACTGCTCATCTGCCGTTACTGAGTATGCACTCAACGACAAAATCAATAGCATCATTATTTTTAAGCTACGAACCAACAAGATTCTCATCCTTAATGATAAAAGCGTGACAAATAGTTATATGGAGCAGCATTATAAATACAAAAGGACAATGCCACATCAGCTAATATCCAAGTCTTTACCCCTGCATACTAATTACAATAAAAAATACAATTAAACCAATTTAAAATCATAAGGATAGGCTGACATTAATCTTAATTTAACTTGATAAACTTCTATTAGAATTGAGCCAGGTTATTTAACAAAGCGAACTTAAGAAAAAGGCTCATCATTACTGATGAGCCTTTCGTATTGAATACGGCGTAGAGATCGGGGGGGCTTAGCCAACGAACGACCCCGCGACTTTCGCTTTGCTCTGTTCACGGGGGGCGACGGATATTGATAAAGCCTTAACGGCCAAATTAGAGCTTTACAATGCTAGGCAAACTATTGTTTATATAGCAAAAAAAACAAATGATGCGCAAAATTTATTTTTGGTCATCTATTCGATTCTCTACACATCTCGATTTGAATTCCTATCACTGACTGATCTTAATTATCTCTTTTTACGTATTCTCAGATGGTAAAACTTTACATTAAATCAAGTTACTAATTAGAAATACCAATGGGCAATTATAATTAACAATAAATATATCAATTCAAATAACAAGCAAGCTATATTAGTAAAATCAAAAATACTAAAAGGAACACCAGTATGTACATGATAGTTAAGCATACCCACCTAACAATAATCGCGCTCACCTTTATCTTTTTTATCATTAACTTACTATTAACTATGAAAGGCTCTGACAAGGTCAATATAAAGCTACTTAAGACAGGGCCACACATCTTATATACGTTGTTTATCGCTACATTCCTTTACCTTGTTATTGTAAATCCACTGAATTTATACCCCTTCGTTAATGGTTGGGCATCATCAAAACTAGCGGGGTTTGTGCTGTATGTACTCTCAATTACGTTTGCGCTTAAATGGGCAAAATCAAATATATGGCGCATTATAGGCTTTATCAGTGCCACGTTTTGGATAGTAATGAGTGCCAGACTGGGTTTTGCTCATCATCTAAAAACCAAAGGGGTTGAAGATGCTAATGCATACATTGAACTAGGTTACGCAATGTTAACAGCAACCTGCTAGCTCATTGTTTAAATAACTAAGCTAAGCAGGCTCGGCATAAAGCGTCTGCTTAGCTTTTTTGCTTTTATGCCAGCCCAAACATTCCTAATGCTAACTACATTGCAGCCCAGTCAATTTAATAACATAATATTATTAACTTTATAAATTTTGATAATTTTATTAAATCATCAGCTCGCCATATACTTCTGCTATCAAAACGAACAAGCAACAGCTTAGCAATTAACGTATAAGGCGAAAATATCATGAAAATGAGTCATGTAGGTATTATGGTTGGTGACATGGATAAAGCCGTCGAGTTTTATACCCAGGCATTAGGTCTTGAAACGGTTATGGGTAAGTCTGAGGTCATAGAAGAAAAACAAACTGCCATTGGTAGAATGTGTATTGCGGTATTTGGTGAAGGTTTTAAAGGCTTCAACATTGCTCACCTCGTCACGTCAGATGGCATCGGTTTTGAATTATTTGAAATGAAAGACCGTGAACAAAAACATACTGTCGACTTCACTAAAATCGGTATCTTCCATTACTCGTTAGAAACAGATGATTTTGAAGGCGTTATCGAGCGAGTTGAAAAATTCGGTGGCAAAGTCAGAATGGACATCATGCGCTACCATCCAGAAGATGATAATAAGCCTTACAAAATGGTGTATTTAGAAGACCCATTTGGAAACTTATTTGAGCTATATTCTCATTCTTATTCAGAAACTTATTCTTCTGAATATGAATAGAAATTAAATAGCCAAAAATCAGCAACTAACCAAGGTTTGTTGCTGATTTTTTTTGTAATAAACAACCTCGTTTTGGCACAAATCATCTTTGGGCAATGATCACATTGCTAAGAAAACCTCCTTAGCTAGCTTTAGGTATTGTTGCAGCTAACGATGAACCTGCGGGACTCACCTAATGAAAAAAACCTAACAACCTATTATCGAGATATTGAAAGTGAATATCATCTAGCCATGCGGCGTCTGGTGGTATGACTAAACCATGTCAGTCCTTAAGGTGATGTTAACAGGATCCTAGTAGTTGAGGATTTGATCATACATAAACGATTAATACTCCAACGATAATGAGTCTACTATAGTTAAATCTTAAACAAGTTCAGCGTTTATTGAACATGTTGAAAGGCGCAAACACTATAGGAATCGAATTATGACTAATAACAAAACCCTTGAGCTACCTGAATTTGAAATCAAAGATTATTCCAATATCCCACAGCGTAAACAGTTTTATCCCGCATCAGAAAAAGCTGTCAATATTGTCCGTGATTCTATGACCATTGATACCCTATTTTCTGCACTATATCCCAGTCAGTGGTCTTCACCTGAAGCGCCAGAATTTCACGATGAAATGGACCGTTGTAAGGCTGCTGGTTTTAAAGTACTTGCAGCATGTCCATCTGCGGACTCGTTAGACGCCTCTGTCGATGGCATCATGAAAGGCACAGATTTTTATCTTAATAAAATGAGAGAACGCCCAGACAGCTACAAAATTATCCGTACAACAAAAGACATTGATGATGCGGTAAAAGAGGACAAGCTTGGGCTATTTTTTACTCACCAAGGCACCCAGATATTTGGTGGCGATGTGGACCGTGTCGCTTTGTGGCGTGAGTTAGGTTATGGCTACTGTCTTTTAGCTTACAACAATCGCAATGAAGTAGGAGATGGTTGCTTTGAACCTGAAAATCGCGGTTTGACCGCCTTTGGTAAAAAGCTGATTGATAGCTATAACCGTTACGGCATGGTGGTAGATGTTAGCCATACAGGCGAACGTACCTCGCTTGATGCTATAGAGCGCAGTAGCCAACCTGTTATTTCTTCGCACTCAGGTGCAAAAGCCATGGCCAATTATCAACGTAGTTTATCTGACGAAGTAATCAAAGCCATCGCAGAGAGTGGTGGTGTATGCTCAATCAATATGGTTGGCGCATTTATGGACACGTCTAACCCAGATATTGTTACCACAGACGCGCTATTCCGTCATGTCGATTACATGGTGAACCTAGTTGGTATTGATCACGTGGGTTTTGGTTCAGACTATATTCCCAATATTAATTTTACTGCCTCAATCATGCAAACCACAATGGGCGCTGCTGTTTTCCCTGATGGCGGCTATAGTGCAGCAGCAGGTGCAAAGGGCTTCCCTACTCCAGCACCTTACCAAATTGTAGCGGCACTGATTGATAAAATGCTACAAAATGGATATAGCCAAGAGGATTGTGGCAAATTCTTGGGTGGTAATATGTACCGAGTATTTGATCAGGTGTGGCGTTAGTTGATTAATGTTAGTTGATTAATGTTAGTTGATTAATGTTAGTTGATTAATGTTAGTTGATTAAATATTGAGTCGTAAAAAGCACTGCCAGCCCAGTCTAAAGACTGGCGGTGCTAATTTGAATTTAGACATTTCTGAGGTACAAAATCACGCTGTTGTCGATTATTTAAGACTGAACCACGGGTATTTGTTCAGCCACAGATAAGAAATGAAAACCTTTATTGCATAAGGAGTTTGCTAAACAAATAGGTGTGAACTTCACGTTTGGGCGCTTCTGCTCATGTACAAAGCAGGTACATTGTCTGAGTCAATCCTTTCAAGGCCTATAAGTGTTTAACGGTGAACCCTTTGTGGAATACATCCAACCTAATCCCCTTTCTTGCTACGACATTCTTTGCTACCGCCCAAGCTATATGAGCGGTTAAATAAAGAAAACTCTCTTAAAATATGATCGATATAAGGGAGGGTTACAACTTCCGCAGCTTCAACGTATAACGCACCTTACGCGGATTCACTTATGTTCATCTTACTGACTACCTAGCACTCACCCGATTTGTGGTTATCAGGAGGATCGTCCTCTCGCGATTTAGATCCCGAATAGTCCATGACCATTCTTCGTTACATTGTCAGAGCCGCTACTTTATTCAGGCTCATAGGTTCATCTGGTGATACAGATGGTTCACACATTAAGCGGTGAACAGCGCTTCATACGACTTCACGTCGCACGCCCCATTTCGCGTTAAAGTATTTACTCAGCACCAGAGCGAGCTCACAGTTTTTCATTAGAATATAATGTGACCAGCCATAGATGCAGGCGATATCAATTTATAGGATCTCATCGCCATTCCAATCCCAGTCAATTTGGGAAATATCACGGGAGACTTTGTATAAATACCATCCGAGCAAAGCGATAATACAAAGGATTATAAAGGTAAAAAGCATATCATCCCCTTAGAGCTTTCATGTGACGCAACTACAGGGCTTACCATGGCAATTGAGTGCCATCGTAGACAAAAAATGAACCTGAATGTTTAAGTTTTAAATTGTCGATGACATTAAGCATGCCTTTAACACTCTCTTCTACTGTTACCTTGCCTTCCTTGCCACCCATATCGGTTTTTACCCAACCTGGATGAATTGCCATGGTCTTCACTCCCGCTTCGGATAATTCACAGGCTAGAGATTTAATTATTTGGTTGAGGGCCGCTTTTGATGCTCGATAGCTGTATCGTCCCCCTGAGCGGTTATCATCAATACTGGCCAGTATTGAGGTCATCCCGATTATGGTTTTATCTTGGCCGGCTAGAATATTATTGAGCAAGGCCTGCGTGATTAACATGGGTGCGATGGTATTGACCTTTAACACCTCTAGCCATCTTTGCTGATCCATATTGCCTAAGTTGTCACATCCTTCACCATTCACCCCAGCATTATGAATAAGTACATCAATAGGTTGCTCTTTAAACACCTCAGTTAAAGCGAGAATATCTGTTTCATGACTAACATCTAGAGCATAAGGGCGAATGGTTGAATACTGTTGTGCTAACAGGGTTAACTCATGCGCTGAATCAATATCGCGACAGCAAGCGATGACCTTGTAATGTCGCTGTGCATATTGCTTTGCAAGCTCTAATCCTAAGCCACGATTAGCTCCAGTAATAAAAACGGTTTTCATTGAGTGCCTCTTATCAGTTTCAATCTTGTCTAATACCAATCAATATAAGTTGCGAAAAGCTGGCCAATGCTGCTGCATTGACCAGCTCTAAGGGTAAGAGTCGTGTTTATTTCATTAATACATTTTTACCATTAACTTTCTGCACGCTTATCAAGACGGCCACTAAAGCGGGTCAAAGCAAGCGCTATCAGTACAACTACTGCACCTACCCAAGGTGTATGCATTAAGCCTGCTTCAGCGACAACCATCCCTCCGCCCCATGAACCAAGTGCAATACCAACGTTAAAGGCGGCAATGTTTAAACCGGAAGCAACATCCACTGCATCTGGTGTATATTTTTCAGCAAGTTTCACTACATATACTTGTAAACCTGGAACATTACCGAATGCAAATGCCCCCCAAACTAAAATCGTGGCTACCGCGGCAATAGGGTTAACGGCGGTAAAATTGAACACGATAAGCACAGCTGCAAGACCAGTAAAAATAATGCTAAGGGCTTTTATTGGGCCCATTTTATCGGCCATTTTTCCGCCCCAAATATTACCAATCGCAACTGAGACTCCATAAACCAACATAATTAAACTAATTGCATTCGCACTAAAGCCAGTTTCTTGCTGCAAAATAGGAGCAAGGAAAGTGAATGCTGTAAAAGTGCCGCCATAACCCAGTGCAGTAATCGCATAAACCAGTAATAATCTAGGTTGAGTTAATACCTTAAGCTGCGATGAAAGCTTAGCTGCAGCAGGTTGTTTTAAGTTATTTGGTACTAAGAAAGCACTACCAATTAATGCGATTAAACCTAATAGCGCAACAACTAAGAAGGTTGATTGCCAGCCAAAGGTTTGACCTATGTATGTCCCAAGCGGCACGCCTGTGACTAACGCCACGGTTAAACCAGTGAACATAATCGCAATGGCGCTGGCGGCTTTTTCTTTTGGTACCAGACCGGTAGCAATGGTTGAACCAATGGAGAAAAATACACCATGGGCTAAACCTGTCAAAATACGAGCGATAATCAGGGTGTTATATCCAGGTGCTTGCCATGCAACTAAGTTACCGACAACAAACAGTGACATGACGGTAATCAATACGTGTTTACGATTCCACTTTCCTGTTAAAGCCGTTAAAACCGGGGCGCCAATGGCAACACCAAGTGCATAAAGGCTAACCAGCAAGCCTGCTGAAGGCAGTGATATATTTAGGTCGGAGGCCATGGTCGGGAGTAGCCCCACGATCACAAACTCCGTTGTTCCAATAGCAAAGGCGCTGAGCGTCAATGCAAGAAGTGCTAAAGGCATAATATTTACTCTCTGTTGTTTGAAAATGACCAGCAATAGCCGATGTATTGGTCGCTATGCCGTCGCGTTGTTAATTGATGGGGGGCATTTTGCATTAAAGATGTTTTGTGAAAAACAGAGGTTTTTACAAATGATATTTGTTATAAATGCAATAAAGCTGATGAGCGATTGGATAAAGTTGAGGGAAATAGCATGCGAACAAAATCTGATGATTTAGCCATTTTACTAGCTGTAGTCGATACCGGAGGTTTTTCAGCGGCAGCAGAGAGCCTAGATATCCAAGTCGCGCGAGTATCCAGAGCGGTCAGTAAAGTGGAGAGTCAACTTGGGGTCACTATTCTAAACCGAACCACTAGACGTATTGAATTAACCGATGAAGGACGCCAGTTCATTGACTCTGTGCGGGTGGGATTAATGCAATTACAGCAGGCGGAAGAAGATATTATTTCCCGTGGGGAATTGCCCAAAGGCCGTTTACGTGTCGACGCGGCTAGTCCGTTTGTGTTTCATCAACTGGTGCCATTGGTGCAGTCATTTAATCAAGCCTATCCCGATATTGAGCTAGAAATAACCTCCAATGAAGGCATTGTGGATTTACTAGAAAAGAAAACCGATTTAGCAATTCGGATTGGTACGTTGAGCGATTCTACGCTACATGCTCGGTCGCTGGGTCGAAGCCCCTTGTATATTGTGGCTTCACCAGAATATATCTCAAAACGCGGGCTCCCCACTAAAAGCAGCGATCTTGCTCAGCATAATCTCATTGGATTTGTCGCCCCCAAAATTTTGAATGACTGGCCTTTAAAAGGTTTTACCCAACTAGACGCTTTGATGTCATCAAGTAATGGCGAAACCATTCGACAAATTGTGTTGGCAGGAAATGGCATTGCATGTCTATCAGGGTTTATGGTGAATAAAGATATTGCCGAAGGACGTTTAATTTCGCTGTTGGAGAGCGAAAAAATCAGTCATCCAAGAAGAGAACAAGTCAACGCTGTGTATTATAAGACTTCTTCTGTGGCCAAGCGGATCTCCGCTTTTATTGATTTTATTAAGCCAAAGCTAACCCTGTAACCCGCTTAAACAAACTGATTATTGCAATTTCTACAAATATCATTTGCCTTTATTGCTATAAATGATTGGTGACTCATTTGCTAGTATGCCCCTATCAAATGAAGAGGGCTCAACTATGTCACTATCACTATTTAAACCATTCACATTGGGTGGACTCACACTCAAAAACCGCATTGTCATGCCACCGATGACGCGTTCAAGAGCCAGTCAGCCTGGTGATGTCGCAAATGACATGATGGCAACCTATTACGCTCAGCGTGCCAGTGCAGGATTGATTGTGTCTGAAGGTACGCAAATTTCAGCGACGGCAAAAGGCTATGCATGGACCCCAGGTATTTACACACCTGAGCAGATTGCTGGTTGGCGTAAAGTGACAGACGCTGTGCATGCCAAACAAGGTGCTATTTTCGCGCAGCTTTGGCATGTGGGAAGAGTCACTCACCCAGATAACATCGGTGGTGAGCAACCGATTTCTTCCTCCGCATTAAAAGCGGAAAACGTCAAAGTATTCGTTGATAATGGCAGTGATGAACCTGGTTTTGTTGACGTCGTTCAGCCTAGAGCGATGACAAAAGCCGATATTCAGCAAGTGATCGAAGATTACCGTCAAGCCGCATTGAATGCCATTGAGGCAGGCTTTGATGGCATTGAACTGCATGCCGCTAATGGTTATTTAATTAACCAATTTATTGATTCAGAGGCGAATGATCGCACTGATGAGTACGGTGGATGTCTTGAAAACCGTCTTCGTTTTCTTGATGAAGTTGTTACTGCAATGGTCGATGCCATTGGCGCTGATCGCGTTGGTGTGCGCTTGGCACCTTTAACAACCCTCAATGGTACTGTTGATGCTAACCCTATTGAGACTTATACCGCTGCCGCAGCGTTACTCAATAAACATCATATCGTGTACCTACATATTGCTGAAGTCGATTGGGATGATGCACCAGATACACCCGTCTCATTCAAACGTGCAATGCGCAATGCTTTTCAAGGCGTGCTGATCTACGCAGGTCGTTATAATGCGGAAAAAGCAAAGCAAGCTATTGATGACGGACTGGCTGATATGATCGGCTTTGGTCGACCTTTTGTGGCGAATCCCGATCTTCCTGAACGTCTACTTCACGGCTACCCATTGGCAGAGCATGATCCAAACACCTTGTTTGGTGGTGGTGAGAAAGGTCTGATTGATTATCCAACGTATAAAGCTTAAGGGGGTAAGTATGTTTAAGGTATTTAAAGGTCACGGACTTGAGACTAGAAACCGTATCGCGATGGCGCCGATGACTCGTTCACGCACGTCTCAACCTGGTGATGTACCAAACGAGATGATGGCAACCTACTACCGTCAGCGTGCCAGTGCTGGACTCATTGTATCAGAGGGCACCCCGATCTCAGCGGCTGCACGAGGTTATTCGATGACTCCGGGCATTTATACCCCAGAGCACATCGAAGGCTGGAAAAAAACCACCCAAGCTGTGCATCAAGAAGGCGGAAAAATATTTACTCAACTTTGGCATGTGGGGCGACGCAGTCATTCTGATATTTCAGGTACTAAGCCGTTAGCCCCATCAGCGATTAAAATCCCAGATCAAGTATTTGGCCCACTAGCTGAAGGTGGCTTTGGGATGATTGAAACTGAAACGCCACGGGAGATGACGCTGTAAGACATTAAGAGCACGATTGCGGATTTTGTACAAGCGGGCAAAAACGCCATTGAAGCTGGTTTTGATGGCGTGGAAATTCATGCTGCGCATGGTTACTTGTTTGATACCTTTTTACGCTTAGAAAGCAACCAAAGAAGTGATCAATATGGTGGCAGCCAAGAGAATCGTATGCGCTTTCTGGTTGATACCTTACAAGCACTTACTGACGAAATTGGTGGGGAAAGAGTTGCGGTTCGTCTGTCTCCTCATATCGGAGAGGGTTTTGCTGGGGATGATGTTGAAATTGTTCCGCTAACGTTAGCATTGCTGGAAAAACTACAACCGATGAACCTTGCGTATGTGCATTTTTCAGAAAACATATCACGCTATGTAGAGGTACCTGAAGAGTTTCGCCAACAAGTTCGCCGAATATACTCAAACCCAATCATGGTTGCTGGAAAGCTGACCAAGCAATCAGCGCAACAGTTACTCGACAAGCAGTATGCTGATTTCGTTGCCTTTGGTACCCCTTTTGTAACGAACCCAGATTTAGTCGCCCGTTTGGCCAATGATAACCCACTGGCCGAGTTTGATGCTGACGCAAGACTCACCTTGTATGGTGGCGGAGCCGAAGGCTACATCGATTATCCTACTTATCAGGCATAGCAAAACTAGGCATCAAGGACTAACCACTCCTTGGTGCCTTCTCCTTTCTTTAAGCAAACGAGAATGCGATGGAACCCTATCAAATTTGGCAATATCAAACAGAGACACACAGTGTTATTTTAGGTAAGGCTGAAATACCAGCTTTAGATGACAATGAAATCTTAGTACAAAACAAAGCGATTGGTATAAACCCTGTCGATTGGAAATTTATTAAAGCCAATCCTCTAAATTGGCCGAATGGTCATGTTCCTGGTGTTGATGGTGCAGGCGTCATCGTACACGTAGGCTCTAAAGTTGACACCAGTCTCATTGGGCGTCGAGTGGCGTATCATGGCTCACTAAATCGCCATGGTAGCTATGCTGAATATACCGTTTTGAATGCTGAGCGAGTGATGACGCTGCCTGAGAGCCTATCATTTGAACTTGCAGCAGCGCTACCTTGCCCGATGCTTACCGCATGGCAAGCATTTGAAAAAATTCCATTAACCCGACAAAGAGAAGTGCTTGTCGTTGGTTTTGGCGCGGTGAATAATTTATTATCCCAGTTCCTTCTCGATGCGGGTTATATCGTTGATGTTGTCTCAGCGAGTCTGAGCGAAGAGCGAGCCCAAAAGCTAGGTCTTCGCCAAGTTTATCGAGAACAATCTCAAATCGACATGCAATACTTCGCCATTTTTGATGCCGTGAGTGGCGAAAATGCCGCCCATTTAGTACCACTGTTAAGAGCGAATGGACATATTGTCTGCATTCAAGATCGTATTGCTAAACCCATTGACCCGCCATTTACTCGCACTATTTCTTACCACGAAATAGCCCTTGGCGCGTTACATGATTTTGGTGATAAACAAGATTGGCATGCATTAATGCAAAATGGTGAAGCGTTACTTGAACGAATTACTAAAAGTGATGTTGAAATTAGTGCGCCCATCATATTCAATTTTGCAGACATGCCTGAGGCATTGACACATAGTGAATTTACAAAACTAAAAACTGTAATTACATTGAGTTAAACCGCACTATTTATATTTTTACTGGGAGCCACCATAGCTGACACCCTACACTTAACTTGGCTTAACTTGGCTTGGCTAGTTGTTCTTATCGTTGATGATGAGCAAAACTTATCTCTAGGACATGGACAAAAATCATGCTCTAAATGATTTTTGTCCCGTTATGAGCTACGAAGCAATCAGACTGTAGTGGTCAAGTATAGTCATAACTTATATTTTCCCCTATAAGCTAGAGCCTAACATTCGCAGCCTTAGCGTAATCGATTGATAACTTAGCTGATTTTTTAATATTTTTTGACAGTCTGTTATTGAGCTCGGGAGAAGGACAAGTTCATAGTTATTGAGCTGTTTTCTCGATGCTTTCCCCTCACGGCAAGCTTGCTTAATCCACTGATGATAAGTTGGGTAAGTAGCTTGCATATCAATTGAAACTCCCTCATTGGCTAATTCGATGTGAATCAACTGTTGTTTATCATCAATATCAGCTTGACTGCCTGAAGTTAAATAATGCGATACTCCCTCGGATATTGGTTGGTCATTGCTATCGTTAGTTACTTGAGTTTGCTCGATAACCCATACACCATGTTCCCCAATCACCGATACATGTTTATCAGCAATATTCACTAATAGCGCGGTATTCTCATCCACACCAAATCCCATTTCACTAGTAAGTGGAGGCGGTTAGCATTAACAATCTTATTTGCCGATCACGCTCAGAAAAATGCGTATCCATTATTCCATAAGGAAAGAAGCCTAACCCGCCCTTGGCACGATAGGTTACCGCCGTTGCGGGTATTTCCCCTTCACATTGATTTATTTCACATCGTTCACTCGGTGGTTTTTGATTAAATATTCCGTATTGCAGTGCGCCGTCACTGGTGTCAGTTTTTTACCTTAGGTTGTGCAATAGGCTTAATCGCCGGAATCACTCGTCGTCTTACCGTTAATGAAGTTGCCAATGCCTTTAAAAAAGGGGCTCAAGAGTTATTGCCAGCGGCAATGATTGTTGGGATGGCCAGAGGCATTGTGATTATATTAGGCGGTGATCAGGCGGATACACCATCTGTATTAAACACTTTGCTGCACTATACCGGTCTATTTTTAGGGCAATTACCAGAAACTGTTTCAGCGGTTTTTATGTATGTATTCCAATCCATATTTAACTTTTTTATCGCATCGGGCTCAGGCCAAGCAGCGTTAACTATGCCGATTATGGCACCACTGTCAGATATTCTGGGCTTACCTCGCCAAATTGCCGTATTAGCATTCCAATTAGGCGACGGCTTAACTAATATCATCATCCCAACATCTGCAGCGCTTATTGGCTGTCTTGGTGTCGCTAAAGTAGATTGGTTTATTTGGGCTAAATTTATATGGCGATTTATGTTGCTGCTAGTCAGCATTTCGATAACGTTTATGATTATTGCTGTAAGCATTAATTTTAGCTAAGGGTTTTCATGCAATTATTTAAAAATGCACAAGTTTATGCCCCAATGTATCTGGGTAAAAAAGATGTTTTGTTGGGCGGCGGTAAAATTATTGCCATTGAAGATTGTATTGAACTGGCTGCCAACTCATTTATTACTGTCATTGATGCTTCAGAGCTAATATTAACTCCTGGTTTTGTTGATTCTTTAGTACACATTACCGGTGGTGGTGGCGAAGGTGGATATACGACTCGCACGCCTGAAATGCACATAAACGACGCGATTAAGGGCGGCGTCACCACAGTGATAGGCGTTTTGGGGACGGATGCTCAAACCCGCAGTTTAGAAAATCTGCTAGCCAAAGCATATGCCTTAGAAGAGCAGGGATTGTCCGTTTTTTGTTATACCGGCTCTTATCATTTTCCCATGGTTACCGTTACCCAATCAGTTAAACATGACATTATGCTGATTGATAAATTTATTGGTGTTGGTGAAGTGGCCATTGCCGATCATCGCAGTTCGCAAATAACGGCACCCGAGATGGCTCGGCTCACATCAGAAGCAAGAGTGGCTGGTATGTTGGCCGGTAAAGTTGGGGTTGTCAGTGTTCATGTGGGGGATGAGCCCAGTAAACTCGCACTACTTGAACAGGTGATTAATGAGTTTGATATCCCCATTACTCAGTACTATCCAACTCATATTAATCGCAGTCAAGCGCTGTTAGAGTCTGGTATTGAGTTTGCCCTTAAAGGGGGAGTGATTGATTTTACCACCAGCACCACGGCACAAATCATTCAACAAGGAGAAATCCCTGCGGCAAAGGCATTGGCATTGGCACTTGAAAAACAGACTCCAATTAGCCAACTGACCATGAGCTCAGATGGTAATGCCAGTCTGCCGGTATTTGATGCTAAGAGTAACTTAATTGATTTACAGATGGGCCAAGTTAGCAGCCTACATCAAGCAATGGTTGATGCGGTTAAACAATTTAACGTGCCCATTGAGCTTGCTTTAGCCTCAATAACTGAGTCACCGGCAAACATATTAAGGTTGAGGCACAAAGGCCGGGTCGCTGTTGAAATGGACGGCGATATTAATTTATTAAATGCTCAGACACTGGCTATTGAAGCGGTATACAGTAAAGGAAAATTAGTTTTTTCTGAGGGGAAATCACGCCTTAACATTCCATTTTAATCATGATTTTAACGACGGTATTAGCTCAGACTTGAACTGACAGTTACCCATTTTAACTGGTGCCTGTTAATTTAGATTTGAGCTGAATTTTTCTCAGTCCAAATCCGTTTTCCATCAACTAATGTTTCAAGCAGAGTAGTAAGGGGTATCTTCTAAGCTCACGAGTGTTTCCCATGATCTGGTCATCATCTATCACCGATTATTAGCAATAACTAAAGCAAAGTTCAGTGCTGAAAATTTAGTCAATTGAAGTGGGCCATGTTATTACTCGTGCAAATTAACCCTAAATTACGGTTATCAAGAGTACCTGCATGAGTAACAGTTTTGAGTTAATGCAGTTGATCAGGCATCGGCAGTGGCACAATCACCGACGGCGTTAGGATGGCATACAGTTAACCCTGTGTGATCCACGAACATAGACTGAAGACAGGTGTCACGACACCAACGTTTACACAAGAAGGTAAGGTAGGCGCTGCTTATTGAAAAATAAGTAATCCACGGATATCAGCATGACAACCGACGAAATTACTTGCTTCATCTTCTGCGTTAACTCAATTCATTTTGGGTAAAGAATAAAATAGGCTTAAATCTTTAGGCCAAAACTATTGCGCTTTACTTGACGTGGGGAGTCATACCAACGCCGCCATAAAAGGCGAGCAACTTGTTGCGAGTCCAGCGCTGAAAGCGCGATTTTTAATGGCTTTGTTACATGTTTAAGTTGGAAAGCCATCATATTTTTTTGCCTTAATGCCAGCCTCATACCAAGGAGCATGTTCACTCCAAAATATATTATCTTGAGGAGAAATATTTGGTGCTGAATCTAAAATGCCTGCTGGTATCACAAGCGCTTTCCCAGAAATAGACAAATAAGGTACCGGCGAGCCACAATTTTTACAGAAAGCGCTAGTTATTGTTCTCCCAGGTAAATCATACCTTTTTACGCAATTTTCACCAGCTACCCATTCAATGTTCTCAGGCTGAGTGAATAAGTTTGAAACATGCGCTGAGCCTGTGGCTTTTTGACATTGAGAACAATGACATAGATGAAACTGCGAAAACGTATTTTCACATTTAAATTTCACCTCTCCACAAAGACAACTTCCGAATATTACTTCCATTCATTCACCTCTGAGGATTCAACATGTAACTTTTAAATAAGAGGCGCGGACATGTGGGCTAAAATCCGAACGAAGTGAGCAGCCCACATGTTTGCGTCCCAGCCCGTGCAGAGGGCGAACTTAATTTTTTTGTTATACCTTACACTATTCTTAATATTTCCGAATCACCGCTACTTTGCCATCTTCGATTTCCAAAACTTCCATCGTTGAGTAATGTAATTCTATGAGTTCATTTGTTTGAGGGTGTACTCCCTTGCTAGATGTAGTGTATGTAATGGCAATTGCATTGTGAGCGGGAATAACTTGCTTCAAGGTAGCTTCAAATACCGAATGAGAGCCCAAATAAAACAGCATCCCTTCGCGTATACTTTCTTTGCCGTCAGGTAATCGCGAATCATCTGAGTCGTAGGGCAAGTGTTGGTGGGCGACATCGGCCTTAAGGAAAGACAGGTAGTGCTCTAAGTCTTTTTCAGTAGCATCGGGAGATTGAGTTGCTGCCCATGCTGAAAAATACCTGTTACCGAGTTCGGATAAGCCTGTGTCTGCTATTGCGTTAAGAGACCAGAATAAAGTGACTAAAGAAAGTGTCCATTTTTTCATAAAAACCTCCACTGTTTAAATTAGGTATAACAGCTTATTGAACGGCTCGCCCAATAAAGCCGACCATTCAAGTTATTGATTAATATCATCCTACATTCACTATCTTCTTGATGTAAAGCCGTTTTATTTAGCTAGTAAAAGCGAGGTTGCGCGTTAAAAGTGGACTTAATATTCAACAGGAAATAAAAACACTTTTATTTCAATAAATTACAAAACAAACCAATTATTTTCCGTACAACTTTAGTTTACTTATTAGCCGATTTGACTTAAAAAACCCTAAAAACCATTACAACTGTTTTTATATACAGCGCACACAACATAAAGGTGGGAAATATGGTTTACAGAGGATACGTATCCGATATTTATAAGCCAGATACTAATTAAGTGTTAAGCAGTACGCCCCATCGAAATGATGCATTGCTCGTCTGGAATGCTGTGGCCACAGGTTCATACTTGAAACTAACTTTGGGCCAGGAATGAGCTACACACACCCGATCATCAAATATTATATTCAAGTTGCTCAATGTATTTGAGTAATGCCCTAGCCTGCATATCCTTCCCATAGCGGCCGTAGGTGATGTTTGGGTTTGCGTGGCCAACTATCTGCGCCACAATATGCTCACTGATATCCAAACGCTTAAACTCATCGATAAAAGTGTGTCGTAGACTATAAGCCGTTGGTCGTTGACTCGCTTTCATGCCAATGCAGGTTTGTAATATCGATAGGTGCTTACAATAGGTCTTTGACCAATCTTCCACTAACCCCACTGGTTTATAATTAAACAACTGGGGATGTTTTTTACGTGTTTTTACAAATTCAATAAAGCCCTGCTCTATCAGGGTTTGGTGGATTGGAATACTGCGTCTTGCATTGGCATTCTTAATACGTTGCCCTTTGCCGCTGTCATCAACGTTAATGCAATGAACACCTTCGATTATGACGATATCACTGGGCGTTAACTGACACGCCTCTGATGGCCTTAGGCCGCCATAAAGCATCAATCGGGTAACCCACTTAAAGTCCACTGTTGAAGCTTTAAATCCGGCTGAATGTATTAGCCTTTTTAAATCACTCGTATCCCAACGGTCTCTTTCTTGGTTGGCTTTAACTTTGGGCTTTTGCCCTACTGTCACATTTTCAAAAGGATTGTGGCTGCAGTAGTTCATTAACTTACACCACTTAAAAAACTGAAATACGGCCGCTAAGTATTCTTTATTACTTTTATAGCTTCTGCCCTGTGTGAGTAGCTCATCACGGTACTTCATCGCATCAGCCGAGGTAATATCGTTAACGCAAATAGCTTGGGTGCTTTTTGGTGACCGGTTGCCGATTGTTGGCAGTAACTTAATGAAGTGACAGGTTCGCTGTTCAAGTTGTTTAATAGAGAGTGGTCTAATGCCTGACTTCTCTTTTGAAGTTACAAACCCTGCTAGAGCATCATGTAACGTCACCACGGACATTGCTTGAGCGACAGCCGTGATCTCACGGTGTTGTGACAGCTTAGTGTCTCTGATGGGGATGCTATAACTTGCTGGCTTTGTACTGATGGTTGACTTGTTTTTCTCAAATTCACTGCGAAGACTGTTAATCACCTCATCAACATAACGAATAAAGTCATTAATACAGGTTTGATGGTCGATGTTATTGATGATTTTTTTCAGTGTGCCAGCGACATCGATATTACGAATAACCGCTTGTGCTCTGTCACGAGTCAACAAAGAAACTTTAATATCAAAAG
>NZ_MCTV01000027.1:0-113788 GCF_002874545.1 Shewanella sp. 10N.286.52.C2
GTTGAAGTGAAAACTGAAACGCCAGCGGTTGAAGTTAAACCTGAAACAGCTAAAGTTGAAGTTAAAACGGTTGCATCTGCACCTATGACTAAGCCTGTTGCAATACAACGTAAAGCCGCAGTCGCACCAACAACTGTCGCACCAACCGAAGTTAAAGCTGAACCAGCTGTTAAAAAAGCACCAGTCGCTAGCCGCTTCGGCTCTATGGTCATGTCAGATACGACTAAGCCAGTAACAGAGGTTCGTACTCAGCAAGCTGTGCCAAAAGGCCGCGAGTATCAAGCTTCGCAAACTGAAGCCAATAGCGTTAAGTCAAAAGTGGCCAATAGTGCTTCAGCAGATATGTCTAAAGCATAACTGTTAGCATTCACCTTTGATGGTAATAAAAACCACGCTTCTTAGCGTGGTTTTTTTATGCTTAACTTTTACTAAAAACTTAGAGACTGTTCAAACTACCAGCCCTTATCAAGCCTTGATATTAATCCTGATTATAAAACCTCAGCTGTGATCTAGTTTTTCTGTTACTAACGAAAATATCAAGCTTAGCTTATCCTCTTAAAAATTCTCTCTAAAACCCTAACGATACGAATTAGCACAAATTAAGTTTAATTTCAGGTTTAGAAGGTTTGTCATTTTTGTTAACATGCTCACACTTTTATTATCAAACACATCAATAGATTTCAGAGGTTAAATGTTCGATCTACTACGTCATAAAACCAGTAGCGGCAAAGCAGATATATTATCTGGTTTAACCGTTGCACTCGCGCTTATTCCTGAAGCCGTTGCTTTTGCTTTTGTCGCACAAGTTGAGCCTATGGTAGGACTTTACGCAGCCTTCATCATGGGGCTAATTACTGCTGTTATTGGTGGCCGTCCTGGGATGATTTCTGGCGCTACCGGCGCGATGGCTGTTGTTATGGTATCACTGGTGGTTGAACATGGTGTTCAATACCTATTTGCCGCAGTAGTACTGGCAGGGATAATACAAATTTCTGCCGGTATTTTTAAACTGGGTAAATTTATCCGTATTGTTCCTTATCCTGTGATGATAGGTTTTGTGAATGGCTTAGCCATTGTGATTTTCCTTGCACAATTAGGCCAATTTAAAGTAAAAGATGCTGCTGGCAACATGGTATGGCTTGCACAAGAGCCCCTAATGATTATGTTAGCTTTAGTGGCACTAACTATGGCGATCATTCACTTCTTACCCAAAATAACCACTGCTATCCCTTCTTCATTGGTGGCTATTTTAACGGTAACGGCATTGGTTGTAGGCTTAGATTTAGATACTCGCAATGTACTCGATTTCTTAAAAACCATGAGCGGCGATGAACAAGCAACAATTGCAGGTAGCCTGCCAAGCTTTGCTATCCCAAGTGTCCCATTCACGCTAGAAACGCTTTATATCATTCTGCCTTATGCCTGTATTCTTGCTGCTGTAGGCTTGATTGAATCATTGCTGACGCTAACCGTTATTGATGAAATGACTAACAGCCGTGGTAAAGGTAACAAAGAATGTGTTGGTCAAGGTGTTGGTAATATTACCAGTGGCTTTTTCGGCGCTATGGGTGGCTGTGCGATGATTGGACAATCGATGATTAACATCAACTCTGGCGGTCGTGGACGATTATCAGGGATCACTGCAGCACTCGCTTTATTGGCATTTATCTTATTTGGTGCAGCCTTTATTGAAATAATTCCGTTAGCTGCATTAGTTGGGGTTATGTTCATTGTCGTTTTAGGTACCTTTGAATGGGCCAGTTTCAAAGTCATGGGCAAAGTGCCTAAGCATGATGCGTTTGTCATTGTGTTAGTAACAACGGTAACCGTGTTCACAGATTTAGCCTTCGCAGTATTTGTCGGCGTTATTGTGTCTGCATTAGTCTTTGCTTGGGAGCATGCCAAACATATTAATGTTGAAACCAATATTGATGCCAACGGTTGGAAAGTTTACAAATTAAATGGACCGTTATTTTTTGGTTCGGTATCTAATTTCTTAGAGCTGTTTGACGCAGAGAATGATCCTGAAGACATTATCGTAGACTTCCAAAACTCACGGGTTGCAGATCATTCTGCCCTCGATGCAATTGACACCTTAGCAGAGCGTTATCTTGCTGCCGGTAAGAAGTTACACTTGCGCCATTTGAGCGGTGATTGTAAAGATTTACTCCATAAAGCTAGAGCGTTAGTCGAGGTCAATGTGATTGAAGATCCCCATTACAAAGTGGCTGACGACGCATTAGACTCTTAATCGTTAGGTTTACACATTAAAAAAGGCGAACTCAGTTCGCCTTTTTTGTTGCCGATGTAAACTAACCTTAGCTAGTCATTATTTATCAGTGTCCTTTAACAACTGCTCAAATCGTTTCATCGCCATTTCAAATTTTGGTTTAATAATTAACTCACAATATGGCTGCTCAGCATTATTAGCATAATAATTTTCGTGAACACTTTCTGCAGGATAAAAAGCTTCGAACATGGCAACTTCGGTCACTATAGGTTTAGGCCAAATGGCTTGCTGAATTAGTTTACTAATAGCGATGGTCGCTTGATCAACCTGCTCTGTTGAATGAGTAAAAATAACTGAACGGTATTGCGGACCTTTATCATTACCCTGCTGATTTAAGGTGGTGGGATTGTGAATGGCAAAGAAAACCGCCAGTAAGCTTTGGTAACTAATGATACTAGGATCAAATTCCACCAATATAACTTCAGCATGTCCAGTATCACCAGAACATACCGCCATATAATTTGCATCGCTACCACTACCGCCACTGTAGCCTGGCGTTACCTCAATCACTCCCTTTAACTCATTAAATACCGCTTCAATGCACCAAAAACAGCCCGCGCCAAAAGTAGCAAACTGATTACTATTTACTTTTTGTAATTCATCTGCCGTTTGAAATATCATCGAAACAGAATTGACACAGTGACGGATATTTTTAGCGGTTAACATTTCGCCTTCAAATATATGCCCTAGGTGGCCGTCACATTTTCGGCAGGTGATTTCGATTCGATGGCCATCTTCATCGGGAGTTCGGTCAATTGCTCCCGGTATTTCATCATCAAAAGCAGGCCAACCACAATGAGCATTAAATTTATGCTCACTTTTATACAGAGGCGCTAAGCACTTTTTGCATAAATACACCCCTGGGGCATCATGTTTGAGGTATTCGCCACTAAAAGGTTGCTCAGTTCCTTTTTGTTCAATCACATACTTTTCGAATTCCGTTAACTGCTTCATGAGTTCCATCTCTACTTCTGTTTTGATTAGGTTTACTGTACTGCAAGTATTACAACTATGGCAGTATGCACAATAAAGATCACTATTTCGACTGGCCAAGACATATTTCGCATCAAAAAATTGCGACAAAGTGTGACCAAGGTTAGAATCGCGCTGGGTCAAATAAAAACAATAGAAGAAAAATATGAAACTAGAAACAATTGATTACCGCGCAAAAGATTGTCCACAACAGTTTGTCGCTTCATTAAGAGAAACCGGGTTTGGCGTTCTTTCTAACCACCCAGTCAGTCAAGAATTGGTCGAAAAAATTTATCAAGAGTGGTATGCCTTTTTTCAATCTGAACAAAAAAATGATTATCTATTTAAACCAGAAACCCAAGATGGATTTTTCCCTGCTTCAATTTCAGAAACCGCTAAAGGCCATAGCGTAAAAGATATCAAAGAATATTTTCACGTTTATCCTTGGGGCCGTATTCCTGAATCGTTAAAACAAAATATCTTAGCCTATTATGCACATGCCAACGCGCTAGCAGCAGAGTTACTCGGCTGGATTGAAGAGTACGCACCTAAGGATATTGCTGACAAATTCTCAATGCCATTACCACAAATGATTGAAAATAGTCAGAAGACATTATTAAGAGTACTGCACTACCCGCCAATGCTTGGCGATGAAGAGTTAGGCGCTATCAGAGCTGCTGCACATGAGGACATAAACCTTATTACTGTACTACCTGCTGCCAATGAGCCAGGACTACAAGTTAAAACCAAAGAAGGTAACTGGGTTGATGTACCCAGTGACTTTGGTAATATCATTATCAATATCGGTGATATGCTACAAGAGGCATCAGCAGGTTACTACCCTTCAACGTCACATCGGGTGATTAACCCTCAAGGCAGTGATAAAACTAAATCAAGAATTTCATTACCACTATTCTTACACCCAAATCCAGAAGTAGTATTGTCAGAGCGTCACACCGCTGACAGCTACTTAATGGAAAGACTGCGTGAGCTTGGGGTTATTTAACCCTACTGCTTATTTAGTGACATCGTTAATAATATTAAAGCGCCAATAGGCGCTTTTTTTTATCATTTTTACTCATAACAAGGTAGAATATGCCCCCTTTGTTAGTAGTAGATTTATAAAAGGCAAAATCATGGCAATTCAATGGTATCCAGGTCACATGCATAAAGCTCGTAAAGAGATTGAAGAGGCAATGCCTCAAGTCGATCTTGTTATTGAGGTGCTTGATGCCCGTATTCCTTACAGTAGTGAAAACCCAATGGTTTCTAAGCTAAGGGGCGATAAGCCATGTATCAAACTACTGAACAAGTCTGACTTAGCAGATCCAAAAGTCACGGCGCGTTGGATTGAGTACCTTGAGCAGGAACAAGGCGTAAAAGCCACTGCTATCACCACACTACAACCTGGTCAGGTCAAAAACATTCCTGATATCTGCCGCAAACTGGTACCTGCCAGAGACAAAATCGAAAAAGATATTCGTACCATGATCATGGGGATCCCTAACGTTGGTAAATCTACCATCATTAATACACTTGCAGGTAGAACCATTGCTAAAACCGGTAATGAGCCAGCTGTAACTAAACGTCAACAACGAATTAATTTACGAAATGGCATCGTACTATCAGATACGCCGGGTATTTTATGGCCTAAAGTAGATAACGAAGCCAGTAGCTACCGCCTTGCTGTTACTGGTGCAATTAAAGACACCGCAATGGAATATGAAGACGTTGCCATGTTTGCTGCTGAATATTTCTTAAAAGCTTACCCACAAGAAATTTGTGAGCGTTATAAGCTTAAATCATTGCCAGAAACCGACATTGAATTACTTGAAGAAATTGGCCGTAAGCGCGGAGCACTAAGACCTGGTGGCCGTATCGATTTACATAAAGCATCAGAATTACTGTTACATGAATTCCGCTCTGGCAAAACAGGGCTACTTACCCTTGAAACCCCTGAAATGGCCGAAATCGAGAAAGAAGAAGTCGCTAGAGTGTTGGCTGAAAAAGAAGCTATTAAGCAGCAGAAATTAGAGCAAGAAAATCTGAAACGATCAGGTAAACGTCACCAAGGCGAATAAGGCTTTAACAAAAACATCCAGCTTATCTGCAATGTGTTTGATAAACGACATATTTAAAATAAAGGCTTAGCAGCAATGCTAAGCCTTTATTGTTTTTACCCGTTAAAGAGCGAATATGTATAGATAATATTAACGGTTTTTCGCTATCTGCTTTGCTAAATTATCAAGGCTAGACTCCAGTAAGTCCAAAACCGTTTCAAAACCATTAGCGCCGCCATAGTAAGGGTCAGGAACTTCCTTGGCATGATTCACTTGCTCAAGGGAAAACTTATCCATACTCAGTTCATCAAAATCAGCTACATCGTCACTCATATAACTAAGCATTAATTTAAGCTTATGTTGATGTTCTTGCGGGCATATTGCCTGCAAGTCCTTTAAGTTAAAAATATCTGCAGCCAGTATTAAATCAAATTTTTCAAAATCAGCCTGAGCGATTTGCCTTGCATACATGCCTGAAAAGTCTAAGCCTCTGGCATTGCCCGCTTTAATCGCGCGCGGATCGGGCGCATTACCTTGGTGGTAAGCTAAGGTGCCAGCAGAGGCAATCTCGATGACTAAGCCATATTCAGCCGCTTTACTACGAAACACAGCTTCAGCGCTAGGTGAGCGGCAGATGTTACCTAGGCATACGAATAGTACCGAGTTAATTGTATTCACATAAGTTCCTTTTTCAGCGTATTAAAAATTGTTTTTATGTCTATCACATTTTAGGTCTTTCTCTTAAAAAATGAGCGAATCGTGGCACACCATTTTTGGTTAGACCTAAGTACTGATAAGTTATCGTTGCGCCTATTTGGGGCGGCTTACGCCTTTGTTCATCGCTAAAGCCGCTACCGATTTTAAACTCAAGCCCATCGGGCATGCTGACAACTATTGCCCCTAGCATACCGGTATATTTCCCCTTGCCTTCAATATGCTTAATAACAATGGCTTCAGCATCATATTTGGGTTTTAATTTCATAATATCTTGGCTGCGACCTACTTTATAAAAAGCTTGCTTGCGATGAAGCATTAGCCCTTCACCTTGGGCACTCACGACTAAATCCAGTTTTTTATACAGCATGGTGTCAGAGGTTATCGTTTCTTGGGGTATGACTTGCAGATATTTAGACTGCTTGGCCAGCTGTTGCAGTGCTATGTATCTGTCACGAAACATGCCCCCATGTTCAGGTAAGTCAAACAGCATAAACTTCACTTGCCGCCACATTTCACTGTCTGGGATATTTTTTCGTGCAAGCCCTGACATGGCTTCAAAGCTTGCTCTTCCTAGCCATAACTCCCCTTCTAAAACCTGCTTGGGAAAATCTGCCACGAACCATTGCGGTAAAATGAACTCTCGACCTGAACGTGAAAGCATTTTGTCCCCAGTCCAATAACCACGTACACCATCTAACTTTTCACTGACATAATATTGATTAATATCAATTCCTTCAGTGATTTTGGTAGCAAGTTGGATTGCTGGCTTATCTGCAGCAAACAATATGGGGGGCGCAAAGAGACTCAATACTGTCATGATGATTGATATATTACGCCTTATAAAATCAGCCAATATAATTACTATCAACGACAGAGCTGACACTGGCGTAGCAATAGTTTTTGATAAAAAAATAGACATAGCTGCATCCTTGCTGGTATTTGGAACAACATCCTGTTGCCGTAAAAGTAAACTAATAATTAAACAAATTGATTAGCAATTTTAGTGCATGATCAATAAACTGCCATAAGTTAGCCAATGTTTGGCTACTTTTGTCATCAATTGGACCATCATCCACCAAACCATTTAGGGACTAAGTCAGCCAATATGAAACCTGAAAACAATCATGGATTAAAACGTGTCTTACGTGCGACAGGTTTTTCATTTAAAGGGCTTAAAAGTGCATGGGTTAACGAAGCAGCATTCAGACAAGAACTGATTTTAGCGGGGATTTTACTGCCAGTGGCTATTATGGTCGATGTCAGCCTTATTGAAAAGTTGCTGTTAATCATGACTTTATTTATTGTTCTGATCACCGAATTAGTTAACTCTGCAATTGAAGCTGTAGTGGATCGCATTAGTGATGAAATTCATCCCTTAAGTGGCCAAGCCAAAGATACTGCCTCTGCAGCAGTATTTATGAGCCTAGCCCTATGTGGGATCACTTGGGCATGTATTTTGATTAATGCCTATGTGCTGAATTAGTCTCTTTTACTTTTTAATCTTGTCAATCAGCCACAGCAATTCTGCGCCCCTCTACGATGTAGTTATTATCAGGTATGGTTATAAATGCGCATTAAACAAGCTGGTTTAATGCGACTTTCGTTTGTTTTTAGCCCAATACGCTTGTTAACCTGTACTAGATCAAAAAAACCACCGCTTTAGCAACAAAAACTTCACATTTGCTTACATAATGCTAATATATTTCAGCGCTAAGATATTAGCCTAGTAAAACTAAAAAAATAATAATGCACGACCCTCATTTATTACCCCAAATGAGCCCCATAGAGTGCGGAGAAATAATGTTAAAGCGAGTCCCTATCGGTCTATTGACAGCCCTATGTATATCTAACAGTGTGTCTGCTGACGAGTATAAATTTACTCTCGGGGCTTTTTATGCCAATACAGATTCCACCATGTTAGTTAAAAGTGCCAGAGATACAGGTAATTACTATTTGCTTGATTTTGAAGACGACTTACTTTTAACAGAAGATCAATTTCTACCTTTTTTCGAATTCCGCTATCACTTCAAAGACCGTCATAATATTTACCTTGATTGGAAATCTCTACATCGAGATGCTGAAACCCCACAACTGGGGTTTGATATTGAAATCCCTGAATTTGGCGATAATGATCAGAATTACCTTATTGATGGTAGTGCCACTATTTCCACCACGTTAAATATCGATATTCTCCGTTTAGGTTATGGTTATGATATTTGGCAAGGTGAACAATATTTTGTCGGCGCATCGATTGGTATTCACACCATGTTTGTTGAAACCATTTTCGAAGGCAATATTAGTTTATGTGAAGGTCACAGTGACCCCAATAGTTTGTGTGATACGACGACCTTTACTCCAAAAGTTGTTGATAACGCAATCACTGCGCCTCTGCCTAATATCGGCTTATATGGTAACTATGAATTTTATCCTGGTTGGACATTTGGCGCCCATGTTCAATATTTTGCGATCAAATATGATAATTTTAAAGGTTCGTTAGTCGACATCAGGGCTGGCGTGCAGGCGAAAATTAGCGATAACTGGCAATTAGCACTGGCGTATAACTATTATGATGTCGATGTTGATATTGAACAATCTAGAAGTATTTTAGATGAAGAATATCGTACCCTAGATTACAACATAAACTATGGTTTCACCGGCCCTATGTTTGCAGTGTCCTACCGCTTTTAAACAACTACATTTTTAATCACGGCAAAATATCTTATCTTCAATCAATAAACGGGCAAACTTTATTTAAGGTTTGCCTGTTTATCAAAAAACTTACTAACAAAATATCTATCACATTAATTAATTGTTATATTTCATTGATAAACCTAATTGGTTCATTCGCTTTATTACCTATTTTGTTGAGGGATTGAATGTCTAACGATTTATTGAAAACGGCCGCGCTTCATCTAAAAAAAGCCGTACCTTTAATGCTAAAACACAGCATTCCAACAACACCAACCAATTATGCACTTTGGTATGCCTATGTTAGCGAAACCAATCCTAAGCTAAATCTGGCACTTGATGAAAATATTAAGCTAAATCAACAATATTCACCCGTTTCAAGTGAGTTACTGTATCGAGAACATATCGCCGATCCTGTTGAGTTAGATGTCAGAACTATGCGTCAAAATCTTGATGCTATGGTGTGCGAGTTATCTCAATCAATCAAAGATACCCATCATGACACCCGTACTTTTCAATCTCAAATACAAAAAAATGTCCGTAAATTAACTGAGTTTGAAAACCAAGATTTTTCACTGGAACAATTGGTCACTGTGGTGCGCAGTATGGTTAAAGAATCTTCGCGTATTCAATCAAGTAGCAAGAGTTTTACTGAACAACTCAATAAAGCGCAGTCCGAGATTAATATTTTAAAACAAAAGCTGGCTAAAACAGAAAAAGATGTTTTGTATGATGCACTCACCGAAACGTTAAATCGTCGCGCCTTTAATGACGATATTAATGCGGTTATTGCACAATCGCCCCAAGGCTGCTGCTTGATTATGGCTGACATTGATAACTTTAAACTATTTAATGATACTTATGGCCACCAGCTTGGGGACTTAGTACTTAGAGTGGTAGCCAAACGGCTACAGGAATCTTGTCGAGAAGGGGTAAAGTTATACCGTTTTGGCGGTGAAGAGTTTGCCATTATCGTCCCAAATAGCCAATTAAGGATCGCCAGACAATTAGCCGAAGCCATGAGACGCTCCATTGAAAAACTCAGGGTCAAAGACAGGCGCAGTGACACTCGAATTGATAATATCAATGCGTCATTTGGTGTGGTGCAGTGGCAAGAAAATCAAACAACTAGTCAGCTAATTGAGGCTGCTGACCAGTTGTTATATCAAGCAAAAAGATTAGGGCGTAATAGAGTCATGCCTATATAGTTAAAGCGATTAAGTAGCGAGTTAAATTAAACCGTCCAATTAAAACAACTAACTGTGATTTACTTGTTTTGCCGTTACCACGTAACGGTAATCACTGCTTGCAGACAAGTCTTCAAACGGGTAACAGGTTATCAATGTTAGCTGATTATCCGCCGTCATATCGAGTATCTCTGTTTGCGTTTCATGTACTATATCGATGCCGGTTATTAAGTAACTTTGTATTTGCCCAATTGCGGTTTCTAATTCTACGATGTCGCCTTTTTTAACATTTTTTAAGTGTGAAAAATGGGTGTCTCTGTGGCCAGCAATGATTGTATTACCAACCTCTCCAACCCCTGCACCTTTAAGCATCAAGCTTGGGCCAAACGCCAAATTTCGGCCCGAAGCCCCCGCTAGCACAAACATAGGATCCCCTACAGGATAAACATCTGTTTCTTTATCTGCATAAAGCATTAACTTGCCAACTGGATGCGTATCAGCCCAGCTCCAAGGCTTATGGGGTGTTTGGTCTTGCAAGGTTTTATTCCATGCTTGCTCAATTAAATATTGCGCAAAATTCGCTTTAACTTGCATATAGGCTCCATGTGATAAAAAACTGACTCCTAAGACGGCTAAACAACCAGGGATGAGCATTTTTAAACTTATCAACGCAGCGCTCCTTATTTATGCTTAGGTATGGTTAACCGCTGACCAGGAAGACACTGCTTAAGCCAAAGTCCATGCAAAAGCGCAATCAATAAAAAGCTTAATCCAATGAGTATATTCAAACGGCTCGATGTTGCTGTTTGTGGTAAGACTCCAGCTTTGTTTAATCCTTTAGGTAAATGTGGCTTTACTTGATAATCAGCGTTAAATTCAGGGGTAAAATTAACTGGGGTTTTATCGACCGCCACTAGACTTGTTTGTGAGGTCACCAGGTGATACTTCATTCCTAATGCTTTAACTTGCTGTTTTATTCTTTCACTGTTCGCCCTAGTTTGGGTGGCTTCAATGGCATTGATTTGCGCATTAGCCCAGATAAGATCTAACCCTGGGGCCTCAATGTCTGAATTATCTAAATGACGAGTCTGGTGTGGATTAGGTATCTGTAGTTGCCAATATTCGCCCTGAGTCTCGCCTGATATAACAATATCTTGCTGATTGTATGCCGGAGATTTAAAGCTGACTAAGATTGGTTCATCAGTATATAAATCAGGGATTCTTGCAGGCCAATGATCAGGAATTGTGCCGTCTTGATAAGTGACTTTTACATCTGTTGCCACTGGTTGCTCAATCTTTTGCAGTAACCCTTCGATTTTTTGTTTTACCTCAGCCGTTTTACCAATGTAGGTGTAAATGCCACGGCCAAACATGGCTGCGCGCTCCATAAAGTGCGTATTCGGGGCCGAGCCTATCCCGACAGTGAATAATCGACTTTGACCTAAGTCGGCTTCTATTTGCTTAAATAAACCTTGCTCGTTAGCCACCGCGCCGTCTGTAATAAATATCACCTGACGTAGCGCGTTTTCACTCCCGATTTGATTGCTTTGATCTTGAATTAGCAAAGAGGCAGAAAGCGCCATGCTAATTTCAGTGCCGCCATTGGCTTGTAATCCTTGGACAAATTGATTGGCTTTAGCAATATTACGGCTGTTAACTTTCAAAGATGATGCAGATAGTTTTGTTAACTGATGATTAAATCCAATAATATTAAACTTATCTTTCGTTCTTAAACCTGCAAGCGCAGACAGTAAAGCCTGTTTGGCCTGCACTATAGAGTCCCCTTCCATAGAGCCAGAGGTATCAATAACCAAGATTAACTCCCGAGGAGTGACCCCGTTATACGTTTTAACTTGTGGCGGCGTTAACATCACTAAGCCGTAATAATCTTGATTGTTGATACTATTTTTAGCTGACCTAAGTTCAGCTGATTGATGAGTTAATCCTTGTTGAATGAACATTGATGGCAGCGGCAACGCAACTTCAGCATGATTTGCAGCATGCGATTTAGCTGCATCAACAGGCTTCCAATTCAATACAAAATCTTGATTGGCGACCACAGCGCGATCAAGTTCTACCATCCATTGTTGCTTGCCTACCACTGGCGCTGCTTTAATTTTGTGATACGGACTGGTTACCGCACCAAGTTCAAAACCTGAATTTAATTCGACATTAATATTAACCATGATATTACCAGCAGAATCCGAAGAGGCATCATCAGTTACAGCCCCTTCTGCAAAGTTATTCAAATTAAAGCCGGTTAGCATCTCAGGTAGCATTTCAGCAATAGAATCAAATATGCCCAAATGGTTATGGCGCTGTTGCCGACTAGGACTTTCACTAGAACTCTGACTGCTAGCACTATTACCGACTAAAACTTGCTCTGATAAAGCTGTTGGCGAATAACGCGGCGTAATGGTCATTGGAAACCGTAAACTAAACTGACCCTCTTTATAATTAAGTTTTTCTTGATAACTTATCTCAACAGTTAAAGTTTCGTTAGGGGCTAAATTCGCCACTTCTGTGGTAAAAATATTCACCCTTTGCTGACTCACTAAACTGGCACGTTTACCTGCAGCTTTGGCTTTTTCAAAGGTGGCTTTGGCTTGTAATTTTGGTTGTACTTCGCCTTCAATAATACGCTCGCCAATGACTAACCGCATTTGATCCACTGCTCCATTATGGGATAACGGAAAATGATACTTACCGTTTATAAAGCCTTGGGTGTTATTGGTAAAGGTTTGCTTAACCTTAACGCGATTAACCCAGCCAGATACTTTCATTGACACATCGGTGGATAAAGGCAAGCTATAGTGGATTTCACCCTCTTGTATATATTCAAGCACGCCCAGGGTTATCTCAGCAGAGCGCCCATCTGCTTTACTTGTTGGCATTGCATATACTGGAAATAGCACATTCAAAATCACTAAACCCAGTAAAATTAAGCTCGAGCAAAGGTAATGCACCCTATGACGATTAACACTAATATTCATTGTTTTCTCTCCATGAAATTAGCGTAAACCTCAAAACCAGCATTCTCACCAGTCCAAGGTTTACACTGAATTTTCGTCATATTAATTAGCGGCTAAAGCTTCACCCACAGGGATAATTTTTAAAGTCACGCGGCGATCAAAAAAGTCGTTTTCAAAATTTTGTTGCTCATGTAAAGGCGCTGTCGCGCCATAGGCTTTGGCATGTAAGCGTTCATCAGCTATGCCTTGATTAGCCAAATACTTGGTCACTGCTATTAAACGCTGCTCTGATAGTGCTTGGTTAAATTTACTGTCACCGCGGCGGTCAGCGTAACCGGTTAAATCCAACATCAAATCTGGTGATAATGCCATCACATAAGCAACATCATCGAGTTGTTGTTCAAAATGAGGCTCGATAGTCGCTGAGCCGGTTTTGAATTGCACATTTAGCCCGATGGCCAGCTCTTGCATTTTTTGCTCTTGAGCATGGCGCAAATCGGCTAATTGCGTCTGCACTTGTATATATTCATCATTGACCTCCGCCAAAGATTGTTGCTTTTCATGTAGCGCCGTAAGTTCATAAGTTTGCAGCTCGAGTGCCTGTTGTTGCTCGGCGAGTAACTCATTTTGAGTTTCAATCTCAGAATCATCACCCACAGTCTTACCAATAAGTACCCCAACAAAGCTGCCAACGATTGCGCCAACAGGTCCGCCTACCACAGCGCCTAATATGGCCCCAGATGACAAGCCGACTAACTCTTCTGTGTGCTCTCTTTCTGGTGTTTGTGCTAAAACATCACTTGAATCAATGGTTGAATCAATCGCTGGTTTCATTTCTTCTGCGTGTAAGTGAGTGATGTTGGCGATCGATAAACTGCTGATGATTGCGATGGCGATTAATTGCTTTTTCATGGTGTTGTCCTTTATTTCAGATTAATAATTAAATTTGAATGAAGTGCGTTTGCTCATTCGATGAAACTATTAAACAGCATTGAAATGGCAATTAAGGGGCGTAAAAGTGGCAATGTAGCGATGAAATGTGGCAACAATATGGCAATTGCTAGGGAGCGCTTTTTTGGCCATAAAAATAATGTATAGTCAGCCATATAAGACAAAACAAAGATGGTGATATGAAAAGAATTGCGATTGTAGAAGATGAAGTAGCCATTAGAGAAAACTATAAAGAGTTACTGCAACAACAAGGCTATAGCGTGCAGGGTTATGCCAACCGCCCTGCTGCCATGTTGGCTTTTAATGCCCGTTTACCTGACCTAGCCATTATTGATATTGGCCTTGAGACCGAAATAGATGGCGGCTTTACCTTATGTCAGTCGCTGCGATCTATGTCTAGCAGTTTACCGATTATCTTTTTAACCGCCCGAGACAGTGACTTTGATACCGTTTGCGGCCTTAGATTAGGCGCTGATGATTACCTATCAAAAGATGTCAGCTTTCCGCACTTAATTGCTCGTATTGCCGCTTTATTTAGACGCTCAGAACTGATTGGCGCAGCCATCGTTGAAGATAACCTGATTGAACACGGCAAGCTCACCATTGATGGCAACCGTATTCAGGTGTACTGGCAGCAGCAACCTATAGAGTTGACCGTGACAGAGTTTTGGATGGTGCACGCGATGGCAAAACATCCAGGTCATGTGCGAAGTCGCCAAGACTTAATGCAAGAAGCTAAAATATTTGTCGATGACAGTACCATTACCTCCCACGTTAAACGTATTCGTAAAAAGTTTTTAAGCGCAGATAAAGACTTTAATTGCATCGATACCGTGTATGGCATGGGTTACCGCTGGGACAGTGTCAGTTAATGTTTAATATTCCCATAGGGCTGCGCGCTAAAGTCGTTATCTTATCGCTATTTTTGCTGTGCTTACCTTGGCTTGGCTATGAATACGTGTGGGAAATGGAAAAATACCTGCGCCACGGCCAAGAAAAAACCTTGGTGGGCACCACTCAAGCCTTAGCCACCGCATTGCATGAACGCCCGAAACTGTTTAATCACCAAGCCAGTTTTTTAAGTCAGGTTGAAAAAGGCCGCGACTTATACGCCTATCCACTTTCGGGACCAATTCAACTTGATGGTAAACTGACTGATTGGCAGCAATATCAGCATAGAGTGATCAATTATGGCACTGATCACGTGATTTTTAATCGTAATGAAAACCAAGTCGTTGATATTCACTTTAGTCACATGGTGGGTAAATACGCCGGCTATTTATATGGATTTTTTGAGGTTGCCGATAAGCATCTGGTCTATCGTAGTAAAAATAGCTTACGGGTAGATAAAAACGATCATTTAGTGATTGCCACTCAAACACCTGATGGCCAATTTAAGCGTTATATTGTCGCCAACACTCAAGACGGTTGGTTAAGTGCCTTTGAGCTGCCACAAGATCCAACTCAATCAATGCCCGTAACACCAGAAATTCGCATTCAAGGACAATGGCTTGCCACCGATAGAGGTTATAACATTGAATTTAGAATGCCGCTAAATATGCTAGGCAGTAAACTCGGGTTCGCCATTTACAATGTTGATGACAGCCAAACCCGTACAGTGAATACTATTATCGGTACCTCAGCTATCGATTCTGTGGCGCATTTAGGCACAGTCTTAGTGCCATCACCTGAAATTGAAAATATTATCAAAGGTATGAGTCATAACAGCTCGCGTATTTGGGTGGTTGATAATCATGGCCGGGTATTAGCTAAATCGGGTGACATTCGCGCCAGCAATAATCTTTGGTCATCAAGCTTAGATGACACCCGTGAGCCTAGCATTTGGGGGCAATTTAAAACTGATTACCTATTGCCGCTATATTATAAAATCCTCACTAAACCGCCGCAGGATTTTGTCGATTCATTGCAAGACTCAACCGAGTTAAGTGGCAGTCATATACAACAAGCCCTTAATGGAAAACAAGGCTCAACCTGGCGCTTAACCCCTGATAGTAAAGCTGTGGTATTAGCCGCGGCCAGTCCTATCTGGATTGATGATAAAGTCATGGGCGCCGTCATTGCTGAAGAAACCACCCACGGAATTCGTACCCTGCGTAACCGCGCGCTAGAAAAACTGTTTAATGTGATTTTAACCATCATGAGTATGGGCACCTTGGCGCTGTTTATCTTTGCATCCAGCATTTCAAGCCGCATTCGCAAACTCAGAGATCAATCTGAACAAGCTATCGATAGCCAAGGCCGAGTGAGACAACAAATTGTCCCCTCTAAAACCCGTGATGAAATTGGCGATTTATCTCGCAGTTTTGCCAATATTGTTGGCCGTTTAGGTCAATACACCCACTACTTAGAGAACATGTCATCGAGGCTGTCACACGAACTACGTACCCCAGTTGCCGTAGTGCGTTCATCCCTTGAGCATTTAAGCTTGCAACAACTTGAGCCTGGCAGTGAAAAATACGTCGCTCGCGCTCAAGAAGGTGTCAGCCGTTTGCATTTAATCTTAAACAACTTAAGTGAAGCAACCCGCTTAGAAGCCAGTTTATCCCATGCAGAGCAAAGCCAGTTTTCTTTAACAGAAGTCATTAGCGGCTGCATGCAAGGTTATCAATATACCTACCCTGAAACTCAATTTACCCTAGACATTGATGATGGCCCAATGATCATGTTCGGTGTACCTGAATACATAGCGCAGCTGATGGATAAACTGATTAATAACGCCATTGAGTTCAGTACTGATGATCCTATTAGGCTGACACTTAAACGCACCGCTAAAACTGCGATTATCGAACTGGCTAACCAAGGGCCATTATTGCCTGCAGACATGACAGCGCAAATCTTTGAATCTATGGTGTCAATACGTCCACAAGGCGTGCAAGCCAAGCCGCATCTAGGGCTAGGTTTGTACATTGCAAGATTAGTGACTGAGTTTCACCAAGGCAGCATTAAGGCTGAGAATCTAGCCGATGGCAGTGGGGTTAAGTTCGTGCTGATATTCCCCTTAGCAGACTCAAAATAACCTTTATTTTAGCCGTATAGATGTTAGGATGGCTAAAACAATAATTCATAACATCCGTTGTGCCAGTTGGGAATGAATCTATGAGCAATCAGCAAGACAAATTAGCCACGCAAATCGTCAGTGTCGGCAGAGACAAAAAATACACCAAAGGGATTATTAACCCACCGGTGTTTCGCGCCTCAACCGTAGTGTTTGACACCATGGATGACATGCGTTTTGCCATTAAAAATAAAACCAATGGCGAAATGTTTTATGGTCGCCGTGGCACCCCAACGCATTTTTCATTTCAGCAAGCCATCAGTGAACTTGAAGGTGGCGTAGGTACCGCCTTGTATCCGTCAGGTGCGGGAGCAATAAGCAGCGCGTTACTGTCATTTTTAAAAAGTGGTGACCATTTATTAATGGTTGATAATGCTTACGAACCCACCCGCGATTTATGTAATAAGCTGTTAGCTGGCTTTGGCATTGAAACCACCTATTACGATCCGTTAATTGGTGAAGGGATTAAAGCGCTGATTAAACCCAACACCAAGGTGTTATTCCTTGAATCACCAGGCTCTATCACCATGGAAATTCAAGATGTTCCCACTTTAAGTCGTATCGCACACGAACATGATATGGTCGTCATGCTCGATAACACTTGGGCTTCGCCTATCAATTGTCGTCCATTTGAGATGGGCGTTGATATTTCAATTCAAGCTGCCACTAAATACATTGTTGGTCACTCTGATGTGATGATGGGCACAGCAACCGCTAATGAAGCCTGCTGGGAACAACTGCGTGAAAACAGTTACATCATGGGTCAAACCACCTCACCAGATGATGTTTATCTTGCCGCAAGAGGTTTACGCACCTTAGGCGTCAGAATGGCCCAACATGACAAAAATGCCTTAAAGGTCGCTAATTGGTTAGCCTCCAGACCTGAAGTAGACCACCTGCGCCACCCTGGGTTTGAAACTTGTCCGGGCCATGAGTTTTACCAGCGAGATTTCAGTGGCGGTAATGGCTTATTCTCATTCGTACTCAAACAAGGCAACTTAGCCTCTGTGACCGCTTTTGTAGAAAACATGCGTCACTTCAAAATGGGCTTTTCTTGGGGTGGTTATGAAAGTTTAATTCTCGGTGTCTTTGGCATTGATAAAATTAGAACTGCCACCACATGGGACACCAGCAAGCCGCTTATTCGCCTACATATTGGCCTTGAAGATCCCGATGATCTTATAGCCGACTTAACCGCAGCATTTGAGCGTTATAACGAGGTTGAATCTAAGCGCTAAGCCCTGATTTAGAGCTTATCAACAACACAAATAATCGATAATAAAAAGGCCGAACAGTGTAATATGTTCGGCCTTTTTAATGTTTTGAATGGCTAAAATAGATAAGTCACCCTAATTAACAAAGTAAACTATTCATCAATCACCTGAGTAAATGCCGCATGAAAAGCATCATAATCTTCATATTGTGGCATGTGACCTAAACCTTCCAACTCAATAAGGCTTGAACCTTTAATCATTACCTGAGCTTGTTTGCCAAGGTTTTGGTCATCTCCAAGCTTTCTATTAACACCTTTTTTTAACCAACCTCGGCCAGGGCCTGTTCTATCCCTAGTGCCGATGATTAGAAAGGTTTCACTACTAATTTGCGAAAATTTATCTACTATATTTTCTGAAAATATTGGACTATAAGTTAAGGCATTACTCCAAGCGATTAAGTGCCAATCATCCTCTGCTAGGACACCTTGATTGTGCATAATACGAACATCAATCCAGTTTTATCCATTTATCAAGGGTTTCTTGTATCCAAACCGCCAACTCTTGTCGCGACAACTCGTTTTAACAATAAATGTAACTAGCGATTATAATTAGGCTGATGTGGAGTTGAATATTTCACTTATTCACAGCTGTGGTTTATCATCCTTTGGCAGTTGTAGCAGAATTTTTATATCGAAGCGTTAATTTAGACGCTTAGGCACCTAGGTTAAACAAACGTCAGTAAAACACATTTATTGATGTACTTGTAGATTATGAGCAAAACTAACTTAAGAAACCTCTTCCCCCCAGAACCGAGACAAAACTTACATGCCGCATATATTTTCAAATCGTCGACGTATTCTTAATTTAACTGCAAATAAGAAAGAACTTAGAGCACAATTTCGCTGGGAAACCATCAACGCAATTGCTTATAAAGTCGGCGGTATTCTTTTTGTTATTGGCAGTTTCTTTTTTTTCCCAAGTCGGGCTGAATATGCCCATATTGGCGGTTGGTTTTTTCTTGCCGCTTCACTGATTTACTTAGCGGTTAATGTTCACGATATGGCTGAGATCAGGCGACATTGGAAAAGCCAGCTATCCCACGGGATTGATTTAAAATTAGAATATTTTGCAGGTATCAGTTATCTGCTGGGTACCCTATGTTTTGTTTTTGGCCGAATATCTTATTTCCCTGCGGTTGATGATCTGATCCTCGGTACTTGGTTGTTTATCATTGGCAGCACATTGTTTGTGCTTGGCGCTGCAGCCAATGTGTTACTGATTATCAAGGCTGAATCGGTGCAATTACTGCAATTGATGAACCTAACAGCAATCACCTTTATTGTCGGCTCAGTTCTCTATGGTATGGCCTCTATCCCTTATCTGTGGGCTTTTGAATCGCCAAATGATCACCTGCTTATTCTCAACTTTCTTGCTTGGCAATATATGCTGGGCAGTATCCTATTTTTATTAGGCGGCATATTTAATTACTGGCGCGCCTACTTACTGGTTCAAAATGCGCTGAAAAATCATCCAGACGTGTAAAGCCTAATAATTTAATCAAACAAATATCTAAGCTTGCTTCAATACCCTAGGTGCTCTGTGCTGTGCGGCTTTATGGCATCAAGCTGATTTATCGTCAGTAAATATCTCAATGAAAATAGCTTATGTGACTGTTTTATAATGCCCCCATGGCGTCACTGCTGAATTAATCAACCTATACGCTATTTTAAGCCAATCACTTTGGATCGTCAGCATCAAAATCCTTAGCCCTTTTTGTAGGATCGCGTCCTACATAAGCGATTCAGAAGTTCATCAAACAATTGCTAATTTCCCTCAATTCCCTTGCTGCAATCAAGGTGTGAACAACGACCTTTCTCTCATGAGTCACAGTGCTCGTGGGCAATTGTCGTTAGCGACATACAAATATCAAGGCCTAAAAAATGTGGAATAAACTCAACAAGTCGATGATGGTCTGCCAAATGCTTTTTGGCTTATCTTTTTATGGCGTGCTCGTCAGCCTTACGCGCTTTTTTCTAGAAGAACTCAATTACGGTGAATCCGAGACCATGATGGTTGTCGGCGCATTCGCCGCTATCGGGCCATTATTTGCTATTGCAGGCGGTTTTATCGCCGATAAATTACTCGGTGCTTATCGCTCACTCACCATTAGTTATGCTGCATTTGTTACCGGTTATATTCTACTGGTCGTGGGCGCATCCTCATTACATGTCCCTACCGCAATGGCTGGTATAGCACTCGCTAGTTATGGCCGCGGGTTAATGTCGCCATCTTACCCAAGCCTTTATAGAAGAACATTTAACTCTCAAAAAGAGTTTGAACAAGGTTTCCCAATCAATTACTCGGTCAATAATATTGGCGCCTTTGCTGGGCAGTATTTGTTCCCGATGTTAATTCTTTATATTGGTTTTACTGGCGGTTTCATGCTTTCTGCCATATTGGCAGCTGTTGCCCTATTCGTTCTTGTGGTGCTCAAAAAGCCTTTTTCAGCTTTAGGAAAACCTATCGATCAAAAATCACTATCAATTAAAGCCTGGTTTGGCTTTGCTGTTATTTCTTTCGCCATGGTTGGCCTAGTGTTTTTCATGTTCTCAAATATGGAAATTGGACAAAATATCGTTTATGCCATTGGCTTAATGGCAATTGGTTACTTCATTGCTTTGATGTTTCAGGTAGGTCACGCAGAAAAACTTAGAATGGGCACCATTTTAATTGCCACTTTTTTAACGACCTGCTTTTTCGTGTATTACGGACAAATGATGACATCAATGAACATTGTTGCCATTAATACCCTGAGCGGCAATTTGTTTGGCTTTATTCCACTGCAACCAGAAGCGGCAATGGCGATGAACCCACTCTGGTGTATGGTTGGCGGTCCTGTGGTCGCCATGGCTTTTTCTGCCTTAGAGAAAAAAGGCATTAACCTGTCGACTGCAACCAAGGTGTCGGTGGCGTTTGTGATGACAGCTATCGCATTTGGGATATTAACCTATTTCATCTCAAACATCGGCCCAGATGTCACCATTAGACCTGAAGTCTTTTTTGCAGTGCACTTTTTTCAAGCGCTTGCTGAAGTGATTGTCGGCTCAATGGTAGTGGCATTTATTTTGTCTGTTGCCCCCGCACATATTGAAAACTTTTCTGTTAGCCTATTTTCAGTGGCAATCGCTTTAAGTGGGATTGTGGGCGCAGTGCTATCAACTCATATTGCCCTTGAAAAAGGACAAGTCTTGACCCAAGACATCGCCCAAAACATGTATGGTGACTATTTTCAAATGTTAACTATCATGGCGGTAGTGATGGTCGCAGTGGCTTTAGTGTGTTCTAAGCTCATTACGATAATGCTGCGTAAAGCTGAACAACACGATACAGCAAATAACAATGTGCTTGAGCCTATTGTTTAACGAGCAATGACTTTTATATTTGTAACGCGACAGTCAATGGCTAACCCATTGACTGTCATGAGGGTCATATGTGTGCTGTATATACATAACCACATATAGCTAAAGTCTAAAATATTAGATTCTCATAAATGAATTATGACCTTCCAAGATAAGGTTTTAAAAACTCACTTACTTCTTTAGAAGCGACACCAATATCTACTTCTATTCGTTTATTCATCAGCATCTGGATACCCTTTCCACTATTCCTTGGGTCAGGATCTAAACATGCGACGACTACTCTTTTTATACCTGATTTAACTAAAGCAGAAGCACAAGCCGGAGTTCTACCAACAAATGAGCAAGGTTCTAGGGTTACGTAGGCTGTCACTGTGCTCAAATCACCCACACACGCATTTAGCGCTTCTATTTCAGCATGGTTACCACCTATCTTTTGGGTGTAACCTTGAGAAATAACTTGTTCATCGCGAACAAGAACGCAGCCCACAGGCGGATTGGGCTGGCATTGAGGCAAAGCTGACTGAGATAGCTTTAATGCTTGAAGCATAAATTTTTTATCGTAATCCATCTAGATTATTTAATTAGCATTCACAATAGATTGCAGTAATTTTCGTAACTGCTCACTATTGTGCTTTGACAAGCCCAAAATGACACTGGGCTTTTGACCGCGGGTTTCAATTTCGATGCGATCCCAAATAATGCCGCTGCGATAATTAAATCCGGCAACTTTATTCCACGGGACTTCATCGGTGTTATTCCACAAACGAAATAGCCCCGGTGCATTGATGCAAATTTTATCCACATCAGTTTCGATTTCTTGGGGTAACAATCTAAATCGAAATAAAACCGATGCCAATAATTCGGCTTTAAATGCCATGGTTAATTCAGTCGCACTGATTGAAATTTGGCTGAATCGATAATGACAATGGCGGCACACCAGAGCATCTTTAGGCAAGCTACTGTGGCAATCTGGACAAATATGATCAGATAGATATTCTAAGCAATGGCAACACTTTAGTGCGTCAACATGAAGCTGTTGTTTACAATAAGGACAATCCATTTACCCTCCTCATGCTAATAATCGTGTGAGTTAGCTTAAAAACTAGTACGCCGCTTGTGGCTGTTGATAAGCTTTAGTGCCCCATAATGGCACCGTCGATAAGCTGTGTTTGTAACTACCCGATGTTTCCTTGGTCGAATAAGACACATACATCAGAGTTTGATTTTCTGCATCTAAAATACGTCTGATTTTCATGGTTTTAAAGAAAATACTTTTAGACTTTTTAAATACAATCTCACCTGATGCCGACTTATCAATAGCGTCGATCATTTGCGAGGTAATTTCACCGGTTTGACGACATGAAATAGATGAATCGGATGGATCTGAAAAGCTTAAATCCGCTTCGATACTGGCAACATGACAAGTTACCCCAGGTACTAGTGGGTCAACCATCTTATTAAGTTTAATGTCTTTGGTGGTAAACATCCCTAAACTCACCTTGCCAACATCGTCACTGCAACTCATGGTTAATAAGCTAGTCCCTAGCACTAATGCCATTGCAGTTATTTTATTTACCGGCGTGTTTTGAATCATTGCTCGAACCATATTGATGTTTATCCTTACTGGCTACAACACGATTAATAACACCTGTTGTAACTGGCTTATGCTTAAATGCTTACAGTTAAATCACAGCTAAAAAATTAGTGCTGAAAAACTTTACCCGCCCAACGCACTAAACCACTGGTTACACTGCCAAAATGGTCGCCGACAATAATTTCTGCTTCACTAAATTGGCTTGAAATACATTGGTGGATCACCGGACTTTTTGCGGTGCCGCCAGTGACATAAACCACATCAGGCTCGGCGCTTGCTGACTCAACAGCTTGCTTCATAATAGTGATTAATTTGCTAACAGGTTGCTGAACTGCAGCTTCAAAGGCATCCTGTAAGACATTAATCTCAAAGTTCGCTTCAATAAAGGATAAATCTGTATCAAAATCTGTCTGCTGTGACAGGCCAATTTTGCACTGCTCTGCTTGACGAACGAATTGATAGCTCATTTGATGCAAGCGTAATGATTTAAGTCGTTTAAGAAGCGCTGGTTGCTCGGCATCTTTAATGAGTTCGTCAATTAATTTAGCCGTCGCAATAGAGCCAAATTCTCGCTGAGCACTAATGTCATTAACAGCAACGCCATTCCAAAATGGTTGTCGCGGTACTGTAAGGTTATTTTTTAATGTAGAGCCTAGGCCTAAATGCGGCATAAAACAGTTCATGGCAACGGCAATATCAAGATCGTTACCGCCAACACGCTGACCACTATGGCCAAGCACATCATCACTACGATCGGTTTTATGTTGTAACTCTGGGCCCATTTTTACCATAGAGCAATCGGTGGTGCCGCCGCCAACATCAACCACTAGTACGGTTTTGTGGGACGTCATTGACGCTTCATAATCCATCGCAGCAGCCATAGGTTCAAATAAAAAGCTTACTTGTTCAAAGCCTGCTCTTTTAGCCGCTGTTTCTAAAATAGCTTGTGCTTGCTGATTACTTTCCTCACCGCCAACACCTTGAAAGTTAACAGGTCGGCCAATGACAGCTTTGGTGATCGGCTCTTTAATTACTGCTTTAGCCCGAGACATCACTTCAAGCATCATTAAGGTGACAATATCTTCAAATAACGCCACTTGATCGCCCCTTAAACCACTAGCGCCTAAAAATGATTTTGGTGACCGGACGTAAAAACCTTCATCGGGTAATTCCAAATAGGCTTCAATTGCTTCTGGACCAACAAATACCACTTGCTCGTCTGGGAAAATATCCAACTCATGGCGGACTTGTCTGGCGCGGCTTAATTGCGATGAACGCAAGTGGCCATATTGTGGTTTTAACTCATCCGCAATGCGGTGATAAACAGCTTCAGCGATAAGTTCTCTATCCATGGCATATAAGGTTGAAGATAAGAAACAACTATCACCATTAATCGGAATAAGTGTCACCTGACCATCTTGCTCGATACCCACTGAGCAGTTTGCACTGCCGTAATCAAAACCAATAAACATTAACTTCCAACTTTATATTTCTAGATCAATGCTAAAAATAACATAAGCTGATTAAGATTTGTTATTCACTTTAGCAATAACAAATCTTTCGCTGCTAAATCCAGCAACCTGTTTCATTTATAATAATGACTTGTTTAGGCACAGTAAAAATAACATCGGCCTCAAAAAGCTAAAATCAATACAAAAAAGCACCCACATGACAATGGATGCTTTCATCAAACTGGCTTAATCGACCTTTAGTGACTCTAATTATTTAGCTTCATTTTGGGCTAGCTTCACGCTTTCTTTATGTTGACGTCTTTGCTGAATAACTTGTTTAACGTCACTACCTATATGGGCTTCGCCACGCTGTTTAGCCAGTTGAACCTGTCTTTCACGTTCAATAAAACGTTGACGCTGCTCATCTGAAATTTTATCGATACAGTGTGGACAACTGACGCCTTGAACAAAAGCTGGGGTCTGCATTTCTTCTTGTGTGATTGGCATGCGGCAAGCATTACATTGATCGTAAATACCTTTATCTAAATCATGATTTACCGCCACCCGATTATCAAATACAAAACACTCACCTTGCCACAGGCTTTGCTCTTGGTTCACTTCTTCAAGGTATTTTAAAATCCCGCCTTCAAGGTGATACACCTCATCAAAACCCTGCTCTTTAAGGTAAGCGGTGGATTTTTCACAGCGAATGCCACCGGTACAGAACATGGCGACTTTTTTGTGCTTAGTTGGATCGAGGTTTTCTTTGACGTATTGAGGAAACTCTCTGAAGGTTTCAGTTACAGGGTTAACTGCATTTTTGAAGGTGCCGATTTGTACTTCATAATCGTTACGGGTATCGACTAATAACACCTCAGGATCTGAGATCAGTTTGTTCCAATCTTTTGGTTTAACGTATGTCCCTACCACTTCCCTTGGATCAATCCCTTCAACCCCCATAGTGACAATTTCTTTCTTGAGTTTCACTTTGGTGCGGTAAAATGGCATGTTGTCGTCAAAGGATAATTTATACACAATTTCATTTAAGCCATCTTGTGACGCCAACCAGGCTAACAGGCTATCAATACTTTGTTGCGAGCCTGCTACTGTGCCGTTAATACCTTCACTGGCCAGTAATAAAGTGCCTTTAATTTCTTGTTGCTCCATATGGGCTAATAATGGCGCTTTTATTGATTCAAAATGCGGTAAAGCAACAAACTTATATAACGCGCAAACGACAACTTGTGACATGAATATCTCCGCTAGCTGGAACTTAATTTCCAGTGCAATTAATAACGATTAAGGACAAATAAGCACAAAAGAGTGATCAACCTCAAATTATGGCGCGAAATTGTAACTTAATCACACAACCATAGCTAGGCGTAATGCAGCGTCTTCAGTTCGTGTCAGTAAACACATATGTTTCAACAAACCCGCAAAACCAACCGACAACCTAAGCAAAAAGTTCACACACCCACAGATAAAAAACATAGAATAAGCTCACTCATTGTTTACTTCACGATAACAAGGTCTAGTTATATATGTCTTCCGCTATTCTTTATACCTTCAGGCGCTGCCCTTATGCGATGAGAGCGCGTATAGGCTTGCATTTAAGTTCGTTAAATCCTGAATTAAGAGAAATTGAGTTACGTAATAAACCTGCAGAAATGCTAAAGCTGTCGCCAAAAGGCACAGTACCAGTATTAGTACTGAATGATCCGCAAATTAATCGTCCTAAAGTATTAGACGAAAGCATTGATATCTTCAAGTATGTATTAAGTCATTATTCTTGTGCTGATACTGAATATTTATGCAACAGTGCTTATGTAAGCTTAGTCTGCTCTATAACCGATAAAGCAGCAATTGATCTGATTGAATTGAATGATTTTCAATTTAAACCTTGGCTAGACAAATACAAGTATGCTGATAGACACCTTGAGTATCCTGAAGAGTATTACCGCATTAAAGCCTGTGAATTCATTGAAATTTTAGAAGAAAAGCTGTCTGATAATAAACAACTGCTGTCAGACTCACCCTCGATGGCTGACTACGCTATTTTTCCGTTTGTAAGACAATTTGCACATGTTAATAAGCTCTGGTTCCAGCAAAGCCCATATAAAAATGTAAAACAATGGCTCAAAATCCATCTAGAAAGTGATTTATTTAAAATGGTTATGAAAAAACACTCTCTCTGGTTAGATGATTTAACCCAGCAACATTACCTCAAATAGCGTCGATATATTACTAACTGCTTATATTAGCAACAACAGATCAATCTTTTGTATAGTTATTCATATATATGATTGATAAAAGTACTGTAAATGCGCTATGTTAAGTCAACTATAAGATGGATTTTATAGTGATTAAGCAGCTAATCTCCAAAATAGGATTAAGCTTAGGTAAGCCTCTCATGCAGTGACCAAGGATGTAGACATGGAACAAATGGATTTGGTGCTTGTGCTCATACCACTGTTAATCGTATTGCATATTATGTTTTGCTACCGCGCGATTAACACAGCAGCAAAGATAGATAACGTTAAACGTTATCTATGGGGAACAATAAGCCTATTTTTAGGCCCGTTAGGCTATTACTTATATCAGAACTTGCTGCCGTTAGATGCATTAGACCCAAGCGACTAAGACATTTAATTATAACGAGCAAAGTCACCGACCTAGGTAACTCAAACATTTTTATTTAAAAATATTAAATATAGTGATTCCACAACTGGAGTCACTATATTTTTATTAACGCTTTTGATCGCCTTTATAATTAGCACTGTTCTCGAGTTCAGCAATTAAGTTGATAAGCCCACTTCATAGAAACAGGTTATAAATATCGAGCGAATTGTCGGCCTGGTTTTAACGGTTTAAGCGGCGCTTTAACCGCAGGGGTGCCGATATACAAAAAGCCCACGATTTGATCTTCAGCGGCAATACCCAAACCTTGATTAACCATCGCGTTAAAAGCAAAGTCACCAGTACGCCAAACTGCGCCCAATCCTAAAGAAAACGCTGCTTGTTGCATTGCCATGGTGGCGCAGCCCGCGGCTAACTGCTGCTCTAATAATGGCACTTTAGGATGTGACTGACTTTTGGCGACGACAGTAATGACCATTGGCGCTCGGTGTGGCATCCCTTTCACTTTGGTTAAAAAGGTTTCATCGGCCCCTTTAGACTTAGCCGCCGTAACAAATATCTCTGCTAAGGTCTCTAACCCTGCATCAGTGGCGATAATAAATTCCCAAGGGGTTAAAGCGCCGTGATCTGGCACTCTGGCAGCAGCATTAAGAATGAAGTCCAATTGTTGTTCATTCGGCGCAGGCGTTGTTAAACGAGGTGTTGACTGGCGAGTAAGTAATAATTCTGAAGCGTCCAATTGCAAAATCCCTGTCTTTTCATTGCGCAGACACATGTCCACGCCGATAATTAATCTCTCAAGAATATTAACAAAAATCCCACATTAAAGTGGGATTTTTACATGTCATGATAAATTGTTAGATGAGGTTATTAATCGCTAGCTAGCACGCTTGGCAATAAAGTGATCCACGCTGGTATATCGGCCTCCGCCCATAAATAACAGCGCAAGCAACATGATGAAATAGGTTATGGCAAACTCAATACCATTATTTAAAATAACAAAGTTGCCTGAGCTTGTGAGCCATTCGTAATTACCATGTTGCTGTAAAAGTGCTTTAGCCGCAGCAAGCTTTTCAGCAGAAGCGGTGACATTATCGTTAGCAAGCCAGGAACTGGCATCAGCAATGGCCAACCAGCCATTATTAATGTGCACCGCAAACGCCGCAACTAACATGGTTACCATCATAGGGATGGCCACTAAACGTGTAGCTAAGCCTATCAGCAGTAGCGCTCCGCCAAATAATTCGGTGCCGGCAGCTAATGCGGTCATGACTTCAGGCATAGGTATACCTAAACCCCAATCAGGATTACCAAACCAAGCCGCTGTGTCACTAAAATTAGATAACTTGTTATAACCTGCTTGCATTAATACTGGGGCTAAATAAAGTCGCAAAGCCAGTGGTGCTATGCCTTCAATGTGCCTTAATAAACTTAAAAATTGCTGATATAGGTTCACCATGATAATTCCTTAACCTTGCTGCGATAATTACATCATTAGACCTTGGAATAACAAGTTTTATTTCATCTATTTACATCAGCTATAAATTAACGCTCCACATCGTCAGACAGATCTTGTAAATCCTCAATTAACGTGACTATTTTTTTGTTTAAATGACGGCGCTGCTTGCTGGATAAACTGTGATTAATTTCAATCATTAACTGACCAAATAATCGAGTATTTCTATCTGCATTTTGCTGATAGATTGCCGATTTTAATTCATCTGGCTGGGTCATTAATAACCGCATTCTCTGCTCAAGTAAGGCTGTATCATCTCGTTGACTCAGCGCAGTTTCAAACTGACGTAACCATTCAAGTCGATACTCTAGCCACATATCAAGGGTTGCTAAACGCTGTTGATTAAACGCTTTAATTAACACTTCTTGTTCTGCTGTGGTGCTTCCTAACCAATCATCAACCCGATTGATGGTTCTTTTGTTGGCATCGGCGACTAATTCTAGTTGGTTTTTTCCTGCATACTTGGCATCTAATTCATCATTATCAAGTTTAAGCTGAGTAATAATAGATTTAACTTGTTGATCGCTTAAGCTAGTAATAATAGGTAGTAAATCGGGTAGTAAAAATTCAAAAACACGAAACCAATGGGCTTTAGCTGCAGTAACTTGTTGCTCCCAAATTTCAATGGTGAGCGTGTGTTTATTAATATTGTCGGAAAGTTGCTGCAGCTGCTCGCTATAGCGAGCCAATTCTTGCTGTTGATGCCAAAGCAAAAACTTATCTAGCAGCTTATCAAATTGAGCTTGTTGAGATTTATCTAATTCTACATATTCATCAACGCGCCACTCAATGGCCCAGTCGAGAAAGAAGTAACTAAATTTGGTGGAACATCCTGCTAAAAAGATAACAAGTAATATTGGAATTAATGGCTTTTTCAACGGTCATTCTCCCCTACAAACAGCATAAGTTAAGAATAATAGCCTTATGGCACTAAAGATAGGTATTTGTTGAATAAGTTAAAATATTGCTGAGGAGATAATTGCTGGTTAGCTGCCATCATTAAAGCCCAAGCTGCGGCAAATAGCCAAAAGCAATGAGCCATTTCAGCGAGGTAGTCAGTACAATCATGAGTCAAATTCAGCTGATGTCGTAGATATTTTTCCGTCAGTTGTTTTACTTGCTCTTGAGTTAATTGATGCGTCACCACCACGGCGACTAAATCAAACAGCGGATGACTGGCAGCGCAATATTCAAAATCAATACACTTAAGTTGTTTACCATCAAACAGTAAATTATACGGCGACAAATCTCGGTGACAGAACTGCGGCGAAATCACGCAGGTTTCTAGTTGTTCAAGCCAAATAGCCATTTGGGCATATTTACTGGTTAATTTTCGATAAAGCTGCTGCCATGTCACTAACGCCTGAGTTTCATCAGCATCGCCTTTGTTTGCGACGCTTGCATCAGCAATTGAGTTGCCTAAGTCAGATAATGAGTTTACATAAACTTGCCATTGCTGAGTCATGGTAATTTGTTTCGTCGGCAAAGGTAATTTTGATAGCGGGGTTAATAACCCCAGTAGGTGAGCAACAGGGTCTAGCGCCGCAAACACCGACTGCTGTGGGCGCTTGTTATCATAAAAACTAAACTCGGCGACATAATTTGACCATAAGTGATTATTTTCAGGTATAAACTGACTTAGGTAAAAACGTTTATCATCACTAAGCCAAATTAATTTAGGCGCCCGATTAATGGCTTCAACCAAGCGCCAACTGCTCACTTCGTTGTCTCGTTCACACCACGGGGCATTATCTTGATTAACCCGTAATACCCAATCGCTATCACTTAAGGCTATATGGAAGTTTTGGTTACTTAATCCATCAGATAACACTTTAACCCCATGACAATCTGCTTCAATCTTATCGGCTAATATATTCGGTAATTGGCGTTTAATATCCGCAGGTAGCCATTGCCATGGGTTAAAGTGACTCATTATCTAAATAGCCATTAGCTTGCTAAGGCTGCATCATCTGGTGCATGATTTTGCAGCATTTTTTTACGCCACATAAAGTAACCGCTGACAGCCATAAATAAATACAGGATAAGTAAACCAGAAGTTAGCATTAAACCTTTTTGAAGGTATAAGTAAATTGATAGCGAATTAATCACCATCCAGTAATACCAATTTTCTATTACCTTTTTCGCCACTAGATAAGTAGTCATCACCGCAAAACAGGTTGTTAATGCATCAAGATATGGAAAGGAAGCACTTGTATTTGTGGCCATTAAGTAGCCCACAATCAAGGATACACCACTAGTAACGGCAATAATCACTAAGTGTTTGTTTAGAGACCAACTAATAATTGGCAGTTCAGTTTGATGACGACTGTCAGCACCATAGCGCCACAGCCAAAAGCCATAAATCGCCATCGCCATGTAATATACATTTAGCACTGATTCCATCAACAATGACACATTCCAAAACAGCACTGTGTATATGGCAGTACTGGCAAAGGCTGCCGCCCAACACCAAATATTGGTTTTCATGGCTAATATCAAATACGCAATTGCCAGAATCACTGCAACAGCTTCCCAGCCTGTCATTACAGACACTTCAGTAATGGCAATTTGTATTGATTGAACGATCTCAGATAACATAACGTTGGCTACTATTTCATTACTATGATGAATTTTCAGGTTATTCGGTGTGGCTTAAATCAAGCTCGCCACCAATAAATTTACATACAAATACTGCTTTGCCCCATTTTTGATGGGCCGCTTCCATTTCGGTTGCTAGCATGGCCATCACATCTGCGTATTCACCGCACACCTGAGTCGCCATCGCATTGGTTTTACGTTCAATATTAGGGTAGCTATCTACTCGGCCAATAAACCACTTTATCGGGTCTAAATAGTTTTCATTAAATGGATACATGCTGATTTCGGCAGTCAATTTCATGGAAATTCCTTAATCGTGATAAAAATACCGTCATAGTCTATCAAAGTTTAAGGTAAAAAACTTTTCAAAACATGACGGCAATTTAGTGTTAAGTATTGTTATTATTAAATAAATCAACTGTAACCCAACAGGTTAACAGCCCCTTTTAATTAACATAGTTTGCAGCCAAGCTACATAAACTTGACGTTTAAGGTAATACCTAGCTGACGTGGATCGCCGAAACGTACATATTGCTTATCGGCCCAATCTAAGTCTGGTTCATTACCAAAGTAGAAGCCTCTGGTGCCATATTGCTCGTCAAATAAGTTGCGGCCCCATAAATACGCTGACCACATTTGTGTTTCATAACCCACTCGAGCATTGAAAATAGTATAAGCGTCTGACTTTGATTCGTTACTATCAGAGTAGTAAAAATCACTTTTACCGCTAGCATTTAAATTGGTAAACCAGCCAGAATCACTGACATAGCTCATGCCTGCGCTATAAGTAAATTTTGGCGCATGGGCTTGCTCTCGACCTGTTAAATCTACGACATTGCCATATTTATCCTTGTATTGATAATCACCATAGGTGGCTTCTAACCAACCTGCACTACCGTAGAATTGAATGTTATCGGTGGCATAGTAGGTAAAGTCGATTTCGGCGCCGTAGTTTTCAGCACTACCTGCATTTTCGGTAAATAGAATGAAGCGCTGCTGATCATCAGGGTCTTGTTGTGATGCCGCCACTTGCTGATCGCGTCGATCCATATAGAAGAATGCCAAGTTGGTGTCTAATTGACCTTGTAACCACGAAGATTTGAGCCCTAACTCGTAGTTATATAAGATTTCAGTATCAAACTCTTTTTTATCGGCTAATTCAGCTGGCAAACTCATGTTAAAGCCACCCGCTTTGTAACCGCGAGCAATACGCAGATAGGTATTATGGTCTTGGTTTATGGCTTTAGATAGCGCTAAATGACCGCCCCACATGTTTTCGCTAGGTGAGAATTTATCACCATTACTGTCTGAATATTCACTTTCTCGACGCTCTAAACGAACCCCAGCTGAAAATACATAACCATTACTAAACTGGGTATCGGTTTGAGCAAAAATAGCATAGTTGGTCGCTTCATATTCCGATTGCAGCACTTCATCTGGCCAGCCATTGTATTCAGAATATAAGTCATTATCCTCTTGAAGGTTCATGCCATATAAGCCCATTAACCAATCAGTCGAATCGTTAAAAATTCGGCCAGCTTCGTTTGAGCTGATACGAAGTTCCTGTGACACGGTTTTACGCTCACCCTGTTTATCCCAGGTGTAATCATAAACACATGGCTCAGTCCCAATCACGTTCCAGTCATCATCATAAATGCTGCATTGTTTCGAATCCCAGTAATCAGGGTTGGCCCAATCGCCGTCATAATTATGGTGATGATCGGTTTGTGCAAATGAAGTTAACGAGGTGAGTTCGAACTTTTCAAAACTGCTGAATGTGGCTTTTAAGCCAGCACCAGTGGTCTTTTGCGCATCAACACCAGGCTTATCGGTAATTGTTTCAAAGCCATTATTATCTAACGTCCAAGCATCATAGCCATTATCAAAATTAGCATGTAAAAAGGTTAAATCCAGTTGCACATCATCTGCAGCATACCAACGCAATTTAGCACGGGCAGTGAATTCATCACGGCCATTGGTATCTTCACGTTCTAGATAAGTATTGTCGCGGTAACCATTTTGCGAATGTTGCTCTAAAGACACCCGATAAAGTAGCTTACCAGAGTCAGTTATTGGGCCAGAGCTAAAACCGGAGAAGGTTTGTAAGTCATCGTCACCAAGAGAGACTTGTGCGCCATGTTCAAACACATCGGTGGGATCGTTACTTTTAAGGTATATAAGACCCGCTAACGCATTGGCGCCATATTGTGTACCTTGTGGGCCACGAAGAACTTCAACCTGTTGCATATCGTACATGCTCGACACCATGCCGATCCCAGATAAATCGATATCATCAACAATGAAGCCAACAGAAGAATTTGGCGCGCCTTGATATTCTTCTTGCTCACCCACACCACGAATTTGGAAATACTTTGGCCGAGAGCTGCCGCCAGACCAGTTAAAATTAGCAATAGAGTTTAATACATCTTCAAAATGTTGAGCGCCCTCATCTTGCAATTGTTGGCTATCGATGACGGTAACACTGGATGGCACTTTTTCTAGCGCTATATTACTAAAGTCAGCGTTAACCACTATGACTTCCATTTTTTCAGCAGCGGGCGCCACGCGTTCAACATTTTCTGTTTGAGCGACAACGGAAGTGGATAAAACGGCAAGAATGGCAATCGCTAATGGCGATTTAGATTTTATTACAGACATAGGACCTCAAATTATAATTTTGAGATCCGGCAAGCATAGTGAATTAGTTATGTGCATCCATGACTGTCATTACAATTATCAGTTATTAAATTGGTGTCGTTTTTCGTTTACGACTTGGTTTATGACTGAGTTAATGACTAACATTTACGGCAAAGCATGCAGCCTATTCCTACGCCGGTATGAGCCGGATCAGGTTCTAAGGGTTTGTCTTTAGACATCTCAGTTTATCAACACGATAAACACCCCTTGGCGCGGCGGATTATAAACTATCCTTCATCTGTGCAACAGCACTAACAGGCACTTTTTATTAACTATTTAAGTACAAAAAATTATCACATAGATATTTTTATGATTAGCTAAGCCTATAAAACAAAAAACACGCAATTAAGCGTGTTTTATATTTTAAAAGATACACTTAGTTAGAGAATGCTTCTCTTACATATACTTCAAAACGGCTTGCATTGGCATTAGGGGCAACGGCGCTAACCTGCATTTGTTGTTTGCCATGTAGCTTTAATGACTTCCAGCTGCTTGCTTCATCTTCAATGGTAAAGCCACCAACATCAAACCAAGTAAACTTATATTGCAGCCTTAAATCCGTTGACACCTTGCTAATGATTAATGCAGAACCTTGCAATAAATCCGCTTGCGTTCTGACATTGACTTGCTCAACAGCGACTTTACTCGCAAAAGAGTTATTATCAACTCTCACTTCGCTATTAGAGCTAACCATGACTCCCGCGGTATGATTAGCACAGGCTGATAGCATTAACGCTAGCGATATCATTATTACTCTTAATGTCATCATTAATTCCTTTTTTTAAGTATTAAAAATAAATGGTCGGCTCAGTGTCAAACAGCTTGCTCATCTATGCATCAACTGTGTGTTACTTCTACTGATCAAGCAAGAAATGCGCTCTCGCAGTAGCAATTAGCTGCTTACGATTTTTCTGCCAGCAATTAATGCTAACATTAGCAACTCGGCGTCCTTGACGAGTAATTTTACATTCAGCAAACGTATCTTGATGTAAACCCGCACGTAAATAATCAATTGAAAAATCGATAATTTTTGGCACTTTCTTAGCTTGCATAAATACCATTAACTGCACAATCGCCGACATTTCCATAAAGCCAGCAATAACCCCGCCATGTATGGCTGGCAGAATAGGATTACCAATGTTGTCATCTTTAGTTGGCAGCTTAAATACCATTTCATCACCAAAGCGATCAACACTCATCCCGATAAATTGGGTATAAGGGACTTTCTCTAATAAATAACTATAGTCATTTAAATCAATGGCCCGCTTAACCACATCATGAACATTAATATCGCCCACAGTTAAACTGGCATTGCCTGCCTGCATAACTTCAACACTTTGAGTATCAGGCTGGTTATTAGCAGCTGAATTGACTGCACTTGCTTCATCAGCGCAACCCATCAAAGCTTGTCTAAACTCTTCACCCACCATTTCTGGACTAATACGCATAAATGAGCCAACAGCATGCGCAATAGGATCATCAATACTGTCTTGATAAGCAATCGCACGGGTAAACGCCACATTGGCCGACAAACGATAACATTCTGCAAATGCATACAGCGGTTTGTTTGGCTCAGCCGGTTTCATGTAGTCAACCCGTAAATCTAAGGTTGGCGATATTTCTAAGGATTTATACTTCTCTAAAATAGCGCATACAACAGAAGTGCCGGATGCGGTATCAATGATCGTAGTCACCACACCGCCGTGTATCACCCCAGTATCTGGGTCACCAATGATATCTTGGCTATAAGGCAACTCCAGTAATACGTGATGTTCACTGGCTTCTAACGCACTAATATTCAATCGACGGCAATGGGCAAGCTGATTAACAAATCGGCTTGCTACGCCGGTTAACGGAAAAAAATCACTGTTTATTTTCATGTTATTAGTATTAATCCAACCGACTTAGCATTGGCCCAAGTGACTTACCGCCAAGTAGATGCATATGGATATGGTAAACCTCTTGGCCACCGTGTTTATTACAGTTCATGATTAAGCGGTAACCATCTTGTGCAATACCCGCTTCATCAGCCAGCTTTGCCGCAACTGTCATCATTCGCCCTAATGCCAGTTCGTCAGATGCTTTTACATCATTGGCTGTGGGGATCAAATGGTTTGGAATAATCAGAATATGTGTTGGTGCCTGTGGGTTTATATCGCGAAAAGCGGTGACGAGCTCATCCTGAAACAAAATGTCGGCAGGAATTTCTCGGCGTATAATTTTACTGAAAATGGTTTCTTCAGCCATGATTGATCATCCTTTTGGTTATTATAATCGAAGTAGTGAAAATCATTGTTGAATGCGCTAATCAAGCAGCCAACTAAGCGCTTGCTTAACTATATAATAGCTACTGCTGCATTTGTCACTTAAGCCAAGCAAGTTTAACACTTTGCTATTAATCACTGTTGAATGTTGTTGGCACTATCAAGCCAATTTTGACAGCTCGATTAACTATAGCAACGCTCACTTACTTAGAATTTATCTAGGCATTATCACATCATTGTTATCAATGCTAAAGGGGATTTATTTGAAGTATCCCCAGCAATTAACATTGAAGTCGCTAAAAAAAGCGCTATATTTCTTGGTGGTTACCTTTAAACCTTATGCAATTAGACTTCTTTGGCATCTTTTTGATCACCACATAATGAAAGCTTGGCTTAACTTAACCATAATGAAAGCTAAGCTGCTTATGTGGTTATCGCCTTAAGGGCTGCGTCTGTGTATCTAGAAGTTTACCCCCAGAAAACATAAAAGGCGCCATTGGCACCTTTATCGTGATTGAAACATAAGGGACTGTTAATTAGGGGCTATTTATTCAGGACGGATAATTAGCCACGCTTAATTCTGGCACTGACTTGCGCTTCTTTATGGGCTTCTAACCAATACTTTTGCAAGGTAGTATTTTGCAAACCTGTAGTGGCATCCCCTAGCCTCCAAGCCCCTTTCCAAATGCCATCTGCAATAAGATGCACAACAGCGCTCTCAATGGCTGCGACTACGCATAAACTCACAGGCTCATTGGAAGTATAACCCGCTTCAGCCTCTAACAAATCTTGTGCATCAATAAACTTAAATACACCCGCGGTAATTTCTTTTGATATCACCGATTTGGTGGTGGTAACACTACTGAGTAATCGGCCAGTTCGAATATCCACAGCGCGTAAATTAACGGTAATGCTATCGACTCGGTATTGACCTGAAGCGCCAATGCCTAAATACCGTGCTCCAGCACCGCCCGTTTTAATATTTGTGTCATAGGCAACAATGCCACCTTCCATTAATACCTGCGCACTATTAAGTTGCGGTAATTTACTGGCATCACCTTTAAGTCCTGCCCGTAAAATTTTACGTTCTGTTAATAGGTTTTGCAGTCCTTCACGCTCAACGGGTATAAACCATGCTGAATCATTAAGTGACTGGGCTAAAAATGCCGTACCGGATTGTGGCACTGCCGTTGAAAAGTTACTTGATGGAATGGGCTTGTATTGTCCTGTTTGATCGCGAAAATCATATACTGCAGCAACCATCGCACCTTGTGGAAAAGGTAAACTGGTTAGATCGTAATAAGTTTCACCTTTAGGCATTAAACTTGAAGTGGCATCTATATTTTCAAATTCTTCATCAATTGATGAGCAAGCTGTTAAAGATAGTAGGCACAAGCTAATAAATAATTTTTTCATTATTAACCCCCGACACTGTCATCAACAATACCGCCAACTTCAATAATGGTGGTTTCACCGGTTAATACGTCGGTAATATGAACAATCAATGAGCCGTCTTCATTAACGACATTAATTTCAAAATCATCAGTTAATAGATAACCTTCCCCCCCATTGGCGGCATCATTAAAAAGTTGGCTCATCAACCGAGACTGTAACGAACTTGAGAGACGTTCTAATGCTGTTGGGGCCACATAACCTGAGCCACCACTACTTTCATGGTCATTTTGCGCAGCTGCATTAGCCAGTAGATATGAGCCATTTAAATAGCTGCCACCAAAGGCTGGGTTTACTGGTTGATAAATAAGTTGAGTGGCAAAGCAATCAACTGAAAGAATGAGCAATATTGAAGTAAATGTTATTTTTTTCATTTTGGCTTTCCATGCTTAGAATTCGTCAGGTGCGAGATCTGGGTCAAACAACGCTCCTAAAACGGCTTGTTCATTTTGCTTAACTACCGCAGAGTTAACGCGTTTAGCGGCATAATTGGCTTGGTCATCTATATTCCGACTAATAGGCGACACAAAAGTCACAAAAACGGTTTTTCTGTTTTGTTGTATTAATATTTTGCTACCACTTCTTGCTGTAGCTTGTTCAATAACGGTGAGCCCGGTATGTTTAGACTCGCCACCAATATCTCTGTATGCCGCGACAAATTCACGGTAAAAGCGATGGCCGAGTCGGGTCATCGCACGGTTTAAGATTAACCCATCAATTAAATCAGCTTCATCCTTAGGGACGGCATCATTAATATTAATAGGCTTAGTTTTGGGAGCTTTTTGAATATTCTTATCTGTCGCTGACGTTGTTGGCTCTTTGGCATTCTTAAGCTTTTCTGCGTGGCTTTGATCTATTGGCGGTTTATTTTTAGTGCTGATTTGCTTTAAAGAAGGTTCAGTCACTAAAGTTGATTTAATATCTAGTGTTGACTCTGTAGATAACCTTGATTCAGTAACTAAAGGTTTTGTTACTGAATTACCAGCGGCAATGACATGACTTGAAAAGATGAACAGAAAAAACATCAATAAGATGCTTTTCATACTCTAACCTCATGCATGTGAGTCTGTGCCCAAGCTATTGCTTGACCGCGACTGGATACCCCAATTTTTCTGAAAGCGCGATATAAATGAGTTTTAATTGTACTCTCGCTGACAAACAATTGATTGGCGATATCCAAATTTGTACTGCCAGCCAGTAACGCTTGAAGTACTTCTCTTTCACGTATGGTTAAATGCTCACTATCATCGTCAGCTTCATCACCAGTGACTGATTTATGTAAATCATGGGGTATAATGCTGCGACCTTTAAGTATTTCGTTAAATCCACTGCTAATAGCGGTAAGTTCAGCATCACTGTAAAATACACCAAACGTTGTAGCTGGGTGGATCAAAAATTTTGCATCAACTTGTTTGGGGAAATTAATAAATACCGTTTTCACCGAGCTGTGTTCGCGTTCGATTAAACGCTGTAATTGATAAGCTTGTTGTAAATCTATGGTAGCTAAATCAAACACCACTAAAGAGATTTCATGTGAATTTAATTTAGTACTCATAGTTGCTGGAGTTGCTTTAGCTAGCTTGACCAAAAACTCTTGGGGCCAACGACAATCAAGTAGGTCAACAAGCAATTGCGAACGAGAAACGATCATCCAATTGATAACTTTAAACATCACCCTTCACTCCATGTTATTACTTAAACAAACCTGTAGAAATTGTATAAAGTCAGGTTAGCAAGCCAACCTGACATATACTATTAGCCAAAAGAGTGTTTAAATTATTTTAAATATACTTTTGTACTACTATGGCATCATCACTGCGCCTTGATTAATGGTCACAGAGTTACCATCACCAAAGGTGGTCACTGACGAAGTATTGCCCATATCAGTTTGTGTTACAGCAACAACATTTGTACTGCCAATGATATAAACATCAGCAAAGTGCTCTGTGCCCGTTTGGCTAATATCAAGGTCATTAGTTGAACCAAACCAAGACTCTCCAATAGCTTCGTTCAAGCTGCCTACCTGTACAATATCAACCATTGAGCCAGTACTTGCACCGTCGGCATAAGCGCTATTATCATCACCAGTTTGCGTCACATTGACAACATTATTGCTTCCCCATGCCCCCGCACCAAAACCGGTCCCATAAGAATTAGTTGCATTGTCGTTATCAGTCACAGAGTTTCTATTACCGGTTTGAGTAATAGTAATAGTGTTGTTGGCGTTATATCCTGTTTTTGCACCAGCATAGTTATCATCACCAGTTTGGTAAACAGATACTGTATTTGTTACGCTATCAGGCAATTGAGTAACCAATGCCTCGTTTGAAATACCTGCTTGAACAACAGTTGCAGTATCACCGCTACCAGCTTGATTGACTGTCGCTAAGTTACTCATATCGCTTTGGGTAACCGTGGCAGTATTATTGGCATTACTTTGATTAACAAATGCCATTTGACCGTCACCAGACTGAGTTACGGTTGTAGTTTGGTTAAAGTCTGATTGCTCCACAGTAGCTTGACCATTAACACCACTTTGCATCACAGTAGCCAAACCGCTATCACCAGACTGGTTAACATCAGCCTCATTATTCAAATTAGATTGAGTAACAAATGCCTCGTTACCATTGCCCATTTGCATCACTGCAGCATCATTCGACAAGCCTGTTTGTACAATATCTGCCCAGTTATTATCGCCAGATTGATCAATTACCGCGACTGTCTCTTCCAAAGCATTATCTGTTAGCGTATTTGTTTGCTGAAATATGCTACCTGTATTGCCAGCTCCAGCCTGCGATATGGTCGCTTCTGCACCATCTGAATTATCCTGCTCAATGTAGGCATCATTACCAGTGCCAACAGACTGATTAATGGTGGCATCGGCAAAGTCAGACACATAATTGTTAATTTCTGCAGTATCACCATCACCTAACTGATTGATGGTCGATGATGCGCCATCGGCATTTTCTTGCGTAATAGTTGCAATATTACTGTCACCCACTTGATTTACTGCCGCTTCTGCAGCTTGGGCATTGTAATATTTCTGCACTATATTCGCTTTATTCAAACTACCTTCAGTATCAATAGTCGCTGATGCTGTAGCGGTTGAATTATGCTGAGAGATTGCCCCTTCATTCCCATTACCCACTTGAGTAATAAAAGCTGCTGTATTTGAAGTATCAGCTTGAGTCACTTCTGCAGAATTCTCATCACCAGATTGTGATACTGTTGCTGCATTTGACTCGCTATTGACTTGCTGCGTAATCATGACAGAATTATCATTACCAACTTGGTCCACAGTTGCCATGTTACCATCACTAGCATGCGCACTAGTTGAAGCAAATAGTACAGCTGAAATTAATAAAGCTAATTTTGAATGTTTCATTATTGTCTTTCCCTTTACGTTTAGTTAGATAAATTATCTTTGGGTGATCACAACATCTTGTGAGTTTCCCCATTGAAGCACACCCACTGCGTTTCCAGACCCGTGCTGCTGGATCTCTATCGAATTGTCGTAACCACTTTGCTTAATTAAAGCTAGGTTCCCAGTTCCTGTTTGCATCACATCGAGGTATAAATTTTCTCCGCGTTGCAACGAAACAACCGCATTTCCAAAACCCATCTGCAAGATTTCAGCCTCAATATTGGCACCAGACTGCCTAAGGCCTGCAATATGATGCGAGCCTTGCTGATTAACATTTATTGAATTATTAAAACCGAATTGTTGAGATTGAAAACGATTAGCGCTACCAGACTGATATAAGCTTAATGAACTATCACTGCCATCTTGTGAAACTCGAGCTAAATTAGCCCCACTGGCAAGTTCATCAAAATCACTTAAATCAGACTGACTGAAAGTAGGAAAAGAAGCTAGACAGACGACAAAGGCAAATGAAATTGCTAGTATCTTAGTTAAGCGATGTAAATACTTACTTTTTAATACGTCCATGCTTTCTGCCTTTAACAACTGACTGAAAGGAGAATTCCCTTCACATTTTCAGTGGGTAAAGTATTGCTCAATAAAATCTATTCTAAATCCACCTCGAGTATTAAAACCTCATAGACTAATAGCTATAAAATCCTCCCCCCCCCCACTTTAGTATAAAAAAATAAAACCACTTACCAACCTTTTACTTAAATTTAACTAATAAAAACAGACCATTAAACTGATAAGATTAGTTCAGAAGATTATGCAACCATTAATCTTAAACCGGGCTGCTTTTAGCATTAAACTTTAATCTAAATAAAATTAAAAACTTTAAAGTGGTAAATAATTTAATGAGAAATATGAGGTAAAATAAGGAAAGTTATTAGTGAACAGTGTAAAAATGCTTAATTAATAATTACCAGCATTATTTGTAATCCCCGACATTTATAATTTCTTTGCGGATTGAAAAACATAGAAATAATTAAAAATATTAGTCTTATCATTTATGAATAGCGTAAACTCAACAGCACTACCGACCCTAAAGTGAGTTAACGCTGATGAGTGTTACTCGTGTTTGCATAAAAAGTAATTAAATGCTTCAAACGCTTATAATATGCCCCTATGATTTAGCCAGTATTAATACTTGGCCAGCTTCCTTTTTAATTTCATAGGGTGAAGCCACCATCGCTTCATTTTCAATACACACGCCAGTCACTAAGTTGTAATGTTGCTTATATAATGGAGAAGCCACACATAACTGACCTTCAACGTCACAAATCAAGCCGCGAGCAAGCAAACTTACCCCTGTCGCCGGATCGATATTATCAATGGCAAACAAACCGTGTTTACCTAAATCAAAAATGGCGACGGCTTTACCTGCAACCCACGCCGCAATCCCCGTGCCTTGAGGTAAGCTTGACTCATTACATACATTCACCCAACTCATACCAACTCCTCCGCAATTTCTGATTCTAATTCTGATTCAATTTCTTTAATCGCAATGTTTCCTGCACCGGTAGACGACATAGCAGGAAAACGCTGCTGACGGGCGCGATGATACAGGTGTGTTTCACCTTCAGGCTGAGCATCAGGGTTAACGAACTCATTAAAACGGGCAAGATATTCAGGTTTTTCAAGACTGGTTTTCCACTCACATTGATAAGCCGCGACCACTTTGGCCATTTGACTATCAAGCTCTGCAGCAAGGCCTAAACTATCTTGTATCACCACCGACTGTAGATATGCTAAACCACCTTCAAGCGACTCCATCCACACTGAAGTGCGTTGTAATTTATCAGCGGTTTTAATATAAAACATCAGAACTCTGTCGATATATTTGACTAAGGTATCGGTATCTAAATCGGTAGCAAATAAATCACCATGACGTGGGCGCATACCGCCATTCCCAGCAACATATAAGTTCCAACCTTTATCGGTTGCGATAACACCAATATCTTTGCTTTGGGCTTCTGCGCATTCTCGAGTACAACCCGAGACAGCAAACTTAATTTTATGGGGCGCACGTAAGCCTTTATAGCGGTTCTCTAAATCAATGGCTGTAGACACAGAGTCTTGAACACCATAACGACACCAAGTGCTACCCACACAAGATTTAACCGTACGCAGCGATTTACCGTAGGCATGACCGGTTTCAAACCCGGCAGCAATTAATTTGCCCCAAATACTCGGTAACTCTGATAATTTTGCGCCAAATAAGTCGATTCGCTGACCACCCGTGATTTTGGTGTACAAGTCATATTCTTTGGCTACGGCGCCAATGGCAATTAAACCATCAGGGGTAATTTCACCACCTGCAATTCGCGGCACCACAGAGTAAGTACCATCTTTTTGTATATTGCCAAGATAGGCATCGTTAGTATCTTGCAACTGAACATGACTGCTCTCTTGGTTTAAAACATATTTATTCTGCAATGAAGCAAAAATTGACCCTGCTGCGGGCTTACAAATGTCACAACCAAACGTCGACCCAGCATTGGTACCAGCGTGTTTACCATGGCGAGTAATTAACGTCTCAAAGTCAGTAATGTTTTCAACTTGGCACAAGTGATACAAAGACTGTCTATCCTGTTCAAAATGCTCACAAATGCCAGTATTGCACTCAACCCCTTCTGCTACGAGCGCTTCATCCATGATTTTCTTCACCAATGGCGCGCAACCACCACAGCCAGATGCGGCTCGGGTGCAGGTCTTGATTTCAGCAATGGTATGATTGCCTTTGGTCACTGAAGTGGCGATATCAGCCTTAGTCACTTGATGACAAGAACAAACTATTGAGCTGTCTTTTAATTCAAGCGCCGTTTCATCACCCGTCATTAATAATTCAACCGCATTGCCTTCAATTGCATCTTGCGATAAATACAAATCCAGTAAACGGGCATAATCACTGTTATCGCCCACTAATACTGCGCCTTTAAGATATTGACCCGACTCATCTAACCACAGCTTTTTATATATGCCTGATTGATTGTCAGATAACTCCACAAATTGCGCATTGTCGAAACCGCGGCTTTCACCAATAGCGGCAACATCAACACCTAATAGCTTGAGTTTGGTGCTCATATCCGCACCAGTAAATGCCAATGATGGCGCAGGCGCCTTAGCAACTCCTGCCGCTAAATGCGACACAGCGACTCGCGCCATTTGATAACCTGGGGCAACTAGGCCAAAAATGCGGTTTTGCCATAATGCACATTCACCGATGGCATAAACATCGGGAGCTGAGGTTAAGCAGTTATCATCAATTGCAATGCCGCCGCGATCACCCATTTGCATACCGCTGCTTCTCGCTAATGCATCTTGAGGTCGAATACCGGCAGAAAACACAATCATGTCAGTTTCAAGAAAACTATCATCGTTGAATGTCATGCGGTGCTGTGCGCTCTCACCATCGATAATGGCGGTGGTGGCTTTAGAGGTATGTACTGATACACCTAAGTCATTAATTTTACTTTTTAGTAAGTCACCCGCTTTATCATTTAATTGTACTGGCATTAACTGTGGTGCAAATTCAACAACATGAGTTGTTACGCCAAGGGCCATTAATGCATTTGCCGCTTCAAGGCCTAATAAGCCGCCACCGACTACCACGCCAACTTTAGATTTTTTCGCCGCAGCTTCAATGTCTTGTAAATCTTCTATGGTGCGGTACACCACACAGCTTTCTCTATCGTTACCAGCAATAGGTGGGACAAATGGATAAGATCCTGTTGCAAGGACTAAACTGTCATAGGCTGTCGTTATGCCCGCTTCTGTGGTCACGGTTTTATTGGCGGTATCTAGCACGGTAATTCGGCTATCAAGGTGCAACTTTACCCCCCAATCTTGATAATCCTCAGCGCTAGTTAGCATCAATTCATCGGCACTACCGGTTTCAAAATATTTTGACAGTTGCACCCTATCGTATGCAGGTCGGGGCTCTTCACCAAACACTTCAATATCAAATTGCTGCTGCAACCCTTGACTACATAATTGCTCGATAAAGTGATGACCCACCATGCCATTACCTATTACTACCAGCTTGGATTTTGCATTTGCCATAGAAGGCTCCTTGAATTTTTGTTAAAGCCCTAAAAACAAAAAAGCGCCAGCCTCTGGGTTAACAGAGCTGGCGCCATTGCCAAAAGCCTTCAAATTTTAACTATAAACTGTTTAAACTACACTGTTATAGCGTCTCGATTAACGACGATTACGTGCACGCGCCATTGCATTTAGAAGTTAGAGATTCAAGCTACAGTTTGTCATGATGATAACGCTTGACCTAAACTCTTTATTTCCACGGTTATTTATTTACACAGCGATTTATTAATGCCAGCTAATGCTTCACACAACTTAATTGCTCACACGATCTAGCAAATACTAAGCATTGACTATGCCAACAAACATAAAATCATAAGTCATTGTAAATATACAAAATAATGTATTAGCCTAAAAAGATACTAGGCTATACTGGTCACCACAGGCGCACTCGCACCAAATTGTTGCATTCGGTTCGTCCCTCTTTGATTTGCTTCAATTTGTTTTGCCGCTGCAATGATACTTTTTGCCATTTCAGCTACGGTTACCCCCTTGCTCATAGCCTGTTTTTGGATCAATTCATGCGCTACTTTTTCGCTAATACCCTGCAATTGCAGTAACGACTTGGCTTTTGACACCAGCTTCATCGCGACACATTTCTCATCTAATTGCTTCACTTTTTCGAGCATATTTGAAGCATTATCAAAGCGAATTTTTGCTAGGTTAACTAAAGAGCTTAAGCGTTTTGCTGACAGCTGCTCGGGTACGAAAGTCACCCTGCCACAAAGTAACAAACTGGCTAGATGATTTTCATCCCAATGCTGAGCATTCACAATAATGGGTAAAGCCGTATTCGATAACAAACGCTCAATAAATGCTTGCTGCAAGGGTTGTAACTCATTGGTTAGAAATACTAAACATGATCCGTTTCCTTTAAGCACATTTTGTTCTAGTTGGCTGAGGCTTGTTACTTCTACACATGCCTGAAACTGATTTAGTTGGATTTTATAATCTGTCAGCAATGCATTGTTATTAAATGATGGGTCACAATAGATATAATTAACCATATGCTTAACTCCTTACTGCATGACGAGTTGACGGAATAACGTTATTTTCAATATGTTGCCAAAGGGACGACCCCATGACATTTGAGTCTTGAATGACATATTTATTTCGCTCAAACCAGACTTTTTTGGCATGTTCTAAGGCATCATTAATAGCTAATCCTTTATTACATAGCACATTTACCAGCGCTATCGTGGCGGTGACACTGGCTATCGCTTGCTGTAATTGTGCCGTTGATAAATCGGCCTCAGCAATGTCTTCAGCCCGCCAAAGTTGCGCCAGTACAGCAGCAGACAAATCAGCTTGACCAAGCTTTGCCCCCACAAATGCCTCAAGTTGGGTAGGCAGATTAATCTCTGCAAAGTTAGCTTCATGTTGGCCATTAAAACGCAGTAAACCTACCCGAGTACTGACACGAGGGTTGATTTCTGTCTCCCCCTGCAGGCCTTTAAAAATAGCAATATCTGCCGCTTCTCTTTGGCAGCTATCCTTTGCCAAAAGCGCTGCCACTTGATGATGCAATTTATCTAATCCAGGATGAAAATAACTGCGTAGGCTAAATGCTGCATTACACGGGTTAACGCAGCGAACAGACATTTGAATAAAACTTCGTAAACCCAACTCTTGATGTAAAGCGCGGCAATCATTTAATACTGGAATAACATCTGCGCTGTTAAGGTAAATCAGCCCTGTTTTCGCTAACATTTCTGCGGCGGTTTCGGCGTTGTCACATTTAGGAATATCTAAAGCCGCAATATATGATTCAACATGACGACGATGAGGTAATGATTGACTATCTCCATGTAATACAATGGTTTTACCTTGTTTAGCCAGCATTTTTGCCGCTAATAATAACCAAGGTAACTGCTCGCGCTTACCGGCATATACCGGCCAATCAATATCTGCTTTAATAGTTTTCCACTGAGAAGAAACCAACTGCTTTAGCCCAGACGCTACACCAGCAAGTTCTTCAACTGACTCACCTCGCACTCGCATAAGCATCATCGCTGCCGCCATTTGCGCAGTAGAAATGTCACCACTTGCAAAACCTTTAATCAAGTAAGCGGCTTCAGCAAAATTCAAACTGCGGCTACCTTTAACCCCTTTGCCCATTGCTTTGATGAGCTTACGGCTATCAAAATCAGCGGCATTAAGCATATCTTGCGTTTGTTGCTCAACCATAAGCCACCTCCACAAAATCTGTTGGCTTGGCTTTTATATCAGACAATAAGCCAGCTAATTCTTGACCCACTGCAACCACTTCACCAATGATGATTAAGGTTGGGCCACTGTCTTTAATTAATGTCGCTTGCTTGGCCATATTGCTAACATTGGCATAAGTGATTAACTGATTAGGTCTGCCGCCATTGGTGACAAGTGCCACGGGTAAGTTTGCCTCAGCTTTAACAGACATAAGTCCTGCTGAAATTGCTGCTGCTTGCTCCTTGCCCATGTAAAAAACTAAGGTAGATTGTGCTTCTAATAAGCCTTTCCAATGAGTTGGAGCCTGATCTAGCCCATCATTTGTAATGCGGGTACCAGTGACTAACGTGACTGAACGAGCCATGCCGCGGTACGTTAGCGGAATACCTGTGGTTGAGGCGCAGCCTAAAGCTGCTGTAATACCAGGGGTAAATCGGCTAGCGATCCCTAATTTAGCAAGATACAGAGACTCTTCAGCCCCGCGCCCAAAAATATGCGGATCGCCACCTTTTAAACGTACAACTTTGAGTCCTTGTGTGGCAAGCTTTGCTAGTAAAGCGTTTATATCATCTTGCTTATAACTTGGCTGACCACAACGTTTACCCACAAAGTGGCGCTGACAATCTGCAGAGACTAATGAAAGAATATCGCTGCTGACCAAGCTGTCATAAACCAGCGCCTCAGCTTGAGACACTATTCTGGCGGCTTTAATGGTCATTAAATCTAATTGCCCGCAACCTGCACCGACAATTTCGACATCACCCGAAATCAAATCATTATTAGCGGCTGCGCTATTAAAGTTAATTAGCTTATTCAATGTATGACTCATTACGCCACCTCCTCTTGGGCTGATTTACGTTCTTGCTCTGACAACTCAGTCGTTATCTCAGCTAAAGCAATATGCCAAATATCATTGGCACATTGACCCACTTCACTGTGGCAGCTACCACATTGTCTGCCGCAGCCTAGCTCTGTTTGGGTTTCATCTAACGCCTTATCAAAATCTGCTTGTGTGATATCAGTGTTAATCGCTGTGGCGCTAGTAAAATCAGATGCTAAGGCACGTTTACTGAATACTGCATTATCAAGTTTTTGCAGCATGGCATATTCAATATTGGCTTGTGTGACACCGGTACAGGCGCAAATTAGTGGGCTGTTACCAGCTTTAATCAGCTGATGTAATTGACGCATTAATGCAACATCTACTGTTTGACCAATAAGCAAATTCATCGCTTCAAGGGAAACAGCGACCTTTGTGCGACTTAACAGTTTCAGTGATACCAACAAGCCGTTACTGATATTGCAATGCACATGGATAATTTGCTGACTAGCAAGGGAAATTGTCCATTTTAAAGCGTGTACCGTTGACTGGTAAGCAAATGCTGCATCTGTATTTTCAAAACCGATGTGATAACAACTGCCAGTGGTTAATGTTTGCTGAACATTCCAGTTCAGGCCTTGCATGTGTGGATCATGCAGACCAAAAACGATCCCTTGCAATGTCACAGCAACTTTAGTTAACGACACGGGTTGGCATTTAAACGCTGGCTGTTTTGAGTAAGGGTCAAACTGACTATCAAGTGGGGTATTAACGCCCTTACCTAACGAGAACTGCTCAGACCAATGCATTGACATAAACCCCAAGTCTGGCGCTTGGGAGTCATCTGCAACCACTCTTGCCACGGCAAAATTGGTTATTGATAAATTGGGGGCAGCAAAAGTTACCAAGTCGTCTTCAATTAATTTTAATTGCGCTAAAGTCGAAGGATGAACAGCAATAACAGGCTCTGGGATACTGGCTCTAAGCGCCGCAATATGACCTGTGCGGGTCATGGTGTGCCATTGATCTCGGCTGCGACCACTGTTTAAGCGTACTTGCCCAGCTGGCAAAGGGGCTATTTGGCAATCTGCAGTGGTTTCAATAAATTGCGCTTTTGATGATGCGGTGGCGAATATGCCATCGGCAAACAATCTTTTCTTATTGCCCCCTATGGCACCATGGTTAGCAGCAGGCCACTGCGTCGGTAGTAACTCATCATATTGCTCATCCGTTAAATCAGCCAAACCGCTTAAATCAAACTGCTTGCCTGGAAAAGATTGCTTTACAAGCTTAGATAACTGGGCAAATTCTTTAAAAACGGCAGCACTGTTTTTAAAGCTAAAACTTTGTTCAAAACCCATCGCTTTTGCGACTTCTGCCAAGGCCCACCAATCAGCTTTTGCAGTGCCTTTAGCTTGTATAAAGCCACGTTGGCGGCTAATCACTCGCTCACTGTTAGTGACAGTGCCACATTTTTCAGACCAACCCTGTGCAGGTAATAACACATCGGCTAATTGCGCAGTCGCAGAGTCTTGTGTTATCTCAGACACCACCACAAAAGGACAGGTTTCTAATGCCGCAGTTATTTTTGCAGTATTAGGCAATGACACCACTGGATTAGTGCCCATAATCCACACCGCTTTAATTGTTCCATCTGCCATAGCATCAAATAATTCAACGGCTGTGAGACCCTTATCAGTCGCGATCACCTCAGACTGCCAAAAATCTCCTAACACTTGACGCTCCGGCTCAGAAAACCCCATATGACAAGCAAGTTGTGTCGCTAAACCGCCCACTTCACGCCCACCCATGGCATTCGGTTGGCCTGTAAGTGAAAAGAAACCACAACCTTCCTTACCAACCTGACCAAGAGCTAAGTGACAATTGATTATCGCATTGCTAGTGTCAGTGCCTGCAATAGATTGGTTTACCCCTTGGCAGCTAGCTGTCATGACTTTTGCGTGAGAGATAAATAACTGATAGAAATCCTGCAACTGAGCAATAGGCACTAATAACGCTTGGGCAAGTGTTTCAACATCAGTGGCTTGACTGGCAACGTGTGCTAAGGTTTGAGTGAAGTTTTCAGTGTGCGCATCAATATATGGCTGATTTAACGCTTCATTTTTGGCAATGAAATTCAGTAAGCCATTAAATAATAACGTATCTGTCCCCGGCGCGATTTGAAGATGTAAGTCTGCTTGGCTTGCCGTAGCAGTTTTAGCTGGGTCAATTACGACAATTTTAGTGCCATAACGCTGGCGGGCTTTAATCATCCGCTGAAATAAAACCGGATGGGTCCACGCTGCGTTTGAACCCACTAATACTATTACTTGTGCCTGTTCAAAATCGTCATAACAACCCGCTACAACATCCTCTCCATATGCGCGCATGTGCGCACTTACAGCAGAAGACATACAAAGGCGTGAATTGGTATCAACATTCGCCGTGCCAATAAAGCCTTTGGCCAATTTATTAGCCACATAGTAATCTTCAGTTAAAAGTTGCCCTGATAAATAAAATGCAACTGAGTCTGGTCCATATTGCGCAATAGTTTGTTTAAAGGTGTCAGCAATTGTCGTGATAGCTTCAGGCCAAGCAACTGACTTACCAGACTTATATTTGGGATAACGTAAACTATTTGGCTGGACTAAGCTTTCTAATAAACGCTCACCTTTGGCACATAACTGACCTTTATTGGCTGGGTGAGTACGATCACCTTCAAGCTCAAATCCAATGTCGTTAAGACTGCTAGGGGTTACACTTATTCCGCAGCCGACGCCGCAATAAGCACAACTAGATTGGATATTAGACATGCAACTTCCCTTCACTGACTCAAATTCAATGACAATAACGTCGCAAATCTCGTGCCAATTGCTAACTTAATGATTTACAAACCGTTTACAAATAAGGCAAATTTAAAATCGCTACTTTTGTTCAACAAAAGTGCACCAAGCCGCACCAATAACGCACATGTCGTTGAAAACAAAAGGAAATTAATACCACTTTAGAGGTATGCCGTATAGGTAGTGTGATAAATGCTAAACCATGAATTGAATATTCATGTGGAATTATTCTTTGAGCTAATGTCGGCGGAAATATAAAAGTTATTTATAAACAGCAAAACTGGGGCAATAAAAAAGCGCTGAATTTCAGCGCTTTTAAACTTTGCTTAAAGCTAAATAATCATCAGTTATTTAGCAACGCGGCCATCATCATGGCAGCTATCACAAGTCGGTTTTTCACCAACATTCATGTCATGTGGTGCGTGACAGTCTTGACACATTAACATGCCATCATGTGGCGCATGGTTTTCATCCATTTCCGCAAGTGTTCCGTGACAGTCTTGACACTGCGCGAACTCATGCTCACCGTCAGCAGATGGCTCGCCATCAGCATGACAACTTTCACAGCCACCCATTTCAGCGTGGAAATCAGCTAAAACTTCATCTGCAGCGAATGCATTTGATGACAAAGTTACTACAGCTAAAGCTGCTGCAAACATTGCTACAAGTATTTTATTGCTCACTATTATACCCTCCAGTTACGATAGTCAAAAAGGCTCTAATAGAGAGACCTTTAATCGATATCAATTTTCAGAACGACTTTTTTAGGCTCAGTTATAAACTTAGCTAACACTGGTTAATTTAGCAACACTAAATAGTCAGCGGCAAAATTCAATCATCATCTCTGACACCTAAAAAGCGTTACATAATGTATCACCTTGAAAAGAAGGTTATATTAACGAGTTAAAATAAAAAGGGAAGCAATAAAAAAGGAGCTATTAAGCTCCTTTTATAACCAAGATCACATTATTAACTATTTCTAAGGGCGCTAATACGTTTTTCTAGTGGTGGATGGCTCATTAAAAAGTCAGTCATTGAACGTTTACCGTTAATACCTAATGCTGACATTTGCGCTGGCATTGCACCCGTTTCTGGGCCAGTTTTTAAACGCTCTAATGCCGCAATCATCTTATCTTTGCCAGCAAGCTTGGCCGCACCTTCATCGGCTTTAAACTCACGAATACGAGAGAAGTAAGCCACAACCATAGACGCTAAAATACCAAATAACATGTCAAGTACGAAAACCACAGCCATGTATGCAAACATACCAAGACCTTCACCCTCTTCATCATTACTCGCAACGAAGTTATTCACAATACCTGCAACAACACGAGCGGCAAAAATAACGAAGGTATTCACGACACCTTGAATAAGGGTCAAGGTGACCATGTCACCGTTAGCCACGTGGCTAACTTCGTGAGCCAGTACGCCTTCGATTTCATCTTGGGTCATACCGTAAAGTAAGCCTGAACTCACAGCAACTAGCGCGTTATCTTTACTTGGGCCCGTTGCAAATGCGTTCATCTCTTCAGATTGGTAAATTGCCACTTCTGGCATTTTAATCCCAGCTTGCTGCGCTTGACGAGCAACGGTGTCAACTAACCAACGTTCAGTATTATCACGAGGGTTTGTAATAACTTCACAACCCATGGTTTTCTTCGCCATCCACTTAGAGATAGCTAAACTGATAAATGCGCCGCCAAAACCAAACATAGCAGCAAAAATTAATAAACCACTCATGCTTGATGTGCTTACACCTAGCAGAGACATCACAATCGAAGCAACTAGCAAAATGGCTAAGTTGGTGGCGATTAGTAAACCGATACGTAACATTACAACTCCTAACTGGCATTCATGCCGACATAAACTCAACGCCTGAGCTCAATGCTCAAGCTGACTTGAACGCAAAAATATTATTAAACACTTAACGACATAATATGTCCTAAAAAAGATATTTCAAGCGTCTAATAGAAAAAACTGACATAAAATGACAGATTAGTTAAAAATACCACACTAAGCCTAACCTCAGCTAAATGCTTAACTTAGTAGCGGGCAGAGTCTAGGCAGCTTGTATTAATCGAAACTTAAATCTAACCAGCATTTGCTAGAAAGCCTAGTGTTTAGCGGATAGATGGCGATTAATCTTTGTTAATATCGTCACTAAGGAGCAGAACAATAACTAATTTAATTAGTTAGCAATTTATAACCCTCATTCAGCCCAGTATCCCTTTTATTCATAACCTTACCTTGAACGCTGCGAGTGAGTTAACTGTTAAGTTTAGCTAATGGCTATTCATTCATAATGGGGCTTCCCGGTCATTGACATTAATCAGCATGCCGTCAACTTATAAATACCCATTTAAGTGAGTGGAGCACTCATGTCTACATAAGAGTATCAGCCAATAAAAAAGCGTTAAATCCTATAAGGATTTAACGCTTTCTTTATCACTCAATCCAGTGAACTCATTCAGTAAACTGACTCTAATTCATTAAAAAGTGTAGCTCAGTTTAACGTTAAAGTAGCGACCTGGTTGAGAATAAGTCTCTTCAGTCACGCCCATGTTTGCCATTAAATATTTTGACTGACCTGCTACATCAGAATACTCAATATATTCTTTATCAAACAGGTTAAACACGCCAGCACGTACCGTCCAGTTATCATTCACATGGAAGTTAGCCGTCAAATCAAATACTGCGTAGCCTGCTGTGTTATACACTTCATTGAAGCCCATACTAGGCATTCCTGGGTAAATATTTAAGTCAGAAGTACGGTCCATTTGATCAGCAAAGCGCATGGTTAAACCAAAGTCTGCTTCGGTATTGCCAAAGTAAGTATAATAATTTGCCCCTAAGTTACCTTTTAATGGGCTAACAGTATTAAGGTAGTCACCATTTTGATCTTCGCCATGGGTGTAAGCAATGTTACCCCACAGTTCAAACTTATCGGTGAACCAATGGCTCATAGACATTTCTGCACCATAAAGCGTGACTTCATCGAAGTTGATGTAACGATAGTTTAAAGACATTTCAGGGAACAGCTTGAAACCTACGAACTCCCAATCAATATAGTTATCGGCTTTCGTATAGAAAGTGGTAAATTCATATTTAGTGTCGCCATGATCACCACGAACACCCACTTCAATGGTGTTACTTGATTCTGACTCTAAGTCGTAGTTTGCCTCAATGATAACAGGGAATGGCATCGCGCCATCTTTGACCTCCAACTCACCCCATTTTTGATCTGGGGTTGGCATTTTGTAACCGTAAGCATATTGCGCATACACATTCACGTTTTCAGTCATGTGATATACAAGGCCAAGTTTAGGCGACCAAAAGCCATCACTCATCGCGGCAAAATCTTCAGGATCACGGCCAGCATCTTCAGCTTGCTGTTGATCAGGGGTGTTTTTGAAGTAATCGTAACGCAGCCCCACAATACCGTTTAGTTTGCCGTCTAAAAAGGTCATGTCATCTTGTATAAATAGTCCGGCACGTAAACTTTTCGTATCAGCAAATGAGAAGGTATCGATATCTGATGGCGTAGAATTACCATTTTTATCGATATCTTGGTAATCACGAGGGCGACTCATTTCAGATTGCTCTACATCCACGCCATAAATAATATTGTGGTCATGGCCTGGTAAAGACAGCGCTTTACTAAAGGTGCTGGCGAAACCAAAACGGTATTCATCAAATTGGTAATCACGGTGCTCCGTTATTACTCGGTCTGCACCACTGATACCATTAAAGTAGTCACGTTTCTCACTTTGGTCGGTTTTACCGTAATATAATACGAAATCAACATTGTCATGAATGATGCGGTCTTTAGTTGAACGTAAACGTAATGAGGTATTTAACGCTTGAGTTTGGCGGTCATAATCAATTGACTCACCAATGTCACCTTTATCAGCATATTTTTCCCAGCGGTCAAGCTGTTGATTCATGTAATCAACGGTTAACTGCAGGTTAGTATCATCATTAAAGTGATACTTACTTTTTAGTAATAAGCTGTCAGTGACTAAGTCACTATCTGGTAATGTGTTGTAGTAGTTTTGCTGTTCTTCACCACTACGACGTTGATAACTGACTAGGTTATCAAAATCACCTGCTGCAAATGCGCTCGTAAAGCCACCGCTGAACTCATCGTTCATACCTGTGTAGCCGCCATTTGCAGAGAAATAATAATCACTGCCACGTAAGTAATCATCCGCATCTTTAGTGGTCATGACCATCACGCCACCTAACGCATCGGAGCCATACATAGTCGATGCTGCAGTTTTTAACACTTCAACTTGCTTTAAGCCTTCAACTTCAGTTAATCCGCGGCCTGTGCCTTCAGCGCCTGGGCCTAATGGTGATGCATACTGGTTATTAACCCGAACGCCATCTTTAACCATCATCACGCGGTTGCCGCCAATACCACGAATGGTCACCGAGCTTGGCTTACCTGCGCCGCCTTTAACATCAACGGCAGCTTCTGTTCTAAATAATGAAGCAAAGTCGGTGCTCATATTACGCGCTATCGATTCTTCATCAATAACCACAACCGAACCGGCAACTTGATCAAGTGTTTGCTCCATACGAGAACCAGAAATCACAATTACATCATGAAAATTTGAAATAGATTGTTTGATTTCTTCTTGCGATACAATTTCACCAGTATCCGCAATAACTTGAGGGGACAATGCCGCGGCAATCGCGGCACTAATTAACTTGATCGAAAGTTGCTTCATCAACACTATCCTTAAAAAAACCTTAATAGGAATTAATCTCATCTTTAATGGCGCAGGATTCTAGCATGAACAAATTTTCACATAGCGATCATGATCTCAATATTCATTGTTGATATTCAAACTTAAGGGTTTTCTTATTTTTACATTGTTAGCGGTCACGGATATTTAATTAGCTGCAAAATAAAGCTAACAATAATTAACAGTTGAGCATCATTAACAACTCAAGATCCCAACACCCAAAGCGGTTGGCCAATGCCGTAGGGTTTCCATAAGGTTTTAAAGAGAAGATCATAGCGATGTTAAAAATATGCGGGGGAGTGAACAGTAAAAGCCAAAATACATGTTTAAAGGGTAAGTTTACCTTGATAAAACGACTAATCTAAAATCGTATAATATAAATACTCCCATGCGAACTGAACGCTATACATTGGTGGGTATGAGTTGACCTGATGCCAGAAAAACCAAAAGGCGTGTGACAGTGAGCGGTAGTCGTATACCAAGAAATAAAAGGAAATAGCCACTTTTGATGGGTGATATAAATGAAAAGGCCCAGCAAGGCATACAATACCACCCTGCGTATTTTTTCTGCCTTGGTAAACTCTGGTGCAAATTCGATGATTTCTCTCCTTGAAAATATCAAATGCTAAAACAACTACTTGTAAGCAAAAAGACAAAGGCTAAAAATCAAAACTTAAGTCTCTATAAGGTCGAGTTATCAATATGCACAGCGGCATTTATAGCTGTTGGCTCACTTAAGTACGGCACATAACCTAAGAATGGCGCTGTCATTAACTCTTTTAAACTTGATAAGTTCTCTTCTATTTCACTCATTTCAGGGTCAACTTGGTTAGCGACCCAAGCTGCAATATTAAGCCCGTCAGCTTCAATGGCCTCTTGGGTTAATAATGCATGGTTAAGACAACCAAGCTTCATGCCCACCACTAAAATAACCCCAACATCATTTTGCTGAGCCAGCTGCTGTACTGATTGCGATAAATATTGGCCTTTACTTAAAGGTAATCTCCAGCCACCAGCACCTTCAATTAATGCAAACTCGGCACTGTTTAGTGCTTCAAGTGGCAATAAATCAACAACGCCACTGGCAGTTAAACTCACCCCTTGTTGATTTGCGGCAATATGCGGTGCAATGGCGGGTTTAAATGCGATAGGGTTAATTTGATTGTAATCGAGCGTGATAGTTGATTGTTCAATTAGGCTTAGCGCATCGCTATTTCTAAGCCCTGCGTCTGTTTCAATACAACCTGAGGCAATAGGTTTGACGCCGAGGGTTTTAGCTTCTGTGGTTTTAGCGACAGTTATTTTAGCTAGAGCCGTTTTTCTTGTTGCAAGATTAAGTAGCGCCGATGAAATCAGGGTTTTTCCGCTGTCAGTATCAGTGCCAGTAACAAAATAAATCATCGAAATAACCCCTTCACTGTTTATATCCAATTGTCTAAAAATTTAACGCTTACCAAGTTGTAAATAGCTGATGTTATAGCTCAATGGTAAGCCGTTTGCTTCACGTAAGCTTTCCGCTTTATCCATTAACGCGAGCCAATCTTTACGACCGCGCAAACGATTAGTTTTTTTATCCGTTAAGCTTTTATCTTGGTATTCATTCACTGACGCCCCGACCCCTTTAATTGAATACAGTAATGCCTTTAAATCGGCAAAATGTACTTGCTCGGTAGTGGTCTCAGCAGAGAGTATTTGCCATTTTTCGGTATCTATCGCGGCGATAATGTCATCTAAATGACGAAAACTATTATGGCCTAGCCCTAGGGTTTCAAGCTGTGAAAGACTGCCATCACTCACCACGCTAATAAAGGCTTGGCCTTGAGGTTTTATGACTCTATTAAGTTCATTAAATACTTGGGTTAATTCATCACACCACTGCAGAACTAAGTTTGAATAAATACTGTCCATGCTATTTGCAGTTATAGGTAAGTTTGCCGCATCGGCGCAAACAGTGTGATATTGCGGAAAAGACTGCTGCACCACATTTAGCATTTGAGGCGATAAATCAACTGCCGTGACCTTAGTTAGCTGGCAGTGATTTGATTCAAAGTCAGTACCTGGGCCACAGCCTAAATCCAATAAATGCCCGGTTAAACCTGCTTTTTTATCGGCATTATGCTCAGTATTAGCAAGTTTTATTAACCTGCTAGCCGTGATGCGCTGTAATACATCGTGTTGTTTATAGGTAGCTGCAGCTTGGGAGAATTTAACCGCTACGGGGTTATCTAGATTCATTAATATTCTCTTGGTAACTGCACTGCTAGTGCATCAACTAATTGGGTTATTTGCTCGGCATTATGGCTGGCATTAATGGTCACTCTCAGCCTTGCCTGCCCTTTAGGCACTGTTGGCGGCCTGATTGCCCCGACCTGTAAACCTTGTTGCTTTAATGCCTTTGCTATTGCTAAAGTTCGTTCACTGTCACCGATAATTACAGGCTGAATGGCGGTTGTTGACTCTGTTAGCGGAATGTTTTTAGCATTACAAAGCGACCTAAAGAAGGCAATATTGGCAAACAATGTTGATGCTTTATCAGGTTGCGACTGAGTTAAATTAACCGCTGTTAACGCTAAATGAGCACTGGCAGGTGACAGTGCGGTTGAATAAATGTAATGCCGTGATTGCGCCACCATATAATCAATAATTTGCTGTGACGCTAAAACGCAGGCGCCTTGGCAGCCGAGGGCTTTACCAAAGGTAATGACTTGAATATCGCATTGTGGTGTAACTGCCGCTCTGCTGACGTTAAAGCGATTGCTAGCAAGCTCTTCATAATTGATTCCAAAACCATGGGCATCATCAACCACTAACCAACTATTATGCTGCTTACACAAGTTCGATAACGCATCTAATGGCGCACGATCGCCATCCATACTAAAAACGCTTTCGGTAAATAAGGCGCTATTAGGAAATCGATTAAGTAACTGCTCTGCATGGGTTATATCATTGTGTTTATAGCGCTTAAGTGCAGCGCCGCTGTCTTTTACACCGTCTATCACTGATGCATGAATAAGCTTATCAGCAATAATCACATCGCCTGCTTCAAATAAGGTTTTGATTAACGCTTGATTGGCACTAAATCCAGAGCAAAATAATAGCCCTGCTTCATGACCGGTCAGCTCACATAAACCTTGTTCAAGCTTTAGGTGGGCTTCACTGTATCCAGATACTAATGGCGATGCTTTACTGCCAACACCATATTTTATCGCGCCAGCATGAATAGCGGCAATCATCTCAGGATCATTGGCCAGCCCAAGGTAATCGTTGTGACTGAAATCAATAATATTGGGAATTGTTGGAGCTAAGTTGTTAGCCGATGCCTTGTCTAACTCAGCTAACTTTCTTTGCCTCAGCAAGCCATCGGTTTGCAGCTGCTGCAAACGATGACTTATTCGTGATGATATTGGGTGATTTGCCATGAATACTGCCTTCTACTGACAAATGTGCATCGCTTTATAACGCCGCGGCATCAAAGAATTGTTGCGTTGCTTTATCTTTTTTTGCATTGGCTTTAGCCAATAACGCAGTGTCAGATTCAATGTCAGCTGATGGTCCTTGCTCAGGATGTAGCCCTAAACGTCTAAATAGGCTCATATCATCGTTTTCTTCAGGGTTGGGTGTCGTCAGTAACTTACAACCGTAGAAAATAGAGTTAGCACCAGCAAAGAAACACATAGATTGTAATTCATCAGTCATGCTTTCACGCCCAGCTGATAAACGCACTCGAGATTTAGGCATAATAATACGTGCAACGGCAATGGTGCGCACAAATTCAAAGGGATCTAAGTCATCTATCTTTTCAAATGGCGTACCTGCAACTTTAACCAACATATTAATCGGTACTGAATCAGGATGCTGATCTAAATTAGCTAGCTGTTGTAATAAACCTGCTCTGTCTGTCGCTTTTTCGCCCATACCGACAATACCGCCAGAACACACTTTCATGCCTGACTGACGCACGTTGGTTAAAGTATCAATACGGTTTTGATAAGTACGGGTGGTGATCACATCGCCATAATATTCAGGTGAGGTATCAAGGTTGTGGTTATAGTAATCAAGACCTGCTTTGGCAAGTTCGTCAGACTGTTCTTTTGACAGCATACCCAGTGTCATACAGGTTTCCATGCCTAATGCTCTTACATCTTTAACCATTTGGGTTAAATATGGCATATCGCGCTCGCGAGGGTTACGCCATGCAGCGCCCATACAAAAACGTGATGCTCCCGCTGCTTTCGCGCTTTTGGCTTCGGTGATGACTTTTTCGATTTCCAATAAACGCTCTTTTTCAAGACCGGTATCGTAACGGGCACTTTGAGGGCAATACTTACAATCTTCAGGACAAGCACCGGTTTTAATTGATAATAAACGACTAATTTGTACTTCATTAGGATCAAACGTCTCACGATGAATACTGTGGGCTTTAAACAGTAAATCGTTCATTGGTAAAGCAAATAACGCTTCTATTTCAGCTTTGGTCCAGTCATGACGGATGGCTAATGATGACATTGATTAATCCTTTGTTATTCGTTTTATATTCACTTTATATTGGGTTAGGATACCTTCAGCACGTAAACTGTCAATGCTATCGCGCATTACACCTTGACTAACGGTTAAAATATGAACAACTCATTTTATCAGCAAGCATCCCAGACAATCGATTCTCAAGCTATAGACTTTGAGTTTGATAAACAGCATATTTGGCATCCCTATACTTCGATGAGTCAAGCTGCCAGCGTAACTGGAGTCCATAGTGCCGATGGGTGTGAACTGACCTTAAGCAGCGGCCAAAAGGTCATTGATGGCACCAGCTCTTGGTGGGCCTGTATTCATGGCTATAACCGCCCAGAAATTATTGAAGCGATGCAGCAGCAGCTCACGACCCTAAGCCATGTAATGTTTGGCGGTATTACCCACGCCCCTGCAGTTAACCTCTGCAAGCAATTAGTGGCGATGACCAGCCCCAATTTAACCAAAGTCTTTTTAGCCGACTCTGGCTCTATTGCCGTTGAAGTGGCCATTAAAATGGCCATGCAATACTGGCAAGGTAAACAGCTACCACAAAAGCAGCGTTTATTAACCGTTAAGCGTGGTTATCATGGTGATACCTTTGCCGCGATGAGCGTCTGCGATCCTGATAATGGCATGCATACCATGTTTAGCGCAGCGGTTACTGAACACCTTTTTGCCCCAGCGCCACTATCTGTTTTCGGTGAAGCTTTAAAGCAAGGTGATACTGATGCGCTTGAGGCGATTTTAGCAGAGCATCATCAAGATATTGCCGCCATTATTATTGAACCCGTGATGCAAGCTGCTGGCGGGATGCATTTTTATTCAGCCGAGTATTTATCTGCCATTAGAGCCTTATGTAATCAATACAATGTACTTCTCATACTTGATGAAATCGCTACGGGATTTGGCCGTATCGGCAAGTTATTTGCTTATGAATATGCCAATATCGAAGCCGATATTTTGTGTTTAGGTAAAGCCTTAACCGGCGGTTACATCAGCTTAGCCGCCACACTATGTAGTGATGAAGTCGCCAAAGGCGTCAGTGACTCCCCTGCTGGTGTGTTTATGCACGGACCAACCTTTATGGGCAATCCGCTAGCATGCGCTGCAGCCAGTGCCAGTATGAGTATTTTACAAACTGGCGCATGGCAACAACAGGTCAGCGATGTTGAGTTGCAAATGAAGACTGAACTTGCTGAAGCTATTGATTATCAGCATGTGGTGGATGTCAGAGTATTAGGCGCAGTAGGCGTAATTGAAATGGATAGCGTGGTTAACACGGCTAAATTGCAGCAAGACTTTATTGAGTTAGGTGTGTGGATAAGACCTTTTGCCAACGTGATATACATTACTCCGCCTTATACTGTTACCAAAGAGCAACTGACGACACTAACCCAAGCCATGAAAACTATTGCCGCAAATATTACTCAAGAGCAAGCCGCTGCAGATAGCTTTAGTAATGGTTAGTTGGGGTGTAAATAAGCTGGTTGATTGACGTAAAAGCAGTGTAAAACTGATAGCGCTATGACAGTGAGAGTGTACTCATAGCGCTTTTTATATTCTGTATTAATCCACCAGCTCGATAGCTAAACTCTCAAGTAAGTTTAGCGCTTCAAAACGTGAGAACTTAGCTTGGGCAATGCGGTTTTGTAGCACATCGATAGTAAAGTCAGTTGAATCACTAAAGTCGACAGCTTGTAAATTGGTTTTCATAAAAATACTATTCGTAAAATCACAAAAAGTCATGGTGGAATTGGCAAAGTCACCATTACGAAAATCCACATCATGCAGCTTGCATTCAATCAGCTTTAACTCATTTAGTACTAAGCCAAAAAATGAATTGTCATTAAGAATACAACGGCTAAAGCTTAATTGTGCATCACGATGAAATGACGGCCAATCCGCTTTAGTCCAATCAATACCCACCATTTTGCAGTCATTAAAATCTACCTCAAAAAAACGGCTACGGGGCACCTTAATTAAGCTCAAATTACAGCGATTAAACGTACAACTTAAAAACTTAGTATTTTTTAATACTGCTTCAGTAAAGTCGCAATCATTAAATTCACACTCTTCAAATTCACAGCCCTCAGTTGAGTCTATGGGTTGTTTATTGAAGCTTTTATCAAAGTACTGCTCATGTGTGACGATCTGACTCATTAAAACCCCATGCTCGATTATTCAAACTTGAGGCGTATTTTATAACACTTGCCCTGATAACAGAGAAAATAGCGCAAAAATATTATTAAGACCCCACTGATTGCTACGGCCTCACTAAAAATAAGCAAAAAACCGATAGTGGTTAAGTAAAAAACTTACTCACTATCGGTTACCTTGATACCGAATACTTACTTATCTAATTTAGAAGCGATAATTAAAGCTTACTGTATATGCATCACGGGTTTCACCTTTGTTATACAGCACACTTAAATTGTAATGTTTACCAATTTGCTTATTAAAGCCGACTAGATAAGCCCATTGGTTCAACTTAACACCTACATCGAAAGTAAACTCACGGTTCAACTCTTCAACAAAACCTAAATTACCTTCCATGTTAGCTTTTAATGCTTGATATTCTGCACCAACAAAAAACTGAGCACGGTAATCCAGTAACTGGTAACCCAACATAGGTTGCACGGTGAGAATACCGTCGCCCCAATCCTGGCCACTTAATTTAGTGAACGAATAGGTACCTGTAACTGAAGCAAAAAACTCCCTATAACCCACCGAAAGTGTGGTACCTGCGCCCACTAAATCATAATTAAGTTCCAAAGGAACATCAAAACGGGTTGGCTCACAAAGTGGTACTCCGACTTCAGCAGCAAAGGCACAAGCAATATCAGCTTTAAACTCTGAGCCTAATTTATCGACAAACACATCACGAATATTACCGGTATACTGGGCATCGATAACCGCATCGACTTTAATTTTACCGACTAATGCATACACATTCCAAAATGGAAAAATATTTAAATCGGCCCTTAGGGACACACTTTTAGCGTCTACGGTTCCGAAGGTGGTTTCTGGGTCAAAAAACTCGTCTAACTCCAACCCCATAATATCAAATGAAGTGAAACCTACATCCATACTTTGATCTCGATAGGCGACTGAAATACCGTAAGGTAATGGCACATCAATCCCTTGTCGACGCACCAAGTCAGCAAGTATTGGGAACATCGCTTGTAGCTCTACTTTTTCTTCTCGCATGCGCGGATCTGAAACCGTTGCGAGTAAGTCAGCATCAATCACCACCACGGCATCTTGATTATCATATAAAGCAATTGTGGTAACCGTTGTAGTTAAGGTGATCGGTTTGTCTTTTTTAGTGCCCTTGGCAATTTCAATTTTCTTTTTGATATAAGGCTTACCGTTTTCCAATTCAGTAAAATAAATCGTTTGCGAATAGTCTTTAACTTTTACGCCTTCGTAATCGAAGTCTTTTGAATTGGTAATCTCCATTTTAATTGGCTTGCCGTCTTTAGCCGTGATGGATACCTGCATAAAACGAAAATAAGCAATGTTTTGCGGAAGTTGGTATTTGGAGTAGTTAAAACGAATCACCACTTCTCCATTAGCCTTTTCTGCCACCTTAACTGATGACTCATCATAGCTTTTAGCGTATTGGCGCAAAAGGTACTCGGTTTTAGTCATACTTTCGATACGTGCAATGACATCTTCGTCTTTATCTAACTTAATTGGGTCATATTTAATTCTTAAATCAATATTGCCTTTAGTGTCAGTACTTTGGACTAAAAATATGTCCGACGTTGTTTGTTTCCCTTCATATTCGGTGATTCGAGATGCATGTTCAACCAGGTTTTCACCTTGGGATAACGAACTCATTCCAAATTTTGGGAGGTCATCAGAAAGACCATACTTTTCAAATACATTCACCCCCTTAGGGACGCTAATAAACTCTAAATTATTGATATCTTCACTAGCAATTTCTTCACTAAAAGCCACATTACTTAGTAACAATGAACTCACAACTAAACTTGAAACTTTTATTACCTTGTTAAGTCTGAAAAATCCCACCTTTGCTAGAACATAATTAAACGTTATTCCGTTTAACGATCTTTTATTAGTATCCATATAAGCGCTACCTAATTGATGCATAAAGTCATTTTTATTGAGCTACTAGGTAAATTGTACGCGCTAACAACAAAACTGCAAAGTTTCACCTACATTTTTTTACATTTACCTGGTTGGCAGTATTAGCTGTTGTTCTAATAGAACAATTAAGCTGAACGATAAAGGTAAAACTGTGACTAAAACCCACACGCTAAACGATGACAAGGGGAAATGCTTACGGGTAATAATCGGTAGAATTTAGGCGTTATTAAAGGTATTTGAAGGCAAACTAACAATGCTTTGAGCCTGTGCATTACCACGCTCAAAGCATCAATGGTAGAGTGAAGCGAGTATCCTCTTTGTCTTAAAAAGGGTAATACATACCCACTGAAATATAGTCGTCGTTACTATTGCTGCCGTCGGCATTTTTACCGTTATCGACCACTCCCTCAATAAAGGCAAAAAACCCCAACGATGGCACATTGTAATTAAGGGTAAGGATAAACAAATCAAGCTCATATTGGCTAGCTTGACTCTGCTCTGCAATATCGTAATTATCCGGTTCGATATGGTTCCAACCGATCATTGGAGTCCAATTTCCTATGTCTCGGCTCAGTGCTATTTCGTAGCCTTTACCTTCAAAAATTTGATTACTGTTGTCTTGATACATGCCTTCTGAATGTGCGGCTACCGCAGATAAATACCAGTCACCCATGGTTGAACTAAAAGAAGCTGCTATGGCCCTAGGGTTACTGATCCTAATACCTTTCCCTTCAGCCTCGTCATTAACATACGCTAAGCCAAAGGTAAATTTGTCTACATCATAAGCATAAATAACACTGGCCGCTTCACCGCCTTTAGCTGTTAGAGTGACTTCATTACCGTCATCATCTAATACTGGCATATCTTCATCGTCTTTAAGCACTGTGGTGTCGTCGATAAACTGCCCTTGAAGGTTAACCGTTAAACTATGATTATCGAAATCGAACGGCTTATTCCAGAAAACACCATTATCGACTCGACCCGTGCCACTTAAGCCACCATCACCGTATACATAAGTTGATGATGCCAGCGCCGAATAAACATTAAACCTATCGGTTACCGAGGTCACTGTCGAATAAGCTCCTATTCTTTTACCAATAGACAGCTCTCCCCATTTAGTGTGCTGAGCAGCAAAGAAACCTTGCCTGAGTGACATAAACTCATTCCTGCCATCACTTAGCGAGATTGCATTATGACCAACGTTGTAACTATCAATGCTATTGCGGGCTACCGCATTAATATACCACTCAAAAAAACCTCTAAATTTTAGGTCTGAATTTACCGAACTGCTAAAATCAAAATGTAATCGAGAGCCGTTATCAAACACAGTGGTGGTATTGTCACCATCGTTAGTGTCACTATTGATAACACCTAATTGAATATTGCCACCGACGTCTAAATTTAATAGATCAGACTTATAAACTTCAACTGCCTCTAGCGGTAACACGGTTACCAGTAAGCAAGCCCCTAATAATTTTTTCATCATCTCAATGACACTCCCATTTGTAGTCATTTTGGCGAAATCCTTCTCTGTGACTAATTTTTCGCCTCTTTATAAATGTAGCTAATTTTTCGCAACTATAAAGATACACAAGAAATTGTTTTTATTTTTTATTCAATAAAAGTCGTGAGAAGAGCGATGAGAATAAGAGTAATAAGAGTAATGAGAAAAAATTATCGGTTGTTACCTAAAGCGAGCCAGCGCTATTTAAGTAAACCTTGCTCAGCGGCGCTGATTAACTGTTTTTCAAGCTCAGTCCATAGACTATGACTACCTTTAGCGATTCGATCACCATTCAATGACATGACTTGCTGCTTTGAAATGTTATGCTTTTTCCAACTATGACCACCGCCATGAATGTTATGCAGTAACGGCGGCACTCTATCAATGGCTTTAGCGAATATAGCATCGGCAGTTTTACCTGCTTCGAACTCAAGCCAAAGCTGTAAATATTCGTCAGCTAAATATTCTGGCAAGGTTTTGAATAACCGCTCTACTCCTTGCTGCTCCGCAATCGAATGCGTATTGCTGCTGGCATAAACTATGGTATCGCCTGCATCGATTTCACCAAGATCATGCAGTAGTAGCATTTTAATCACCCGATTGATATCAACGGGTTCATTAGCAAACTCTTTTAACATCAGCGCACTAATGCACACATGCCAGCTGTGTTCAGCTGAATTCTCATAGCGTTCTAAACCTACAGGTTTAGTATTAGGTGTTACCGACTTTAACTTTTCTATTTCTACAATAAATTCAACAATGCCTTTGATCTCATTCAAACCTAACCTCCTTGTAAATGAATCCCATAATATTCAGTGAGCATTAGTATTCTTTGGTGAGAAAAATCCTTTCAGGGCTACCAGGAAAAGCTGCCACACTGCCGACAACTTTAAAACCCAGCTTTTTATAAAACTCTGGCGCTTGGTAATCTAAGGTATCCAGTTGGGCAACAACACAACCCCTTTTCTTGGCTTCCAGTTCTGCCGATGCCATTAATTGACGGCCAAGACCTGAGCCTCGGCTTGCTTTGTCGACCCAGAGCACTTCAATAAGAAAGTTTCTGTATATAGTTCGCCCTGCTATCCCACCTATAATAGTGCCTTGTTCATCACGACAAACCACAGATAAGGGCTTGGTTTCTTCTGGCCCCATATGTTCATATTTGTGCTCTCTAACCCCTGCGACTAGGGTGTCAAAAATAACGCTATCTTCTTGATGGTTTACTTCTAACATCATTTGCTGGCCTCCAAGCCAATATCTTGGGTTATTCAAACTAAATTAGCTTAGCCTTCGAATTTAATGTGAATTTTATTGCCACTGAAACTCGCCTTAAAGCCATACACCTGTAATTACTTAACTCATTTTTGCAACTGACTCACTCCATGTCCTTGTTTATAGCAGTCTTCAATATTTTTACACATTAAGCTTGGTTATCAAATTGTTAGATCCATCGTTTACTAAAATATCTACGGCCCAACTTTAACGCAAACAGCTTTATCTACCCCCTAGCAACACATAAAGGGGTTAATATACTGAGTGTATATCAACTATTACTATCAATTGCCCTGCTATAGGGCCATACTAAGATGGTTACTTATATATTCGACAATTGAGTCTAATGTACTAGTAACAGGGTCCTCCGGTTGATTAAAACTAGCCTCAGGTGTGTTACATGACAACAAATGGAAAGTATCATGAGCAAAGGACAAGACAGTAAGAAAAACACTAAAAAGCAACCACTTTTAACTGCAAAAGAAAAGAAAGCAGCAAAGACTGCCAAGAAAGCTAACAAAGGTTTTCTAGAGCATTAAGCAAGATGTGGCCATCGAGTTCCTTCGGTGGCCTGAATAGCTACCAACATTTCCCTCGCGATACTTACTTGTTATACCCCGCCCTAAAACTGTGATGTAAAAATTAGCGCTGCTAAAAGTTAAAAATCACCCCAACAAAATCCCAAAACGCAGTAATTGTTGAGATGACTTTAGTTCGGCATTAAGCCTGATTAACAATTAACTCATACTTAACTAAAACCATGTGTATTCAAATGTCACCCCGTATTGGGCGCCCATTGCTGGGTATTTGGCATACATTTCATTATTTTTGACTGTGGTATTGGTGTAGTACTCGTCAGTGATATTTTTACCCCATGCAAAGGCTTTCCAACTATCAGCTTCAACCCCAAAACGTAAATTCACTAGGGTATAAGACGGGTTAATAAAACGCTCATCAAACTCATAATCGGTTGCTGGTATTTCAACGGCATAAGGCTCACCAACAAAATCTGACACGGCAAGAGTTTGATCAACTGAGCCTTCAAAATCGGCATGTGACTCACTTGAATATGCTACATCTGCGCCAACAAAGCCTTGCAGCCCGGCTGAAATTTCAAAGTCAAAACGGGCAAATAAATTAAACTGATGCTCTGGCGTAAAAGGCAGTGGCGAACCTTTAAAGTCTAAATATTGCCCTGGTTGGTTATAGCCGACACCTTGTTTAATCTGTGAATCTAACCAGCCGTAGGCAGCGCCTAAGGTCAAGTTATCTGTCGCTAACCAGCGCCCATCAAGTTCAACCCCTGTGATCGAAGATTTAGGCATATTACCTAGGGTAAATACGGTGTTAAATACTGGGGCGATTTTTTTGGTAAGCAGTTGCTTATCTTGGTAATCATAATAAAAAGCCGCGCCATTTAACTGCAGAGTACGCTCGGCTAGGCTTGATTTAAAACCTATTTCATAAGCGTCAAGTTGCTCTTGAACAACGGGAACTAACTGTTGATCAGTCACTGCCGCTAAAGAAGGAAAGCTACCCGCTTTAAAACCACGGCTATAAGATGCATAGACTGATAAATCATCATTAAACTCATAATTAGCAGCTAGGCGCCATGAAAGTGAGTCTTCGCTTAATGTGTCACTAACCTCCCCAACACTCGCCTCTGGCGTTCCAAAATCTAATACCGTAACGCAACTGCCTGCGTTGTAGCCATCACCTTTGATGACGTCACTAGTGGGCGTTGTTCCGAAAAAGAAATTAAAAAAAGTATCAGCTAAACCGCCATCAACATCTCTTGAGCAGCCAGTAAAATCCGCTTCATCTTTTGAATAACGCAAGCCGGTGGTAAGCGTGAATTGATCAGTAATAAACCAGTCAGCACTGGCAAACACTGAGGCGGTTGTGGTTTGTTGATTAATATCATTTTCAGCAATATTAAAGCCAAAGCCAGGGATTGGCAGAATATTTACGTTACTACTTATGCCCCAATCCTGCTGGGTTTGGTAATCGACTTCGCTTTTACTGTAATAAAGCCCTGCAATCCACACCAGGCTATCAAGTTGTTGGCTAACTCGAAACTCTTGGGATATGGAATCAATTTCACCATTTTGATAAACATAGTCCATGGTAACGTATTCGGAATCGGCGGCATTTTGATAACGACCTAATAAGTAGCCGTCAAATCCTGCTCCAAAGGCTTGTTCAGTAGCGGCACTCAGTGGGTTATTTTTAATATTAGCAATGGTTTCCCCTGCAAAACCAGCTCGCTCGTATTCTGAACCATCATCTTCAAATTTTGAGTAGCCAGTCAGCGAGGTAAATAAGGTTTGATCATTAATGTCGTGCTCAACTTTCAATGACACATTCGTGCTGGTGTGTTCAAGGCTCGGTGTGCGCCCAGCAGTCCAATCTGCTTTGGCATTATCATCCATTAAGCCGGTAAAATTCTGTGGATTTTGTGCCATATCTAACTGGGTTTGATATATCGAAACAGTAAACGGCGCGCCTCCTGCTTTACCGGGAATATAATCAATATTTTGCGGCGCAATTGTTTCTGAATTATCGCTAGCATAACCGATAGTCAGCAATGCTTGAGTTGCCTCACTGAAGTCAAAGTTTAAGCTACCACGCACAGCCAGTTTATCTTGTCGACCTAAGGTTTCATCACGGCTAATGCTTTCCTGCCAGCCCTCGTCTGACTGAATCGTTTTAAGTGCCAGACGACCACTTACCATGTCGCTAATTCCGCCTGTCACGTAACCTTCAGCAGAAATGGTTTCATAAGAAGCAATACTCGCTTTGATGGCGGCTTCAAAATCCTTAGAGGGTTTCGCCGCAATATAATTGACCGCGCCAGCCGTTGAGTTACGGCCATAAAGCGTGCCTTGTGGCCCTTTTAAAATCTCCACCCGTTCGACGTCAAGGTTAGTGCCTTTGGTCATAATAGGAAATGGTACTGCAATTTCATCAACATACACTCCAACCGTTGATGTCGCTTGAGCGCTTGACTCATTGAAACCCACCCCACGTAAGGTATAAACCGGTGCCCCAAATGCGCTATCACTGAAATTAAACCCAGGTACAATATTGGCTAAATCAGTGGTGTCATCGATACCTATTTCATCTAATGTCTCGGCATTAAAGGCCGAAATCGACATAGGCACTTCATTAATAGACTGGCTGCGTTTTTGCGCGGTCACTTCAATCACTTCAAATTGTTTTTTTTCTGACTGAGTTTGTTCTTGTTGTGGCTCATTTGCCATTACTGGCGCATGAATTATTGATAGCAGCACTGTCGCAATTAACGACTTTTTAAAATTTCCGTTTGCTTGAACATGTGACATAGTTAATCCCCAAATTGACTATTATTATTTTTCAACCCATGTTAATTATTTGTAAAGAAATACGGGTTAATTTGAGGGTAACGCTAGCGCTGTACAATAAACTGCCACATTTGTTCGGTTGGGATATCTGTGGGATAAAATATCAACTAATTTATAGCGAGGATTTGTTTATTAAAATGGGTTGGCTAAAAAGATTTTGCAAGCTTTGGCTGTCATGAATTCAAGATAATGGCATTGTTCGGCTCAATATGTCCAAAAGACAGATTAAGCCATAAAACCTAGCCTCATAACGTATAAACATACCTTATGAGGCCACTGCTTATATCGTGTTAAGCAGCCAATAACTCCCAATTGTGGTTAAACAGGCAATGACGGGGAACACCACAGTCACGACTCCGACATCTTTATAAGCCGTTTTATGGGTTTGCCCTGTTATTGCCAATATCGCTACTACCGCGCCGCAATGAGGCAGACTATCAAACCCGCCGCTGGCCATAGCAGCAACCCGATGTAAGATCTCTGGATCGACGCCTTTATCTAAATAAACAGGCGCCATAGTCCCTAAAAAGATTTGCAAGCCACCTGATGACGAACCCACAATTGCAGACACTGAGCTTGCGGCAATAAAAATTGACAGCAGCACAGGGACATCTAAGGTGGTGATCCACTGGGAAAACTGCGCAAACGTTTCGGTATGGCTCACTACGCCACCAAAACCGATGACAACTGAAGTCGCGATTAACGGCGATATAGACTCTTCAGCGCCTTGACCAAGCTCGGTAATACTGCGGGGTAGAATACGTGGAAACAACACTATGGTGGTAATAATACCAATCAAGAGTGCCATACAAGGCCAAATTATCGGCTGACTGTTGGCATAGTCAACAACCTCAATGCCGTTAACGCCTAAAGCACTGATGATCCTTGGAGAGACAATACAAATTACCACAGCGGCAATGGGAATGACTGAACGAAACCAAGATGGCATCGCCATTTGCTTATTGTTGGCTAAAATCAGTTTATCTTTTTCAGAAGGGATAAAACCCTCACCATTGGCCTTGGCTATGTGACGCTGCTTTTCAAGATACCACAGCCCCAAAGACAACATAATGGCGCTACTGAATAGGCCATATCCCGCTGCGGCAAATAAGTCGGTTTTTAGCGATACCGAAGATATCACATTATGTATTGACGGTGAGCCTGGCATAGCGGTCATGGTGAACGTACCAATACCTAAGGCAATGGCACCAGTAAATAACCGCTTAGGCACATTCGCTTGTTGCAATAGCTGCACCCCAAGCGGATACATAGTGAAAATAACCACAAACAACACCACGCCACCATAGGTGAGCAAAGCTGAAAATAATACCGTAATAATTAGCACACGTTCAGCGCCTAAGGTGTCGACTAACTTATTCGCAATACTATTGGCCGCTCCTGTTGCCGCCAATAAACGACCAAACATCGCACCTGCGGCAAAGAGTAAAAAGAACCGTCCCGCAAATGTAAATGCCCCCAGTGCCCCGGTTGGAAAATATTCCAGCATGGCTTTATCAAATGCCATGCCGCTAGTGATAATCACTATGGTGGAACACACTAGCGAGGCCAGCACAATGCTATAGCCGCGCATCGCCATCCATATAAATACAGCTAATGCCGCAATAATTCCTAAAGCCATATCAATAACTCCATTTATAGCTCACGATATCCACCGCGATCGGCACTGGTAGCAAACGCTGCATAGGATTTTAACGCGCGGGTGATCACACGGGTTCTTGGTTCATTGGGCTGCCAAGCTTGATCCTTTGGCAACGCATTCATGGCATCACGACGTTGCTGCAATGCCGTATCAGAGATCAGTAAATTAATCGAACGATTAGGAATATCGATGCGTATTTGATCGCCATCTTCAATTAACCCGATAGCACCTTGATTAGCCGCCTCAGGTGAAACATGACCCACTGACAGACCCGCAGATGCACCAGAGTATCGACCATCTGTCACCAGTGCACAGCTAGCATCTAACCCTTGAGCTTTTAAGCTCATGGTTGGTTTAAGCATCTCTTGCATGCCAGGTCCGCCCTTCGGGCCTTCGTAGCGAATAATGATGATGGTGTTAGGTTGAATTTCACCATTATCAATGGCGGTTAATGCCGTTTCTTGCTGATTGAATACTCTTGCCGTTCCGGTAAAATCCAGCATATGTTCATACACTGCAGCGGTTTTCACTATGCAACCATTTTCAGAAATATTACCGTACAAAACGGCCAAGCCACCTTCGGTGCTATAAGGGTTATCAATATTACGGATACAGCCTTTTTCACGATCTAAATCTAACTCTTTCCAGCGCTGTGACTGGCCATAGGCCTTAATGGTGCGTTTGCCACCAGGCGCGGCTTTAAAGTACTCATGCACTTCTGGGTTATCTGTACGTAATACATCCCAATAGGCTAGCATTTCCGCTAATGTCCCGCCGCCAACCGATTTAACACTGGTGTCAATTAATCCGGCGCGTTCTAGTTCGCCAATGATTGCCATCATGCCGCCAGCACGGTGAACATCTTCCATATAGTAATCTTTGGTGGCTGGTGACACCTTGCAAAGGTGCGGCACTTTTCTGGATAAGCCATCAATATCACTGAGATTGAAATCCACCTCGCCTTCTTGGGCCATAGCCAGCAAGTGTAGAATGGTGTTGGTAGAACCTCCCATCGTAATATCCACTTTCATCGCATTGAAAAACGCTTCGCGAGTGGCAATCGAGCGCGGTAACACCGAGTCGTCATCTTCAAAATAGAACTTTTTGGTGTTGGTTACGATTTGCTTAGCTGCACGGGTGAACAAGTCTTTACGATCGGAATGAGTCGCCAATAATGAGCCATTGCCCGGTAGTGCGAGCCCTAACACTTCAGCCAAGCAATTCATTGAGTTGGCGGTAAACATGCCAGAACAAGAGCCGCAGGTAGGACAGGCATGATTTTCTAAAAACTCAGCACTTTTACCATCAAGTTCCTGACTACTGAAAGCGGCAATATAGGTATCAATGGGGTCAAAACGCTGAACTTTATCTTTTTCAACTACGCGGCCTGCTTCCATAGGCCCGCCTGAGACAAATATCACTGGAATATTTAACCTTAATCCCGCCATTAACATGCCAGGGGTGATTTTGTCGCAGTTTGAAATACAGATCATCGCATCAACGCAATGAGCATTAATCATATATTCGATGCTGTCAGCAATAATTTCACGGCTCGGTAAGCTATAAAGCATACCGTCATGACCCATGGCAATGCCGTCATCGATAGCAATGGTATTGAACTCACGGGCAATGCCGCCCGCTTCAAAAATAGCCTCACACACTAGGCGGCCGACGTCTTGTAAATGTACATGGCCTGGGACAAACTCGGTAAATGAATTAACCACGGCAATCATGGGCTTGCCAAAATCTGTTTGCTGTAATCCCCCTGCTAACCAAAGTGCACGTGCTGCAGCTGCACCTTTACCGTCGACAACTTTTGATGATCTTAATTTAGGCATGTTAACTCTCGTTTTTATTATTAGTGTTAACTACTTTGTCATAGATGATTTGTTAATTTCTGTCACATTTGTGACAATTAAGGCGAAGCACTGAGTTTGGTTCGAAACTCAATTGCAATGACAGGTGTAGCAAATATCAGCCATAAGACCTTGCGAGGCACTGTTAACACAATAGATGATAAAATATAATAAAATCAAATATCTAGACGGTATCTGCCATTGTCGAATAAAGCGGCACTATGGCTTGATGTGACAAATTCAAATCAAACAATTTGATCATGTTATCAATATCATTAATAAAAATTTTACCGTACTCAATTTGAATCAGGTTTTCTTGCTGCATTTTTTTCAATTCACGCCCGACGCTTTGCCGTGTTGCCCCCACCATTTGCCCGAGCATTTCTTGTGATATATCAGGTAAAGAGACAGCTTCAAGTTCTTTAGCGCCGCGGCTTAGGGCAAGCCTGACAATTGCTGCACCTAATCTTTCATAAAGTGGCAGTAATAATGCTTCATTTAAACTGGCAAAAGTGTATTGAATGCGGGTACATAGAAAGCGGTTTAGTGCTATCGACATTTCAGGAAAGTGCTGACTTAAATGTAAATAGTCTTTATGTGACAATACATTAACTTCAACATCAGTGCATGCCACAGCATAGTTAGGTCGATTATAGCGGGTGATTAATCCGATATCCCCAAAGCAATCACCTGCATGCAAAATGGCCACAATTAACTCTCGACCTTCTTTATTGTAATTACAAATCTTGACTTTACCTGACACCACTTGAAAGCCACAATTTGAGGTTTCACCAGAGTTGTAAATAAATTCATCTTTACGAAATTTTTTAAAGCTAAGCCTGTGGGATATTTGCTGCTGTATTTCGCTGGGTAATTCAGCGCGCCAATTATGTAGATGTTGAATTGTTAACATAGTGCAGAGAGTCCTTGTTCATTCGAACTTATTATTATTGGTCAATCATGGCTAGATTAAGTGATAGTCCCTACAAAGGCAAAGGCTAAAAAAACCACACGCTAGCAACAAATACTGCCTAGGGTTTTATCCACTTTACAACACTATTCTTCTACCGATTAATAGTGATATTTATAGTAGACACGTTATTATCGTTCACAAAAGCAAGCCAATTAAGCTTATAAATTTTATATCGATATCGACCATAAAGCATCTCAAATGCAACATTTGTTGCGGAAACAAACCATCGCTACTGGCACTCTAAACAATCACTAGCTTCAAAAATCATGACAGAAATGGCGTGACCTAAAACCAATTGATTGCCCATAAAAATAATAAAAAGGACAAGATAATGACTGATATTATTGTACTTTCTCGCCCATTACCTCTACCGCAAATTAGCGCTAATGGCTCCGCAATCGAAGTGCGGGTATTTGAAGGTGATTACGCTGTTTTTACAGGTGCAAAGGTGTACTTAACAACGGCATTAGATGCCGTTAGTTCTGATTTTATTAATACCTTGCCGACATCCATTACATTAATCGCCAATATTGGTATTGGCGTTGATAATATTGACCTTAACGCCGCTAAAGCGCGCTCCATTTCGGTAACTAACACCCCGGTGGTCACTGAAGATACTGCCGACTTAGCCTTTGGGTTATTGCTAGCCACTTGCCGCCGACTTGGCGCAAATGAGCGCTTTTTACGCAGCGGTAAATGGTCTAAACAAGCCCCAATGGCCATGATGGGAAATCAAGTCCACGGTAAAAAGTTAGGCATTGTGGGAATGGGTAGCATAGGCCAAGCCGTTGCGCGCCGCGCCAAAGCCTTTAATATGGATATTTATTATTATAATCGCTCACGATCTCTCGAAGCCGAAGCAAACTATCAAGCCCATTATTGTGACAGTCTGGCGAGCTTGTTATCGTCTGTAGATATCATTAGTTTACATTGCCCACTCACCCCTGAATCACAACAGATAATCAATGCTGATAGCTTAGCCAATTGCAACGATGGCGCCATTTTGATCAATACCGGCCGCGGCGGATTAATTGATGACAACGCCCTCATCGATGCACTAAAAAACGGTAAAATTGCTGCAGCTGGATTAGATGTATTTGATGGTGAGCCTGATTTCCATTCTGGCTATCTTGATTTTGAAAATGTCACCTTAACTCCGCATATTGGCAGCGCAACGGCTGAATGCCGTCAAGCTATGGCAGGCAAAGCCTTACAAAATGTTATTGCGATGCTTGAAGGCAAACCGTTATCAACTCCTGTATAGAGCCGCCACTATGTTATTAACTAAGTCTTTAGAAAAATGCTTTAACATTGAGCAGTTACATCAGCAAGCACATAAAAACCTCCCCCTACCTGTGTATGACTACATGGCAGGCGGTGCTGACGATGAAGTGTCTTTGAGTCACAATGTTAATGCCTTTGATCAATATCAGATTATTCCTAAGTGTCTCACTAATGTCACCGACATCAATACCCACAGCCATATACTGGGCTGTGACATGTCGGCACCATTTTTTATTTCACCTGTGGGTCAGCAGCGCATGTTTCATGCTGATGCAGATATCGCTGGCGCTAAAGCCGCTGAAAAACAGGATATTTTGTTTACCTTATCCACTTTCTCTTCCAAAACCATTGAAGAGGTCGCCAGCAGTAGTTATGGCAATAAAATGTTTCAGGTATATGTCGTGACGGATCCGCAATTAAATGAAGAAATTATGCAGCGGGCAAAAGCGGCAAAATATCAAGCCATGTGTTTAACCGTTGATACCGTGGTGGGCGGCAATCGTGAGCGAGACATAAAAAATGGCTTAACCATACCCATGAACCTCAGCCTAAAAAGCCTATTGGAATTTGCTAAACATCCTTTGTGGGTAAAAAACTACTTTATGTCAGGTGGCAAAGATTTAGTTAATCTAAATGCAGCCCCCTCAACAGGCGATACCGAAAGCTTCCTTAAGTATATGGGTAATCTATTGGAGCGAAATCTCACTTGGGATCACGCCGCCAAGATGATTAAACAATGGGGCGGCCCTTTTGCCATCAAAGGCATTATGTCGGTAGATGATGCAGTTAAAGCTAAACACATTGGCGCATCGGCCATTATGATTTCAAATCATGGCGGCAGACAGCTGGACTGCACCCCTGCGCCAATTGAAATGGTGGCTGACATTCGAGCGGCAGTCGGTCCAGACATCGAGCTCATCGTCGATGGCGGCATCAGGCGCGGCAGCGATATTTTTAAAGCGATAGCCTTAGGCGCTAATGCGGTATCACTTGGCAGAGCATACGCCTATGGCCTAGCTGCGGGCGGGCAAGCGGGTGCAGAAAAAGCCATCTGTATACTCAAAACAGAATTGGTCCGTACTATGGCCTTGGCAGGCTGTCAAAGCCTTAAGGATATTAACACCAGCATGATCCGTAAGCGTTAACGGTCATCCTCATTCCCTTTAAGTGAGATAATATTAAGTTAGAACAACATCAGGCCTGCGAGCTCCCCCCCCTTCGCAGGCCTGATGCTCTAGTGTCATAATGCTACGACTTAAAAGAATTTAAGCATTCAAACTAATCCGCGCTATTCACTCGCCTAATTCCTATCGCCTTCTATACTTTTGTTGAGCTCATAAGTGATTTGATTATCAAGCATTCGCTAATTAACTCGCTCATGTCCTATACCTTTAATTCACAGTCTTGTAGGAGTAATTTTATCAATGACACGATTAAGCACCATATTACTGCTATTAAGTTTGTTAAGCATTTATCCACTGCAGGCCAGAACCAATCCTTGGGAGCTCGCCACCAGCATCTATCAAGGGCAAGTTGCAGCTATTGGCGGCTATGCTAATGGTTGTTTATCAGGCGCACAGCCACTGCCGTTAACGGGTGACGGCTACCAAGTTATTCGTAGTCAGCGGCAGCGTTTTTATGGCCACCCTAATCTCGTGAATTTTGTCAGTCACTATTCAAAGCAGCTAACTAAGCAAGGGATCAATAATATTCTCATCGGTGATATGTCGATGCCCCGCGGCGGTCAATTTGATTTTGGCCACAGCAGCCATCAAATAGGCTTAGATGTGGATATTTGGCTAAAACTAACCGAGGCGCCACTCAAGCCCCAAGAATTACAAAATCCACGTCATTTGTCTGTGGTTGATATTGATAAATTAACCGTTAATCAAGCATGGTCAAAACAACATAAAACCATGCTCAAAGTCGCTGCAGAGAATAATCAGGTCGCTCGGATTTTTGTTAATCCAATCATCAAGCAGCAGCTGTGTAATGAACGAAGCGACAAGGATACTTGGCTACAAAAAATTCGTCCTTGGTGGGGCCATACCTCTCACATGCATGTGCGCTTGCATTGCCCTGAAACTGATAGCTTATGTAAAGCGCAGCAGCCCATTAAATCAGGTCATGGCTGTGAAGAACTAACTTGGTGGACCCAGCAACTTAAGCGTGCAGCGGCAAGCCAGCAACAAGCTAAACAACCTAAAACGGCAGCGGCGCCAAAGCCAAAGCCTTTAAAACAAAAACCGCTTTCCTGTGAACCACTAGTTAAAAACTTACAGGCAAAACAGTAATTCCCCCCTCTTAAAACATTCACTATTGAGCATTTGCCCGTTAAATTGCACTAAACAGGCCAAAAATATACTTTAACTGCATTGGCTGCTCGACATATGAGCAGTTATGTCTGTATAATCCGCGGCTGTTTTACCTACGTAAATGCTCTGCCTTTTTAAGGTCAGCGTTTATCTGCTTAGCTTGGCTGAACTCAAAGTACCTTTTTATTGTACATCGAGCTTTGTTTTGCATACTTAACCATTCAGGATATTCCTTTGATTTCTACCGCAAATATCACCATGCAGTTTGGCCCAGAGCCATTGTTTGAAAACATCTCAGCTAAATTTGGCCACGGAAACCGTTATGGTTTAATTGGTGCCAACGGTTGTGGTAAATCAACCTTCATGAAAATTCTAAGTGGTGAACTTGCACCGACTTCTGGCAACGTGTCTATTACTCCGGGCCAAAAAGTCGGTACCTTAAGTCAAGATCAGTTTGCTTTTGAACAGTACAGCGTAGTCGATGCTGTCATTCAGGGTGACCCAAAACTGTGGGAAGTTAAGCAAGAGCGTGAACGCATTTATTCTTTGCCTGAAATGACTGAAGAAGACGGAATGAGAGTCGGTGAACTTGAAAGTGAGTTTGCTGAAATGGACGGTTACAGTGCAGAAAGCCGCGCTGGTGAAATCTTACTTGAAGCCGGTATCGATGAAGAATATCACTTTGGTTTAATGAGCCAAGTCGCTCCCGGTAAAAAGCTACGTGTATTACTGGCACAGGCTTTATTCTCAAACCCTGATATCTTGCTGCTTGATGAACCGACCAACAACTTGGACATACATACCATTAGTTGGTTAGCAGATGAGTTAAACAAACGTAAATGCACCATGATCATCATCTCCCATGATAGACATTTCTTGAACACTGTCTGTACTCATATGGCTGATATCGATTACGGTGAACTGCGTATTTACCCTGGTAATTACGAATACTTCCTTGAAGCTGCAGGCTTAATCCAAGAGCAGTTATTAGCAGGTAACGCTAAGAAAGTGGCTGAAATGGCTGAACTTCAAGACTTTGTTAACCGTTTTGGTGCTAACGCATCTAAAGCGAAGCAAGCCAGTTCTCGTGCTAAAAAGCTTGATAAAATTTCGCTAGATGAAGTTAAATCATCTAGTCGCATGACGCCTTCATTACGTTTTGACGAAAGCAAAAAAATGCATCGTCAAGCGCTTATCATGGAAGACGTTGGCCATGGTTTTGAAGATAATACCTTATTCCAAGGCGGTAACATTATCCTTGAAGCAGGCGCAAAGCTTGCTGTTATTGGTGAAAACGGTGTCGGTAAAACTACCCTGCTACGCTGTTTAGTTAACGATCTGACCAATAACGAAGGTGTGGTTAAGTGGTCTGAAAATGCCGCTATCGGTTACTGCCCGCAAGACAGCAGCAAAGACTTTGATAATGATCTAAGTTTATTTGATTGGATGTCGCAATGGCGCACCCCAAGACATAACGATTTAATGGTCCGTGGTATGTTAGGCCGTCTTCTATTTACTGAAGATGATGCCAACAAGAAAGCCCGTAACTGTTCAGGTGGTGAAAAGAACCGTCTATTATTTGGTAAGTTAATGATGATGGATGTAAATGTACTCATCATGGACGAGCCAACCAACCACATGGACATGGAAGCCATTGAAGCGCTGAACAATGCCCTTAAAGAATTTGAAGGCACCTTGATTTTCGTTAGCCACGATAGAGAATTTGTATCATCGCTTGCAACTCACATCATTGATGTGAGAGACCAAAAGTTATTAAGTTTCCACGGTACGTTTGATGAGTACATGGCAAGCCAAGCTGAAGCAGCAGCGCTGATAAAAAAATAAGCCTTATTAACGAAGATTATTCGTAATATCGCAGTCATAAAAAAGCCATTTGAATATTCAAATGGCTTTTTTGTTTTTACGCTATGCCAACCTTTGGAACTTATAAATAGGTATTTAAAAATTCGAGGTATTTATTAGAAGCACTAATGCGGTTAGCTTTTTTACTAAAGCCATGGCCTTCATCATCAAACACAAGGTAATCAACATAAGTGCCGCCCGAGCGGATTGACTCGACCATTTCATCACTCTCAATTTTTAGTACTCGGGGATCATTTGCCCCTTGCACCACCAACACCGGGCTTTTCACTTGTTCACCAAAAAACACTGGTGAAATATTGTGTAAGCGCTCTTTATCTGTCGTTGGGTCCCCTAACTCGTCATAAAGACTTTTACGAAATGCTTCCCAGTAAGGCGGTATGCTTTCAAGGGTTCTCACCCAGTTAGTAACGCCAAAGATATTAATTCCGACCTTAAACTCATCAGTAAATGCCATCGCAGCCATTGTTAAGTAACCGCCATAACTGCCACCCATAACACCAATCTTATCGGCATCAACCCAATCTAAGGTTTGAAGGTATTTTTTGTTATACACCACATCTTGTAAATCATCTTCACCATGACGTTTATCATCTAAGTGAAAAAACGTTTTACCATATCCACTTGAACCACGATTGTTAATCTTAATGATGGCATAGCCGTTATTCACCAGATGTTGAACTGTTGCAGAGTACCCTTTGCGAGATTGCCCGCCAGGACCACCATGGATATAAATCAATGCGGGCACTTTTTTCATATTAGCTTGTTTAGGCTTATATAAAATCGCAGGAATCTCTAAACCATCAAAGCTTTTAAAACGCACCACTTCACCGGTAACAAGATTCTGTTCTTTTATGTTTGGATTACCAGAATTGGTTAATCGAAGTATCGAGTCTGTACCTAATTTGTGGGTATATAAGTTTGATGGTGAAGTATCTGAGTTAATGTAAAACACCATTGAACTTGAATCATCAGAGAAATTTACCCCGCGTAAATCACCACTGGGTAAGGTCGGTAATTGCAGTTCAGAATTAGTGGTTAAATCAGTAATAATCAACTGTGTTTGCGCATCGGCATTGACACCGGTAATTTGAAAACGACCATCTTTTGAAAAGTAGCTAAAACTGACATCCCAATCTGCCTTATAGCTTAAGGTGCTCTCACCTGTTGCTAAATCATATGCCCATGATTGATTGAACTCACCAAATTCATCGGTGGCATACAACAAGCGTTTATTGTCTTTAGAAAAAGTATCAACCGAATAAGACACATCACCACTATGTTCAGTGAGCAAGCGTGGTTTTGCCATTTTCAATCTAAGGTCGATTAAATAAAGATCTGAGTTACTGTTTGAATGGCTTTTACTCAGCGCGATAAAACGGCCATTTGGACTCACACTTTCTACACTAAAACCAGAGTCATTTTTAAACACTAATTGGCGACTGTAATCTTCAGTATTATATTGATAAACATCAAAATACTTAGCATCTCGTTCATTGGTTACCACAAAGAAAGATTGCTCATCTTCATGCCATGACATTACTGACGCTTTTAAGCCTTCGCCTGGGGTTAAATCCACGTCAGTGCCATCTAACTCTTGGACATAAAGATGATTAAGTTCATCACCACCTTTATCCGCGCTATATAAAAAACGTTCGTCTTTTGGAAACCACGACTCAACAAATACTGATTCTTTAGTTGAAAACGTCAGTTGTTTTGACGGGCTGCCATCAACAGGCACACGATAAGCATTGAAAATACCGCTTTTATCATTACTGACTAAAACAGCATTACCTAAATGGTTAATTGAAGAGCCAAATACACTGGTGGTTTTATAAAACTCTTCAGCATTGTAAGTTTCAAATGCCACTGAATTACTGGCAACTAAATCAATTGGATCAGCTTGTGGTTTAACATCATTGGAGTTACTGGAATTCGAGCAACCACCTAGTGCAACCGCCATTATGGCTGTTGTGATAGCAGTTGTGATGAGGGTTTTAAGCATGAAAATATCCTTATTATGTCCGAGAACTTAAACGAGATAATTCAAAAAGTAGCGATGAATTATTGAGTACAGTATTCAACCTAGCAGGAGATGCTAATATTGGCTAGCCGTATGAGAATCAATAAAACAGAAGTTGAAGCGGAACGTTATAACATTTAAATAAAATAACGATTATGCGAATACATTAACTAGCAAGTTGAAATGAGATAGCCAAAGGTATTATTTGCATGCTCTGGAACGCCCAAACCCACTAAAGTAGACATCACAAAAATGACTAAGGTGGTAATTGCAAACGCTGCGGTGATAATCATTAATAGCCTAAATAATGTTGCCATCTAAGTTCCTTTAGCCTTCACTTTTAACTGACTGATACGATTTATCTCAATCATATTTCAGCCATAAGTTAACAGAATGAGCTCATATAGTGTTATTGATAAATGCTATTACCTTTATACAAATGACAAAAACAACAAAGCCCATCATGAAATGGGCTTTGTTAAATTGGTTTTAACTGTATTCGTTATTTAGCGGCATTCGCCCGTGCTTGATGCAGTTTTTTATAGCTTTCAATCAATCTAAGGTGCGGCTCGATACCTTCAAGCTTCATGCTGGTTTGAGTCAAACCAAAGAACTTCACCTCACCAGTGACACTGCCAACAACGTTTTTCATATTGTCTTCACCAAACATACGGTTGAAGTTATTGATAAAGTGCTCAAGCGCTAAACCGTCATCCAAGGTGACTTCTAATACCGCATTAACCGCTTGATAGAACAAGCCGCGCTCGACTGTATTGTCGTTGTATTGTAAAAACTCACCAACATAATCCATCGCATCTTCAAGCCTGCCTATCGCAAGGTAGATTAAGATTTTAAGCTCGATGATGGTTAACTGTCCCCAAGGGGTGTTTTCGTCAAACACGATACCAATTAAGGTTGGTATATCGGTTTGATTATCCAATTGGCTTTCTTCTAAGCGCTCAACTAAATCAGTTAACTGCTCATGGGTTAACACATGCAGATTTAAAATCTCTTCACGGTAATCCAGCGCTTTATTGGTGTTGTCCCAAATAAGATCTTCAACTGGATACACTTCTGAGTAATCAGGCACCAAGATACGGCAAACCGCAGCGCCTAATTGGTCAAACTCAGCAATATAAGCTTCTTTGCCAATATCCGCTAAAATACCAAATAAGCTTTCAGTTTCTTCTTCCGTAGTACCAGAGAAATCCCATTCGCAGAAATCATAATCATGATTGCTGCTAAAGAAACGCCACGAGATAACACCTGTAGAGTCAATAAAGTGCTCAACAAAGTTTTCAGGCTCTGTCACTGTCATGCTATTGAACGTCGGCTTTGGCACATCGTTCAAGCCTTCAAAGCTTCGACCTTGCAATAATTCTGTCAGGCTGCGCTCAAGCGCCACTTCAAGACTCGGATGGGCGCCAAATGAAGCAAATACGCCGCCAGTTTTAGGGTTCATCAAGGTGACACACATTACAGGGAATTGACCACCGAGTGAGGCATCTTTAACCACAACAGGGAAGCCTTGTTCTTCTAAACCTTTAATACCCGCTAATATGCTTGGGTACTTTTCAAGTACAGCCATTGGCACATCTGGCAGGACAATTTCTTGCTCGATGATTTGGCGTTTAACCGCGCGTTCAAAGATTTCAGATAAACACTGCACCTTGGCTTCAGCTAGGTTATTACCCGCGCTCATGCCGTTACTTAAAAATAAGTTCTCGATTAAGTTAGACGGGATATTAACCACTTCGCCATCTGAGTGACGAGTATAAGGAATGGTACAAATACCACGCTCAAAGTTACCTGAGTTGGTATCTATCAGATTTGAACCGACTAACTCACCATCTGGATTATAAATCTCTAAACAGTAGTCATCTAAAATGCCGCTTGGCAGCGAGTCATCTTCTTCTAACTCAAACCATGTTTCATTGGGATAATGCACAAACTCGCTATTAGCTATCTCTTCGCCAAAGAACTGGTCGTTATAAAAGAAGTTACAGTTTAAACGTTCAATGAATTCACCTAATGCAGAGCACAGCGCACTCTCTTTCGTCGCGCCTTTACCATTAGTAAAACAGGCTGGTGATGCTGCATCACGAATATGCAGTGACCACACATTCGGCACAATGTTACGCCATGAAGAAATTTCAATCTTCATCCCCAGCTCTGCTAGCATGGCAGTCATGTTGGTGATGGTTTCTTCAAGGGGTAAGTCTTTACCTATGATGTAGGTGCTGGTATCGCCTTCAGGTTGACCCATTAGCATGGCATTGGCGTCAGCGGCTAAATCATCAACGGTTTCGATTTTAAATTCAGGGCCGGTTTGCACCACTTTTTTAACCGTGCAGCGGTCGATAGAACGTAAAATACCGGTACGATCTTTTTCAGAAATATCATCTGGTAATTCAACTTGGATCTGAAAAATCTGGTTATAACGATCTTCAGGATCAACAATGTTGTTTTGTGATAGCTTGATATTTTCCGTAGGAATATCACGGGCTTTACAATACACCTTGATAAAGTAAGCCGCACACAGCGCTGACGACGCTAAGAAGTAATCAAACGGACTTGGCGCTGACCCATCACCTTTGTAGCGAATAGGCTGATCGGCAGTAACAGTAAAGTCGTCAAACTTGGCTTCAAGTCTTAAGTTGTCGAGAAAATTAACTTTGATTTCCATTGAATAGTTCCAGAGTCGTGCGCTGTAAATTGGCGGGTATATCTAATGAGGTGAATTATCGGTGTTTTTAGCGCAATAGTCTTGGGTTAATTGTCACTATTGCTTAATTAGCTGAAAAATTTCCCCTGCATTAAACAATAATCAAAGGCTTAGCATTGGCCATGCTTGCACATGACCAGCTAAGTTATTGCTGATTAAGTCGACATATAGATTTATTTATGACATCTGCCATAGTTAAATGACTATAGTTAAATGACTATAGTTAAATGACCATAGTTAAACGGCGAGGCTTAATTCAATATCTTTAATCTTGTAAGGGTACTCTGCCTCACGGTGCTGAAACGATAAAATCGCCTCATTTAAAACAACGCCCTCTTCAATGTTTATCGCTTGGCGAATGGTTTCATTTTGCTGCCAAGCGCTCTGCCCTGCTAGCACTGCAGGTAAATACACAATCAGCGCTGCTGAAATCGACCGAGTAGCACTTTCCCAAAGGTAAGTCGGGGTATGATCCACCGCATAATAATCCACCGTTTTATAGTTAAACATTGGCTGTTTAAATGTGGTCGGCTTAGCAAAAAAGAAGCCCATTTTTTCATCGCAACTGACATCAATGATCAAACTATGGGGTTTTAGGCACTCTGCTTCAGATTCGATAACGAAATTAGTTGGCTTGGCAGTGTTTTGAAAAGTGCCGTTAACGATAATATCGGCTTCACTGATGAGCTCTGTTAATGGCCTGCTACTGCCATCATGCTCAACCACCATCATTCGGGCTTCGCCCGTCTCGCCTGCGCGAATACGGACATAGTTACAATCTAATACTTCTTCACGCACTTGCTCTTCAGGTCGCTGAATACAAATGGTAATGTCTTTAAAACCATGGGCTTTAAGGGCGTAAATCGCGCCGCGACTCACGGCGCCAAAGCCAAAAATAATCGTCTTACGTTGATCGCCATAGTGGCCATCAATGCCTTTAAGTTGTAATGAGTGTAGCACCGCACAATAACCAGCCATTTCATTATTTTTATAAAAAGTATGACGACCCATTTGCCCCGTTGCCGACCAAATAAACATATCTTCAAAAGCAATTAGGGTTTGTTTGCGATCTAGCGCTGCTTGAGTAATATCTTGCTGCTGCACACAATGTACATAACCCCATAAAGTGCCGCCTTCACGCAGCTCTTGTAAATCTTCTAACACCGGCTTGGCAATAATTACCGTACCAATATTTGCCAGTAAATCATGACGCGTGGCAATACCGCCAGTTAATGCAGCAATTTCAGCATCTGAGATCCCAAAGGGTTCGCCATAACCTTGCTCAAATATGAGTTGCTTTCGAAGCGCTTGCGGAATGCGCAGTAAATGTCCTGGGTGAATGGGAAAGCGTTTTTCGTCTACTTTTCTTGAAGTCCCTATGACTCCTACTTTTAACGTGTTCATGTAATCGTTCCTTGTTATATCAATGGATCTATGTGACTGCATACACGAATGTTTATTTTCGCCAATGGCCAGTTGCTCTAATGATTAGAGGTGGGATCTGCTCTGGTTAATGCGACAGTCGTAAACAACGCGGCCTAATTAACATAGAGTTTTATAAATGGAAGAACTTTACGGTGACCGAGCTTAAAAAAGCGTCGCAGACGATAAAGTGTCAATATTTGAAGGGGAAATTTATTGCATACTCATTTATCCACTACGAAGGTTTTAGCTACAGAATTATGGGAAGTTCATATAACTAGCAGTGTGAGCACTTAATGAATTAATCATTGCTAACGCTTTTGAAAACTCATATAGCACAAGATGAGGTTGTCTATTTACCGAAGAAGATAAAAAAGATAAGCGCCTTACTTTAGCATAAATTAGCCCGCTAAAGTTAAAATGCGCAGCTTTAGTCCTGTTAAAACCGCGGCTGCTAAATATAGGCTCGCATTTAAACAAGATAAGTCAAGCCAGCTAAATTGGCCTACTTTTGCATAATCTTTAAAAAAGTCAGTCTATATTATTAGATTATGCTTAAAAACAACTACACTGATCTCATCGAGATCAGCTAAATGTAACTATTCACTTTAATAAATAGGTTAACTACAGCCACTATGCGACAATCGCGCCCATGAGTATCTACCAGCTATTACACAAGGCCCCTATTCGCGTTATCCGTATTGGAAGACGGCGCATTTGGCTACGTGTAAAACTGGATATGTTGGTGGTAAAACAGGCCTTAGCCCAAGAAAAGCAAGAAACCAAAGCCATGCTGGTGACTTATAAACGCTATACCTGCAAGCAAGCCAACAAGGATGAATTAGCCGAAGCCAATAAACAATTTGCCGACTTACTCAAAGGTTTGGGCTTAGGGGTTTTCGCGGTGTTACCTTTTGCCCCTATTACTATTCCTTTGGTATTAAAACTCGGCAAAATGGTAGGCGTTGACGTGCTGCCAAGCTCATTCAATAATATGTCCGAACGCAAAGCCAATGCTCGAAAAAACGCCATTAACAAAACCAGTTAACCCAAATAGCCACAGCCTAACTGATAAGTGACAATAGCCAGTAGCTAAACTAATAAGCAACTACCACGGTTATTTTTTAGCAATCCTAATAACTTTGCCAAAAAGTAGTCGTAACCTCAGCTCATAACCGCCTATTTCAGTCGCGCCATTCCACTATAGTCATCTATTGCAGCAAACAAGCACACTAAAACCATCTCTATGCTTTCTAGAATCAAATCAGCCTGATACTCTTAGGGATATCCTTAAACTCATCGCAATCAACGAGTCCTACTATGAGCAATATCATTATTTCAGGTGTTTCAGGCATTCCCCTGTCTATTTTCAATAGCGAAACATTTGCACAGTGGCGCGATAAGCAGTCTAAAAATGTTACTAACTGGCTCACCACCACCCAGTTTTCAGGTAAAGGCATGAGCTTAATTCCTAATACCGAAGGTGAGTTAGCTGAAGTTATTTTTGTGAGTAACCAAGATGACTCTTATTGGCTGTGTGGTGATCTGGTTAATCAACTGCCCGCAGGTCAATACCAATTAAACGCGGATGACAAGCAGATAAAAACCGCCGCATTTAGTTGGGGTTTAGGGGCATATCAGTTCGATCGCTACAAAAAAAGCGACAAGCAAATTCCACAGCTTATTGTGCCGACTAGTGCGCAAGCTGATGAAGCTAATAAGTTCATCCGCTCAGTGTCATTAGTCCGTGACTTGGTTAACACACCCGCCGCCGATATGATGCCGCAACACTTAGCTGAGACCATGAGCGCCATGGCGACAGAATTTGGCGCTAAGCTCAACCAAATTGTCGGTGATGAACTACTTGAGCAAAACTACCCGACCATTCATATGGTTGGCCGCGCCAGCGCAAATGTTCCGCGCTTAATCGACTTAACTTGGGGTGATGAATCGGCTCCTAAAGTGACCCTAGTAGGTAAAGGTGTGTGTTTTGACTCTGGTGGCCTTGATTTAAAACCCGGCGCCGGCATGCGCTTTATGAAAAAAGACATGGGCGGCGCAGCGCATGTTATTGGTTTAGCGCAATTGATTATGGCGAGCAACTTACCTATTCGTCTGCGGGTATTGGTTCCTGCGGTTGAAAATGCCGTTTCAGCCAATGCCTTTAGGCCCGGTGATGTGATTACTACCCGCAAAGGGCTGACCGTTGAAATTGATAATACTGACGCCGAAGGCCGCTTAGTATTGTGTGATGCCCTTGCTGAAGCCAATAACGACAAACCTGAGCTAATGATTGATTTTGCCACCTTAACAGGGGCTATGCGAGTTGCTTTAGGCACCGAGCTGCCGGGGTTCTTTAGTAACGATGACCAAGTGGCCGCCGATATTACCGCATCGGGTTTATCTGTAGACGACCCAGTTTGGCGCATGCCACTGCATAAATCTTATTATGACTTAACCTGTAGTGATATTGCTGACTTAGCCAACTGCGGCAAAACTCCATTTGGCGGCGCAATTACCGCAGCACTTTATCTTGAGGCCTTTGTTGATAAAGATATTAGCTGGAGTCACTTCGATGTGATGGCATGGAATAACCGTAAATTACCGGGTCGTCCTGTGGGTGGTGAAGCCTTTGGTATTCGTGCGGTATTTGATTACCTGCAAAATCGATTTGATAAGTAAACTAAGCCCAAAACCTCATTAGCGAAAAGGCCTGTCGATACAGGCCTTTTCTTTATTAAAACCATGATACTTTTATCACTGTTTTATATAGCAAACAAAAAACACTGCATAGCTATTAAGCTTACTCAGCGCCACGGTCTACATCTTGACCATTATCATCTAACCACTTCAAACTTGATAACGGATAGCCTAAAAACCACTTACTGCGTTCAAGTACGATACGGGTCTTAATATTTTTGATACTTAGCTCTGATCTGTCTGAAAGCTCGGTACAGATCTCATTGAGTTTTTTGATATTGGGAAAGCAACTTAACGACATATAATCCACATCACCAGCAAGCTGCATGCAATCCATAAATTCTGGAATATCTTGAATAGCACTAACAAAGCGTCGCCGCGACGGTGCTGTGTTATCGGTTAAGGTAAACTCCACATAGGCCATCACGTGCTCACAAATCTGCTCTAAATTCACATCCGCATGAAAGGTTCTGAAATAGCCGGCTTCTTTTAACGATTTAACTCGCTGAAAACAAGCACTAGGTGAAAGGTTTACTTTTTCAGCTAATTCAATATTGGTCAAATCCCCCTCAAGATGTAGGGTCGCCAATATTTTTTTGTTGTAACTATCAATCTTTACTTTCTTTTTCATTTTCAGAAACCTAGTGTTATTTTATCTATGGTTTTCGCTACCTATAGTGGATTATCCATGATTAATTTGCAAAATGTCCCGTGTTTCCTCTCAAAGCGACAAATTTTTACTGCATTTTTGCTGCATTACAAAATATTATTTTCCGCCAAAGTCCCACAATGGTTATAACGGATCACACAAATGCATAATAACTACATATTTATGCAAGGAAGCCTATGAGGGCCAAAATATGAGTCATACTAATCGTCGTTTTTTCGCAAAATCAATATTAGCCACTGCGGTGGGTTTATCGCTTGTTAGTTCAGCCCACGCTGAGAACAATGAGCCACAAACTGTTGAAGCCACTAGCGGAATAGAGCGCATCGAGATTAGTGCTCGTGGCCGTGTAGAAACCTTACAGAATGTACCAGACTCGGTAACCGCGTTTAGTGCTGATATGATCCAAAACCAGCGTATTGAAAATTTCAGAGATGTTGCCGATCTCACGCCTAATTTAAGCCAGTTGGACAACTTCAGACCAGGCCTTGCCCGTATCACTATCCGCGGCTTAATTACCCCGCAAGTGGGCGATGCGCCGCTGGCTTTTGTGGTTGATGGGGTCACCGCACCCGATTTAGAATTTATTAACCAAGATTTAGTCGACATTGAGCGTATTGAAGTCATGCGCGGTGCACAGGGTGCACTTTACGGTAAAGGCGCCATTGGCGGCGCAGTGATTGTCACCACCAAAAAACCAACCGAAGAGTTAGAAGGCACCATTAAAGGCTCATACGGTAACGGCAATACCTATAATTTAAATGGCGTGGTATCGGGCGCGCTTAATGATGACAGCAGCGCATTTTTCCGTGTTGGCGGTTATACCAAAAACTCTGATGGCTTAATTGATAATGTGTTTTTAGATGAGCCAGCAGATTACTTTTCAGAAGACTCAGTGTTTGCCCAGCTTGAATTTGATCTCACAGACGACACCAGTTTAAACCTGCGCGGCCGTTACACCACCAGCGATGCCGGCTTTGCTTATTATCAAGGCGTCACTGAAGACAGCGCGGAAGACTTTGATATTGGCACCTCGCAAAACATCCGTAATAACGACCAACGTGATGTATATGAAGTCAGCGCCAAACTTACCCAGCATTATGACTTAGGTACCTTTGACTTTATCACTGCTTACAGTAGCTCTGAAAACAAACACTTTTACGATGGCGATTACTCCGCCGACCCGACCTTTATTGATGAAGATGATTTTTTCCGTGCCCCTTTTGGCACTGAAGGCTTATTTGATGTGAAATCACTGACGGTTGAATCACGCTTTACTTCTCAAAGTGATCAGGATTTAAGATGGGCAGTGTCAGCTTTCTATCAAGACAAGAAACGTGACAACACCATTAACTTCTTTGACGACTTCTTAGGCGATGTGCCGCTAGACAGAAACGATTTTACCGATGAGATGATGTATCTAACCATCGCCGATAAAAACAGCAGCAAAGCCTGGGCATTATCAGGTCAAATTAACTACGACATTACTGACAAGTTAGAATTAACGGCAGCGCTACGTTTTGATAGCGACAAACGTGAGTCTTACGACCCTAACTTCCCTGTTGATACGTTTGCAGAGGATACCTTTAGCCAATGGCAACCTAAGGTGACTTTAGCTTATCAAATGAATGAGGAGTTGCTGCTTTATACTGGCTACTCAAAAGGTTTTAGAAGTGGAGGCTTTAACGAGCCCGCAGAAGGTATAAACCGTGTTTACAATCAGGAAGTGTCTGACAGCTACGAAGCGGGTTTTAAAACCACCCTATTCTCAAATAAACTGACCTTAAACGGTGCGTTATTTGTCATCTCCCAATCTGATGCACAAATTACCCAATTTAATGTCGACAGCTTTACCCTTGAAAACCTCGCCATTGATGACGTGCTCACTAAAGGCGCTGAAATCGAATTAGGCTGGGCTGCGACAGAAAACCTCAATGTACGTTTTAATGCAGGTTATATTGACTCAGAAATAAAAGAGTTTACAGATAGACCTGAGCTTGAAGGTGAATCACAAGTATGGGTGCCAGAATATACTTATAGTTTATCTGCAGATCATTACTTCCCTATTAGCTCAAACTGGTCACTGGTATCTCGAGCTGATATTCAGGTGCAAGGGCCACAATATTTTGATATTGAAATCCCACATGTTACTTCGTCAACCTTCACCTCAATTAATGCTGGGGTCGGTTTGAAGTCTGACGATTGGACAGTGCAGCTATATGTCAATAACTTAACTGACGAGCGCACCATTGAAGATATCTTCTTTTATGGTGATGGCGTAACCGATTTAGCCCGCATGCCTAATAAACCGAGAACATATGGTATCGAAGCGATTTATAATTTCTAAGGCAATACATCGTCACTCCCATACAGGCCTCTAGATTAGGGGCCTATTTTTACAAGTAGAACTTATGCCTAACCGTCTGACACCTAGCGCTGAATACTGCGCAAGAAACAACCAAGAACACAGCCCTAAGCCAAGCTCTGAATATAGCTCTGAATATAGCTCTAAAAATAGTGCAAACAATGATCTATTTGATGATTATGCCACTCGCCCCGTGCCGCAAGATAAAACCGTCGGCGGCGTGCGCATTGGCATGATAAACGGTGGATTGGCATTTGCCGTGCCGGGTCTAATCACCGGGCTTGAGCTTGGCGGCGCGTTAGGCCTTAGCCAAAGTATTTACGCCTTTATTATTGGCGGCATTATTTTGTCAGTACTTGGCACTGTCACTGGCTTAGTTGGCATGCACAACCGCCTAACCTCATGCATGACCATGAAATTTGTCTTTGGCCGCAAAGGAGCAAACCTGCTCAGCCTTGCGTTTGTATTATCTTTACTGGGTTGGTATGGGGTTAACATCAATCTGTTTAGCGAAGTCTCTCAAGCCCTGTTTCAACAGTTATTTACTGTGACAGTGCCATTGTGGCTATTAGAAGTATCAGCCGGAATGTTAATTACCCTCACCACTATTTGGGGCTTTAAGCTGATTGAAAAGCTGTCCAGTTTATTCGTGCCGATTCTATTTATGTTAGTGGCTTATATGCTCTATAAAAGTGTCGGTTATGTCATCGCCCCAGATGCAGTTACTCAGTTTAACAGCATTGAACTCACCTTTGGTGAAGCGGTATCAGCCGTTGTCGGCAGTTTTATTGTCAGCGTGGTATTAATGCCTGACTTTAGCCGGTTTGCAAAAACCACCAATGACACCATTATCGCTTCATTTCTGCCATTTTTAGTACTCAACAGCTTCGTTTATATCGCTGCAGCCATGGCAGGTATTGCGGTGCAACAAAGTGATATTCTGGCTGTCATGCTCACATTAGGCATTGGCACTTTAGCGTTTATCTTGCTCATCATGTCGAGCTGGGTCACCAACGTGGTCAATTTATACAGCGCCGCGCTGGGTTTTAACGCCATAAATATTAGCTGGAAAGAATGGAAAATCATCGTGGTTTCAGGCGTATTAGGCACGATTATCGCTTCATTTAATTTACTGGCTAATTTTACTGACTTCTTATTTAGCCTATCGATTATCTTCACCCCTGTTGCGGCGATTTATGTGGTGGATTTTTTCATCGTACGTAATAAACAATCTTACCTGTTAAGTGAATTAAGCCAAGTTGCGGCGGTTAATTACCTTGCCGTTATCGCCTGGGCTGTGGGAATTGCAACCTCAATGCTGACCAATCATGGCCTAATCACCATCACAGGTATTGAAGTATGCGACGCCATTTTAGTCACCGCGCCAACCTACTATTTATTGATGCAAGCTTTTGCAAAAAAATCCATTGCTTAAGCCAGTAAATACATAGGAATGTTTTTGCTTCGCGGCACAAATGGAACACAAATTTTGCAGCGTTGGCATAAGATCAACACCATAAAAAGTTTAAGTTTAAGAGCTATTATTTATGAAAACACTAACAAGAGTTGACCTATCAGATATCTTGCACGGCTGCGCTATATTAGGCACAGGCGGTGGCGGTGAGCTAGATGAAGGCTTTTACTATATTGATAAAGCACTGGCTGAAGGTAAGACATTTAAGCTTGTTAGTGTTGATGATGTGCCCCAGGGCAAAAAGATTTGCACCCCCTATATGCTAGGGGCATTATCACCAATGACACCTGAAGAAGAACAGCAATATACCCGCTTACCTAAAAGCAGCAGCTCATCGATTATGACCGCATTTAGACGGTTAGAAAAATACACTGGCGATGAGTTTTATGGCACCATTTGCTGTGAATTAGGCGGCTCAAATACCGCTATTTCGTTTTACGTGGCCGCCATGGCTAATGGCTATATTATTGACGCCGATGTGGCAGGTCGTGCGGTACCTGAAATAACCCATTCAACCTACTATTTCAATAACATCCCTGCTGCGCCCATTGTCACCGCCAACGAGTTTGGCGAATGCTTTATTTGTGAAAATGTTATTGATGATTTACGCGCCGAAAACGTGGTAAGAGCCTTATCGATGATAAGCCGTAACGACATTGCTGCTATCGATCATGCGATGCCCATAGAGCAGGTTAAAGATGCGGTGATTAAAGGCACCATATCTAAGTCACTTGAAATAGGTAAAGCCTACCGGTTAGCCAAAGAAAACAACCAAGATATCGCCGATGCCATTGCCAGCCATGGTGGAGGCTATGTGGCCTTTAGAGGCTCAGTTGCCAAATATCAATTTAAAACCCAAGACGGTTTCACTCTTGGAGACATATTTATTGACGGCACAGGCCAACATCTCAATGACCGTTACCATATTGAAGTAAAAAACGAGAATTTAGTGAGCCGCTTAAATGGCGTTGTTGATGTCACTATTCCTGATTTAATTTGCTGCCTAGACATGGATAGCAATAGCCCTATCACTAACCCCAATGTCAGTTATGGCGTCAATGTTGCCGTTATAGTACTGCCAGCACCAAAAGAGTTTGTCACCGAAAAAGGCTTACAGGCTTTTGGTCCCGCTTACGTAGGCATAGATGCGCCCTACCAAGCTGCGGTAGAGCGTCATTTTTTGCAAGCGACTCATTTTGAAAACCATGACTAAATGCTTAAACAGGTTAAATTAATTTCTAGCTAAATTAAGTGCTTAAATGCTCATAAATAAAAACTAAATAGAAAATATGCGAAATGAACCTATTCATTTAACCATCATTAGGTTCATTTAATAGAGCAATAACCACAATTACTGCCACTGTTACCAAGCAATAATGCCACTGACAAATTGATCTTCCACTTTCTGCTACTTTGCCTGCTAGTTAAAGGTGATTTAGATGTTTTTCTGTCTATTGAGCTGTACAAAAACGTTCACTGATTGATAAGCATTTCCTCCATTGGATTAAGCTTTTAATACCCCATATAATTTCAAAAATAGGATTTTTATCTCACTTTAAGTTCTAAAAAGTATCGCTACTGATATTACCGCTATCTCGAGATACCTAATGTGAAGTCACCACAGTTGAACTAATCAATAAAGAGCTAACAACAGTCTAACCACTCGGTAAAACTAAACCATCACGCTTCCTATGGGATTAGTTAAAACCGCTATTTCGCCGAAACATAACTAACGCTGATGCTTTTTAAAGGATGTTTGCTAATATTAATTTAGTAGAGCAAGGATTGAGCTTATTAAACTAATAGAAAATCAGCATTTACTCGACTAACAGTAGCGCTGTGTTAGCAGCCCTAATTAGTTCGCGTAAATGGGATTATAGAAGGGTTATAAATGGAAATTTCAGACCTCATTGTGTCCCAACATGACGTTAAAGGCAAAATTTTGGTGGTCGATGACCAAATTGTTAATGTCAAAATAATTAAAAAATTATTGCAAGAAGACTATAATATTTTCATGGCGACCGATGGCGATCAAGTCATCGACGTATGCATGGGTTTACAACCAGATATGGTATTACTTGATATAGAAATGCCGACAGTAAATGGTTTTGAAGTATGCAAACAACTCAAAGCGAATCCACTCACGGCCAATATCGCCGTTATATTTATTACAGCTCATTTTGAAGAAGCCACTGAGGTAAAAGGACTTCAACTTGGCGCAGTAGATTTTATTCATAAACCTATTAACCCCATCATCACCAAAACCCGAGTTAAAAATCAATTGAGGCTCAAACAGCAATCGGATTTATTGCGCTCTTTTGCCATGTACGATGCGTTAACGGGTGTCGCTAACAGACGCCAGTTTGACCAGCGTTTTGCCGCAAATTGGCGCCATTGTGTTCGTAAAAAAGAGCCTATTTCCATCATCCTGTTAGATATTGATGTCTTTAAGCAATACAACGATAACTATGGCCACCAGCAAGGAGATAACTGCCTAGCCCAGGTTGCCAAAACAATACAACAGACACTGAAACGTCCTTGTGATTTAGTGGCACGTTACGGCGGTGAAGAATTTGTGTGTATTTTGCCACAAACTGATTTTTGTGGCGCTGAACATAAAGCCAAATCAATTGTCGATAACATCAACGCCCTAAAAATCGAACACGGCTTTTCAAATGTATCAGACTACATCACCATCAGTGCAGGCGTAGCTACCGTTGTACCTCATAAGGAAATGCAGCAAGGTATGTTATTGGAACTTGCTGATAAGCAACTGTATCTTGCTAAATCGAATGGAAGAAACCAAGTCGCCAGCATAGAAATAAGCAATATTTCCTAGTGGTTATTATTTGTGATTTAACAGAATAGTTGGACATAAGAAAGTATAACTAATGGCATAAAGCTCATTTAGATTAAGTTTTTCATCACTGGTTTAGGAAAATATAAGCGATTTTGAAATGCAAATAAGCGCTAGCTCGAGTTTTTTAAATATTATTGGTGAATTACCCGCATAATGAGGTAGTTGCGACTATAGTTTATTATAAGCTTATGAATGGATTCGGGATGCTTTATGTCATTAGGACAATTTTTAAGGCCTTATGCCAAACTTTTATTGATTACATTGTCAGGATATACCTTTGTTTTTGCCGGTTTGCTGTCATTCGCATTTCAATTAAACAATGAGATACATGACTTTACTTCTCAAACCAATAAAATCTACCAACACCCTTTTCAAGTCAACGCCGCTGCGCGTATTTCACGACAATCAATTACAACCCTAAGAAACCAGCTACTCTATAGCCTCATTGACCAAAGTAATATTAGGCGTGACACCTTTGTTGTTGAGACCGACAAAATACAAACTACATTGGCTGATAATTTAAACATCATCCAAACAAATTTTTTAGGTGATATGACCAAAGTCACTGAGGCAATTTCATTTACTTTACAGCTTCAGCGCATTCAACAAGATATTATTGAATTGCTTATAAACCATGACATTACAAATGCTGAAAAACTGATAAAAAATCAGGCTACCCCCTTGTATCAAGCTTTAATGAATAGAATGGACTATATCGTTGACTACTCTTCAAACAAAGCGGCTAATTTAGTAATACAGGCTCAACAAAGAAGTGAAAAGTCACATACTACATTGTGGATCCTATTTACTGCATTTTCACTATTTACGATTTTGTCAGGCTGCATTACAGCCACAATGGTCCTAAGAAACTTATTTAACCGTGATAGTAGCCTGAGAAAAACGCATGAAGATTTGCGGATTGCTGCAACCGCTTTTGAAACCCAAGAAGGCATGCTGGTCACTGATACCAATAACAAAATATTACGCGTAAATCGCGCCTTTTCTAGGATTACCGGATATGATGCCGATGAGGTCCTTGGTCAAAATCCGAGTATTTTATCTTCCGGCAAACACAAAAAGCCGTTTTACCTACAGATGTGGAAAATAATCAAAGAGCACGGTTATTGGGAGGGTGAAGTTTGGGATAAGAAAAAAAATGGCGATATCTACCCACAAAAGCTCACTATCACTGCGGTCACTGATAATAATTCTGTCATTACCAATTATGTCGGCACCATCTGTGATATCACCCTTAATAAACAAGCTGAGAAAAAAATTGCCGATTTAGCTTATTTTGACCCATTAACTCGACTGCCAAACCGTCGTTTACTTATGGACCGCCTCAATCATTCTTTATTAAAAAACAGCCGTCATAACCAAAAAGGGGCATTACTGTTTTTAGACCTTGATAATTTCAAAACCCTCAATGATACCTTAGGCCATGATATGGGAGACATACTCCTAAAAAAAGTGGCAAAACGGCTGGTACAGTGCATTAGAGAAAGCGATACAGTATCTCGTTTTGGCGGCGATGAATTCGTAATTTTAATTGAAGCATTAAGTGGTAAATCCACTATAGCTGCCACGCAAAGCAAAGATATTGCCAAAAAAATACTCGCCTCAATTAATTTACCCTATCAACTAAATGGCCATGATTATTCCATTAGCACCAGTATTGGTATTACTTTAGTTAAAAACAAAAATACCTCCGTTGATGAATTACTGAAACAAGCCGATATCGCCTTGTATAAAGCTAAAGACGATGGCCGCAATTCAATGCGATTTTTTGACCCCCAAATGCAAGCCAATATCTCTAATCGCGTCGCGCTAGAAGCAGAATTAAATCATGCTATTGAAAATAAACAATTTGAACTTTATTACCAAGTTCAAGTAGACAAGCATAACAATCCATTAGGTGCTGAAGCGCTATTGCGCTGGAATCACCCCAACAGGAGTCTTGTTCCTCCGGTAGAGTTTATTCCCGTTGCAGAGCAAAATGGTTCGATTATTTCAATTGGTCATTGGGTATTAGACGCCGCCTGTGCACAACTGCAATTATGGCAGCAAAATAGCTCAACTGAATCACTCACCTTAGCGATCAATGTCAGTGCGAGACAATTTCTCCAAGACAATTTTGTCGCAACAATAAAATCCGCATTAACATACCATAAGGTTCGCCCTGAATTACTGAAGCTAGAATTAACCGAATCAATTCTATTAAATGATATCGATAAAACCATAGTAAAAATGAACCAAATTGCTGCATTAGGCATTCAGTTTTCACTAGATGACTTTGGAACCGGCTACTCATCTTTACAATATTTGAAAAAATTACCTCTTTTCCAACTTAAAATAGATAAATCTTTTGTCGATGGTTTGGTTGAAGATAAGTGCGATCAAGAAATTGTCCGCACCATCATAGCAATGGCACATAATTTGGGTTTAACCGTGATAGCTGAGGGGGTAGAAGATGAATCACAGCGACAGATTTTATCAAAAGAAGGCTGCAGTCACTATCAAGGATATTTGTGTGGCAAACCTGAAACTATCGATAAATTTGAAGCTCGATTTTCACAACCTGATACGTCATCAACACCAGTAGCATTAACCGCGCTTTTTAACTGATTCAGTTTTAAAGGTTAATCAGAATAATTATCTGTCGTGATAGGAATTAACTTTTCAATAACTATCTAAAGCGATATCAGTTTGCAGAAAGCTTACCTTTGCAGATAAACCTTCATTCCTAAGCTTAGTGAATATATTGATAAAACTAAATGACCACTAACGCTGGATGAAATTATTATATCTTAATAACTATAAGTTAACCCTATTCGAGTACGTAGCTCACGATCAGGGCTATCATTACTGACATTAATATCACCAAATTCAACATAAGGTGTCCACTGGCCTATCTTACGAGCTACGGTTAGATTCAACTCATAATTGGTATCACCATTGTCATAAATATTGTAATCAACGGCCTTATATAAATCAGCTTCAAAACCAAATTTCCAATCGTGAGTGGTATAACCAAAACCTGTGGTCAATCGATGACGCTGCTTATCAACATCGGAATTATTTCTATAAAAGTCATGACGATAACGAGCTGTAATGGTTAAACCTTGAATGCTGTCAACGGCATAGTTTACTCGAATTTGCGGTTTATAGGTCATTCCTTTTTCACGGGCCTCAATGGGCATCCCTGGCACTATGGTCCAGTTATCGTTAATTTTAAAGCGATAATCTAAACCTAACTCCCAACCATTATTTTGGCTAGACTTCCTATCAGAACCATCTACAGGCTTAAATTTTAACTCGCCACTATAATTAAAATTACCAATACTGCTACCTATTTTGACCCGAGTCGACTCACCAGACTCAGCTCGAAATTCTTGACGAACGTTAAATGATGCAGCAGAAACGGTAGAGCAAGTAAACAGAGCGACACAGCCACACAAAAGCAGATTTTTAGCAGTCATTACAATAAACCCTCACATCATAGCTATGATACATCGAATTAAAAAGCCACTCATGTACCCAGTATAAATTCAATTAACAGCCTTAATAAGTAATACAATATTGTAAAATAGCACAGATTTGTAAATTGAGATCTAGATCAAAATGATATAAACCACAGCAAAAACTCGCTAATTTACCGCCTATTTGCTTGCGAATGTTACGCATTCGTTCAACATAAGAGCGTAAACCCCTTAAGATGTAAGCAAAGGCGCCACAAGTTGTTACCAACCTATTATCAGCACTGTTAGGAATAGTAGCCTTTTGTATTACAAATTTACAATTTTACAATTTTAGGCACAGAGGTTATTTATAAAGCGCAAAAGTAACATGTAAAAAACACGCTGGTGATATGTAGAAATTCGACAGTAAAATATTGGCGATGAAAATGGCTTGCTTACGTTTTTAGCTTAAGTGCTAGCTATTATTGAGTATCGCTTAAGATTTGCATCAGGATTAAACAAGCCAATGTCCCTATCAGCATTTTTAAATAATAAAAATTTAAGCAAAGACCATAATAAGCTTATTTTAACGAATAGCCGGGCTGCATCTTTTTCACACTAAACAATAAAGCGGGTAATACCGTTAAACTGTAGAAAAGTAGAAAGCCGATGGCGATGGTGAGTAAAAAACCAATGCTATACATACCTCGGTGATCGGCCAGTAACAAAGAACCAAAGGTCGCCATTGTGGTTAGTGAACTTAGTACTGCCGCTCTTGGGGTTGATGATTGATAAAAGGCCCTCGCAGATCCCACCGCCCGAAAGCGCTCAACGATGTGAATACCATTATCGACCCCCAAGCCAAATATCAATGGAATGACAATGATGTTGGCCATATTTAGCGCCTGTCCACTCCAATGGGCAACAGCCATAGTTGATAAGGTGGTTAATAACAGCGGTATAAAAGTCAAAATAACATCGCGCTTATGTTTTAGCGCTAGCAACAAAATGACGGCTATCAGTAATAGTGAATAAGTGATTGCCTGCAAAAATGCGTTAATAATAATATTACCCACTTGCTGCTCGGCTACAGGTCTTCCGGTTGCATTGGGCGCTACGTCTTGTACAAGCTTAATAAATCTATCCAGCTGTTTCACATCACGCATATCGCCAGCAGGGTAAGCCACCACTAATAAATATTGCTCGTTTTTATATCGCTGAGCTAACACCGTAGGAATATCATCATAGCTTGGAATTGGAGCTTGCAATAACTGAGTTAAACTTTGCTGCATAACTTGTAATGGCGCCAATGCATGTTGATTAATTTGACTCACAAGGGTGAATTCATCATTATTTTTAAGCCAATCTAAGGTACGTTGCGCAATCACGCCTTGGGCATAATCAGCTCTGACTAGGTTTTGTTGCAAGCTTGCAAGGCTATCTAATGACTCTATTGGCGCATTGGCGGCTGCTAATGTTTGCAACAATGCTGCCTGTTTGGACGCGCGATCAGTGGCTAAAAAAGAGTTGATTGAAATCACATTGCTCACTTCAGCTAAACCAGACAATTGTGATTGCCACTTGGCCGCTTGTTGTCGTGATGTCGCTAGCATCATCATTTGATAGCTTGAGGTTAAGCCTTGTTGTTGAATTTCTTCAAGGGTTCTAACCGATTCAGACTTCACCGATTTTAATACCAAAGTCGAGAAATCAAATTCCATTTTACTGGCACCATAGCCAGAAATAGCTAAGGCTATCACGGCCAAAAAAACTACCATTTTGTGATGTTTAGGCAACCAGAAATCATCGTCGCTGGCATATTGGAACTGAGTATCACCCTCTTCAGTCGCTATGTTAGCCTTAAAACCATGCGCTCGAGGATAGCCACAAATAAAGAAAAAAGTCGGAATAACGATAAAGGTTGCCAGCAACCCCATTGCCATCCCCGCCGCTGAAATAACCCCTAATTCAGCAAGCCCGGTATAAGCTGTAGGATAAAAGCCAAGAAACCCTATGGCAGAGGTTAATGCGCACAAACTAAGTGGCGTAAAAGTGCCGCGAATTGCCGCAATCAAGCTGGCATAATTGGTAGGCTGTAGTGCTTGCTCTTCTCGTAATCGCAGACAAAAATGAATCGCAAAATCGACACCTAAACCAATAAACATCACCAAAAATACAATGGAAATGGTGTTGTATGAACCAACCAAAAATAATCCAAGTGCGAGCGTCCACACCAACCCAATAATCACGGCCACATAGCTGGCAACGATTATGCGCAAAGAGCGAATACCAAATCCCAATACTACAATCAAGCCTATCAGCGACATGGTCCCCGCTAAGGTTACGCTATTATTGGCGTCACTGATTTCATCATAGTCCAACGCCGTCTGACCAGTAATGCGAATTTGCACTGCGTCATTATCACTGTATTGATGGATAATATTTTGTGCGGTTTCGATGATATATTTATTCGGCTGTTTTTGATCGTTTTGAGGCTGTGCATTTAAGGTGATAATTTGATAAATAGTACCACGACTTGGTGGCATCAATACCTCAAACCAGTCAACACTGCCCTGCTTTGCCGCCAGTTGGTTTAATACGTTAATTAACAGCTTCGCGGCTTTAATGTCATCAGTTTCAATAGCATGATTTAATTGTGCTAATAATTGTATCCCAGCATCATTTTGCCCAGTAGTGCCATTAGCTTCAACTGACATGACCGCCTGAAGTTTTGGCATTATGCTGGCAACATTGACATTAAAATCAATAAAGTCTTGCTCGGGTAATAACCACAAGGCTTGCTGCTTAAGCCATGGCAAGGTTGCTGGCGCAAATACGTCGTTAAATAAGGGCTGTGCAGAAAAGTCTGCTTGTAGCGCTTCAGTCATAGTTTGTACTTGCTGATGATTGTCACCAGAAACCACAATGACCAGACCATTTTCAGAGTCGCCAAATTCATTTACCGTCTTAGTTAAGTTGTCCTTCCATGGGGCATTTTGTTGAACGAGACGATCTAGGTTGGAGTCAACCACGAAATTATTTTTACTGTAGATAATAGCAATGGTGGTCATTAGCCCAATAAAGAGCAATGACAATATAAACGGCAATGTTTGTTTTGAAAAAAACCAATGTTTCACAAGTGAGCTTCGCAGATAAAGTGGATAGCGACATTATAGTCTTGATAATCATCCATGTGGCAATGACATAAGCAACAACAATGATAATTTGTCATTGGGAAAGGCTGTAATGAACATATGTATTAATGTGCATTCGCAGTCAACGTCAGCACAAAACACTATTGCTCAATGACAGCATTGCTCAATTACAGCACCGCTGGATAACGCCATTCAACACCAAACCAGTTGTGGTAGGCCATTTAAATCCAGTTTATCGCCATGGGCTGCTATCGCAAGCGCTTGGGGGGCAGATGATTTATCTTGATGTATTGCATCCACTAACCCTTGCTGCGCCGTGGTTTCACCGTGGACTAATATCAATGGTGGTTGATGATTAAAATGACGATACCAGCGCAGTAATTCAGCTTGATCGGCATGGGCAGACAAGCCGCCTATGGTATGCAACTTAGCAGCAACTTTAACCGATTTTCCGCGAATAGTCAGTTCAGGCTGACCATCTACCAGCGCTCTGCCCGGTGTGCCTTCTGCTTGATAACCACAAATAATGACATCACATTCTGGGCGCCATAAATTATGCTCGAAATGGCAACGAATTCGCCCGCCGTTACACATACCGCTACCGGCAATGATAATCAGCCCCTTATGTACTTCGTTCAGCAGCATTGACTCATCTGTGCTTTGGGTAAACTCAACATTAGATAACAGTGGATGTTCACCTGGATGCATGCGGGTAAAGCGTTTAAAGTCTTCATCCATTAACGGGTAATTATTGATATACACTCGGGTCGCTTCAATAGCCATCGGGCTATCTAAGCAAATTTTCCAACGAGACAAATCCCACTCTTTGGCATACAAATGAAATAAATACAGCAATTCTTGTGCTCGCCCCACCGAAAATGCTGGTAGCAATATATTGCCGCGACTTTCGGTTATCGCTTTGGCAAAAATTTGTTTTAACTCAGCAATGGTTTCATCCCAACTACGGTGTAAACGGTTACCATAAGTACTTTCCATTAAGACTAAATCAGCATTATCAATTAAGGTAGGGTCTCGTAGAATCGGCATGCCTGCGCGGCCAAGGTCACCACTAAAGACTATGGTTTTCTGCTGACTGCCCTCACCTAGTTGTAACGAAACAATAGCCGAGCCTAAAATATGCCCAGCATCAAACAGTCTTACACTAACATGTGGCACGATTGGGTTTTCGACTTGGTAATCGAGCGGCACGAACTGCGATATCGCCTTATCAACATCTTGTTGATCAAATAAAGCGGAGATTGGTTCGAGCTGTTGTTTCTTACGCTTCTTATTCAGCCGTTCATTATCGCGCTGCTGCAGCATGGCGGCATCTTTTAGCATTACAGTGCACAGTTCAGCAGTGGCTTTATTGGTATAAATAGGGCCATCAAAGCCTAACTTTGCCAATAAAGGTAAGCGGCCTGAATGATCAATATGAGCATGACTTAATACCACCGCATCGATAGTGCTTGCCTCAAAAGCAAAAGGCTCATGATTCCGAAGTTCAACGGCTCTACCACCTTGAATTAAACCGCAATCTAACAACACTTGTTTACCGTCGATAGTTAATAAATGACAGGAACCTGTTACCTCTTGAGTTGCCCCTAAAAAACGCAGTGTCATTTCCATGGTAACTTCCTCGGTTTTCCCTTGAGTCGTTCCTTAATCATAGACTATGACAATAAATTAGATGCGAATAAGCCATTGGTAAGTGCATATAATTAACAGATAGAGAAGTGCTAAGAAAGTGAGTATGGAGAAAGAGTCAATAAGTTAAAAACACACAGGCAACAACCCACTTAAAGTAAGTGATTAATAGCCCTTTAACCCGATAGGATCTATTACAACAATCAAACGATAAAGGCTATTTTTGTAATTTAAGTCAGTTACTTAGTTGCATCAACTGCATCAATTACAATAGTGCCCTAGCGGCGTGATATACATTGGCTGATAATATTAAGATTAAACTCATGTTCTCTCCAAAACGGCGAGATTTATCGGTGAAATGATTGAGTTGTTTTGTGGTTGGCTAGCTACATTTTCACTCGTGTTAGCTTGTTGAGTGAGATAGTTAAGCAAACAACTGCTGTAATTAGATGTGGCCTTTGCCACTTGTGAGCCATCATCAGTGCGGATTAAAATAGTATCACCCACTGCAAACTCGCCTTTTACCGAAAGAATACTAGCACTGGTGATCACATCATCATGCTGACTAATCGCTGCATGTTGATCTTCAATCACCACCTCACCTCGCTCGCGGACAGTATGAGTCATCCAATGCTGCTCTGGTGACATCGGGGTTTTACAAGACACAAAATGCGAGCCTGGGTTTTCATCTTGCAGCAAGGCGCTAAAAGTTTGATGATTAAAGCCATTAACTACATAAGTATCAATGCCATGAGCCACAGCTTTTTCAGCCGCCTCAATTTTGGTTTGCATGCCGCCAGTGCCCATTGAGCTGGTTGCACCGCCTGCCATTTGATAAATAGACTCGTCAATAACATCAATGGTTTTAATCAATTTAGCATCAGCATGTTGCTGGGGGTTTTTATCAAACAATCCATCAACGTCAGTACAAAGGATTAAGCCATCTGCCCCTGTTGATGCCGCAACCATAGCGGCGAGATTATCGTTATCGCCAACTTTTAACTCTTCAGAGGTCACCGTATCGTTTTCATTTACGATAGGTAATACCCCATGCTCCAATAAGGATTCTATGGTTTCTTTAATACTGGCATAGCGTTCTTTATTACATAAATCAGCATGGGTCAGAAGAATTTGCGCAGTGGGAAAGTCAAATAACTTATCCCAAACTGCCATCATATTGGTTTGTCCGGCTGCTGCCATGGCCTTTTTTAGGGCAATTGACGGTGATTTAATATCAATCCATTGACGACCAGCAGCAACTGAACCCGAAGAAACCAAAATAACTTGCTTTCCCTGCTTACGACAACGAAGTATAAATTGCGCAATACTCAGCAGGTGATGCGAACTACAACCGTTGTTTTCAGGGGCAATTAACGCACTACCCACCTTTATCACCAATCGTTGATTGGATTTAATAGACATGAGTAGACCTTATGATAATTGTTGAATTAATTGATGATTAACATCTTTAAATGTTTTTTGGATCTCAGCAGATGGCGCTTTGGTTATTAAACTCACTAACCAAATCGATACTGCACTGATGAAAAAGCCCGGCAGCATTTCATACACTACACTGCTTAAGGTTTCACCATTAGCTAATACAGGTGCAAAAATCCAAAATAATACCGTCACAGTACCAGTAATTATGCCGGCTAAGGCCCCTTCATAAGTCACCTTTTGCCATAACAAACTAAATAAAATCAGCGGACCAAATGCCGCGCCAAAGCCTGCCCAAGCATTACTGACAATAGATAAAATACTACTCGATGGGTTCATTGCGATAAAAGATGCCACAACAGCTACACCAAATACGCACAGTCGGCCAATATTCACCGCTGTTTTATCAGATACTGCTTTTTTGCTGTAAGCACGATAGATATCTTCTGTCAGTGAACTTGAAGACACTAGCAATTGTGAAGAAATGGTACTCATTACCGCCGCTAGAATTGCCGCTAATAAAAAACCGCCAATTAAAGGATGAAATAACACTTCAGAAAAGAAAATAAAGATAGTTTCAGGATCGGCAAGCGTGACTTCAAATTTACGCGTATAAGCCACCCCCGTTAAACCCGTCGCTAAAGCGCCAATAATGGTCACTGTCATCCAGCTCATACCAATCCGGCGAGCTGTTTTGATATTTTTAACAGAGTCTATCGCCATAAATCGAACAATAATATGCGGTTGACCAAAATAGCCCAGTCCCCATGCCAAGCTAGATAGCAGCGATACCAGAGTTAAACCAGATAAGCTTTCACTAAAAGAAGGAATCGTCTCAAGTGAATAATTCATCATACTTGATGGACTATCAAAATGCGTGAACGCCACAACAGGCACTAAAATAAGGGCAATAAACATAATCACACCTTGGACAAAGTCTGTCATACTTACGGCTAAAAAGCCGCCCATCAAGGTATAAGCCACCACCACTAGCATGGTAATAACAACGCCAGTTTGATAGTTCATTGCAAACGCGGTTTCAAATAACTTACCACCGCCAACAAGACCTGCTGAGGTGTATAAAGTGAAAAATATGATGATGACTACAGCTGAAATGAGGCGGATAACACCATTTTCTTTATCAAATCGTTTACCAAAAAAATCTGGCAAGGTTAACGAGTCATTGGTTTTTTCGGTGTACAAACGCAGCTTAGGCGCCACAAGTTTATAGTTAGCCCATGCGCCAATCACTAAGCCTAGTGCAACCCAAATAGTATCAAACCCTGAAACAAAAATGGCACCGGGTAATCCCATTAGCATCCAACCACTCATATCAGATGCACCAGCAGATAATGCGGTCACTTGAGGGCTAACTTGGCGGCCGCCAAGCATATATTCAGAAAGATTAGCTGTGGATGTTTTTGCGGCGTAGATACCGATAGCTAACATGAGTACAAAATAAACCCCTAATGAAATATAGGTATATTCCATTATTTACCAGCCTTATTTATTTTAGTTAGCGGATAAAAAATATAAGTACTAAGAATTAACCATAAACATATTAATCCCACTGTATGTTTCGCTATTTCAAATGAACGTGTTGTTAATTGTTGCAGATAACTGGGACTGTCACATGAACTGGTTTCGCCTTGCATTTAATTCTACCTCTAATAATTAGTACTCTAACTATTATGTTATAGACTTATTACACTAAGATCAACCGAGCAAATTCCAAGCTGATATTTTACAGTAGCTTAATGGCCGCTAATTCTTACGACATGAAAATAAATCATTTGAGTTAATCCCATTTTTGAAAAGTGGTTATTGTTTAAAAGCGAAAATGGTTAGTATTCGACTCGAAAGCAGCTAAGACTTATTGCTAATAGACAATATGGACTGATAAAAAATAAGGTTAGTGTTATCCTACACTCATGGCTAATAACTAGAAGAAGCAATGGAAAAATACGAAGAACTATTAATATCGATACGTAAAGTGATTCGAGCAATTGATTTGCACTCAAAACAGTTGAATAAAAAGTCTGGTATAACCGGGCCTCAATTAATGATCATGCAAGAAATCGCCGGTATTAATGGTGTTACAGCGAGTCAAGTGGCTAAAAATATCAACTTGAGCGCTGCAACTGTGACTAACATTTTAGACCGCTTAGAAAGCAGAAATTTGATTCAAAGGGTCCGAAGTGAGCAAGATAAAAGACGGGTTAGTTTATATTTATCTGATGAGGGCAAGGCTTGTTTACTTGAAGCACCTAAGCCATTGCAGGAGCATTTTATTCAAAATTTCTGCGCATTAGAAGAATGGGAACAATCTCAGCTTTTATCATCAATGCAACGTATTGGTTCAATGATGGATGCTAACGAACTCGATGCAGCGCCAGTACTTGAGGTCGATCCCATTTATAAAAGTACTGAATTACCTGCTGATTAAACATCAAAATGGATTGAGAATATAACTAAATAATATAAATAGAGGGATAAAATGGAATGTATGTTATCCCTCTATCAAGTTATTTAAGCTGTGACTCTTTAATCATTAACAGCTTTAGCCTTTCCGCTACACCCCTTCGTAATAGGTTGAACTCTTGCTTAAGGATTATTATGCGAGGTCAATTGATCGGACAGTAAGAATATCGGCTAGGTTACTGACAAAGTGGTAGCAATTAAGTACGGCATTATAAATGAGTTAGCCTAACAACATCACCAGCAGCCATATTATCAATATGAATATCGCCAATTCTCACTCTTACCAACCTTAATGTGGCAAAGCCAACAGCAGCGGTCATTTTTCTGATCTGACGATTCTTACCTTCACAAAGCGTAATAGAAACCCAACTTGTTGGCCCATGTCTTGGGTCGCGAATTTTACGACCCCGAGAGGGAAGCGAAGGTTCTTCATCTAATTTGAACGCCTTACAAGGCAAGGTTAAATATTTAGTACCATTAATGCCAATTTCAACCCCATTTTGCAGTAATGAAATCGCCTCAGGAGTAATATCACCATCCAGCTGTACATAGTATTCTTTCGCTATACCTTTACTTCTGATCTTATGACTCATCATGCCATCAGTGGTGAGTAATAACAGTCCTTCTGAGTCATGATCTAACCGACCAATGGCCATGGTTTTATCGGGGAAATTAAATAGCTCACCCAGTAGATGTTTCTTCTTACGGGTTTCAGGTACAAACTGGCTTAAAAAACCATACGGTTTAAATATTTTAAAATGCTGATGAATTTCGCTCTTATCAGCAGGCGCTAGCAAACCCGTTTGGTTAGTAGTTGGCATAATATGGCTTTTAATCGTAAAAACTGTATAGGTTGGCATTATACGGTGAGTCTTAGCATGATGCACATAATCTAAAACGCCCCCAATACACATAGCTTAAAAGCAAATGTTCTTATCAGCGCATAAAATGCTAGAAGAAACGAGGATAAACATATTGAGCAAACATTACTGGGGGCTTGCTCATATGAAAAGCAGTGACATTGACTGAGTCAATCTTCTCAAGGCAAATAAGTGATTATAAAACAGGCACTTTAAATACTAGGCAATAAAGCAATTTTGAATTAATAGTATTAATCTTCAATATTTTTAGTGATTTAAACGAAAAAAGGCTCATCATTCCTGATGAGCCTTTCGTCTTGAATATGGCGGAGAGATAGGGATTTGAACCCAAGGCTTCCGTATTAAATTCAAGATTAGTCGCTTAGTTTCAATTACTTGCAATCAAATAGTGTAAATAGAAGCTGCAATTGCTAACTAAGATTGACTATATTTCTGAATGGCAAAAAAGTCAACATTCTTAATGATTAAACATGGTAATTCCATGCATAGAATTCTTAAAATTAGCTAAGCTACTAACTCATTTATGGACATTTTCGTGTTTGGGATTTTGCTAAATTAGAAATAAATGAATAACTACAGGTATGGAAAATCACGTCGTAAAGATTTCCAACCTGCCTTGAGGTTACTTCTAGGGGAAGAGGAATAGTAATGAGTAAAAAGGAATCACAGGTTTTACTATTTTTAAGTTTGACTGGTTATATTAATAAAAAAAACGAGCTACCATCTTGATAACTCGGGCCTAATTAATACGCTTTCGTCCAACCAGTCTAGAAAGTTAGTATACTAGCACCTTAGCTCATTACTGTTTGTTTCCAGCCATAACTTGAGCTCTTGCGGCCAAGTAACGGTGGGCTCAACAAAGAAGCCGCGCAGTAGCGAGAAGTAGATAGCCTGATCAACCAGAGGCAGTGGTGATTTACCCGCATTCGGTTGGATCAACGCTTCAGCGTTAAGCAACTGTGCGTTTACATCTGCAACAATCTGCTCTGTGCTTTCTAACAGGCGAACAAAGTTCAGCTCTTCTGTCTCTTTCTTCGCTTGCCATGCAGTAACACTTGCTTCAGTCGCGAACTCTTTTAGATTCAGTTTCGTCCAGCGAGGGTAGCCAATTCTTTGAATCAAAGGGAATGCCTCACGCTGAAATGCCAACGTCTCTTCTGATGGTGCGGCTACCGCATCAATACCAGCTTGCTCGATAAAGTAAGCAATGATATCCATGCTTTCCGCCATCACGCTGCCATCCGTTTTCTCCAAAACTGGCACCATTTTTTGACCGATTAAATCAATCAGAGTTTGCGCATCAGCATAATCTACAACTTGGTATTCAACGTTAAGCTTCAGTGCATTAGCAACATAAACAACACGGGCACAAAATGGACAATGCTCGTAGATATACAGTTTCATCAAAAATCCCGTTTTTATAAGTCTGAATTAGTATTTAATCGCAGTTTTGCCAATTGATGCGCTGCTTTCAATGCGTTGGTGTGCGTCTTTTAACGTCTCAACACTAAAACCATTCAATGTGGTGGTGAGTGTAGACTTAATGCGGCCAGCATCAATCAAGTTCGCAGCTTGGAATAGGATATCTTGCTGCTTCTGAAGATCGTCAGTGTTAAACAGTGAGCGAGTGAACATCAGTTCCCAGATGAATCCAGCTGATTTGCCTTGTAGTTTTGATAGATCAACACCACCATCAAATTCTACAATTGAACTGATCATGCCTTGCGGAGCAATCAACTCGACCATTGCATCCCAATGGCCTTTGGTATCTGCAACGTTGAAGATGTAGTCCACATGCTGAATGCCTTGCTCACGTACCGACTCCACCAGATTGCGGTGATTCACAACATGGTCAGCGCCCATATCTCTTACCCACTGCTCGGTCTCTGGTCTTGAAGCAGTCGCAATCACTGTTAGGTTAGTAAGCTGTTTCGCCAGTTGAACCGTAATCGAACCAACACCACCTGCGCCACCAATGATCAGAATAGATTTCTTCTCTTCTGGACGAACGCGTAGGCGATCAAACAAGGCTTCCCAACCTGTCAATGTAGCGAGAGGCATAACGGCTGCTGATTCGTCAGAAAGGCTTTTTGGGGCGTGAGCTGTAATTCGGTAATCGACCGCTTGGTACTCAGCATTCGCACCCATACGTGTCACATCACCTGCGTAATAAACACGGTCACCAATTTCGAAGCCTGAAACATTGCCACCTTTAGCAACCACTTCACCCACCGCGTCATAGCCCAATACTTTTGGCTGCTCTAGGGTTTTATCTTGTGCGTTGCGGATACGTATTTTTGCATCTGCTGGGTTAATCGAGGTCGCACTCACTTTTACCAGCAGGTCATTGTCTTTTAGCTCTGGCAGGCTTGTTTCAAACTCGAATAAGCTGTCTTGCTCTGTAATTGCTAGTGATTGAGTAAAACCAATTGCTTTCATTGTTGTTGGTGCTGGCATGTTGTTTCTCCTTTGATTGGACACCTTCATCATAGAGATTTTTTACCCTAGATAAACCGCCTAATCTTTTAATTACATTCAATATATTTTTGATAATCACACTGCTCGACCGGGTAGTGTTGAGATACTTACCTGTTAACCTAGTTAGATAACACCTTGTGCAGCTAACCATTCATACGTCACTTCATCTTGCGGTTTACCCTCTCGGCACACTTTATAATCAAGCTCGGCAATAATATCGTTGGAGAAACGTAATGAATCTAAGGTTTTAAGCTGTTCATCAGTAAATAGATTTTTCTTATCATCTCTCAGTAACAGTACAGCTCGGTCTACAATTCCAAGCAGCCCTTTCGGCTCTATAAGCTCGCGAATATCATAACGATAGTGAAGAAATTGCGGTTTCCATAGCGGCACAATGACCCACTCTTTATTTGCGACGGCATCTTCAAAAGCACTAAAACAGTCGTCTTCACTGCCTGTAAAAAACTCATAGCCTGCTTTACTTAAACCGTACTCTTCCATCATCTGGATAGAGAAGCGAGTGATTCCAGCTCCTGGATTAATACCTTGAATTTTAGGTCTCATTTGCTCGACGACTTCAGGCTTCAATAAATCCGCCACTTCAGCGACCATCTCTTCAGGTACGTAATCCGGCACACCCCACAGTGCGTAAGGTTCGTAATGAAGTCCAAGCTCGATTAATGGCTCAACTTTTTCAACGTCCGACTTATAGATACCATGGCTCGATGGTAACCAAGCAGAAGAGAGCATATCGATTTCACCAGCTTTCAGTTTTTCAAAATTTTCCTGATGAGGGGAAAAGATTCGCTCAACTTCGAAGCCCATGGTCTTCAATACATTGCTAACCAATGAAGCTGTCGTGCGATGGAATGATAAATCTGTTACACCCATTGTGATTTTTTTATTCATTGTTCTTTCGCTCTTATCGTTGCTGATAGATTGATAATACAAGGCTCTAGAGCAATCAAAAACAGCCTAATTTTTGAATAATTATCAAAAATAAATTGATAGATGCCGATTTACACTTAATAAAAAAGCGTATGCATTGATGAAATACATACGCTTTATATTGACGTGTCTATCTACGGTCAGTAATACATAGCCACCCATTATTTTGAAGTTATAACATAACGCCTTTCATTTTGAGTTGCCAACACCAACATTCATTTACTGATGGGATTATTCCTGCCAAAGGACTGAATATTTCATCATTAATCACCAAAATTAACTCATAAACTAAATTCAATCCAGCAGAAAAGCTTGATATCAATCAAGTGGGAAATGCTTTTATTTGAGATTAAGAAATGATTTATTAAGCGCACAACCAGCGCTGACAGTTAGCTGCGCCTTGTCGTCGTTTTAGGTC
>NZ_MCTV01000028.1:0-124 GCF_002874545.1 Shewanella sp. 10N.286.52.C2
AGTATTCAACGACGCATAAATTCAGCGATTAAAGGTGAGCAACCAAAAGAGTTACTACCATTTGTAGGAAATGAACGTTTAGATATGCCTAATGGACTGATGTTTAGTGTTAAAGACTACATTG
>NZ_MCTV01000028.1:988-1133 GCF_002874545.1 Shewanella sp. 10N.286.52.C2
AGGATATCCTCAATAGGCTGAACATTCCCGCAGAGAATTGGCTTAAAATCACCACTGAGTTTGGCGCTTTATTCAAAGGTGCGGTGGGGGCGTTGCCTGCATTAACAGATTATTGTGAGCATTTAGACCTAAAACGACGACAAGG
>NZ_MCTV01000029.1:0-5409 GCF_002874545.1 Shewanella sp. 10N.286.52.C2
CCGGGGATGATTACTCTGGGCGATATCAACCATAACTACAACGCGCACCAAGTGATGTTGTCGTTTACCTACCAATTGCGCTAAGACGCATCGTTAATGCTACGAGAGGATATATCAATGGAACGTAGAAGTTTTTTAAAAGCGAGTGCAGCACTTGGCTGTGCAGCAACGGTAACCGGTTGTAAAACCAGTTCAGATGATGCCAATGTCACCCCAACTCCGCCACCTGTGGCTGATGAGCAAATGAATTGGTCTGCCTGCTTGGTTAACTGTGGCTCAAACTGCCCAATTAAAGTATTTAGCCGTGATGGAGTCATTACCCGCATTGAAGCTGATCACGAAACCACTGACGAATACGGGGTTAACCACCAAATCCGTGCCTGCGCCCGTGGCCGCTCTTTAAAGCAACGCACCTATGCGCCGGATCGTTTAAAAACCCCAATGAAGCGTATTGGCAAACGTGGTGAAGGTAAGTTTGTACCTATCTCATGGGACGATGCTTACGCAGAAATTGCAGCGAAACTACAAGAAACAGCAAGTACACATGGCAACGAGTCAATCTACTTTAACTATGGAACTGGCGCCTACTACGGTTTTGCAAACAATGCTGCCACTTGGGGTCGATTACTTAACCTAAATGGTGGATTCTTAAACCATCATTGGGATTATTCATGGTCGCAAGTTTACATGGCGGCAATGGCCACTTATGGCGACAAATGGGACTCGATTGGTGGTTCAAGTTTGGCTGAAATCGAAAACAGTGATTTATTCATTGGTTTTGGTTTTAATCCAAACGAAATTCGTCAATCAGGTTCTGGTGAAGGCTATGACTTCATTAAAGCGCTTGAAAATAACAAACATAGTATCGAAGTGTATATGGTTGAGCCGCGCTATACCGACTCAATGCGTGGTAATGAACACAAGTGGTTAGCTGTTCGTCCAGGTACTGATGCAGCGCTTGCTGAAGCCGTTATTCACCACATGATTGATACTGGCTGGGTTAACGATAACTCTGCCGCTTTCTTAGAAAGCCATTGTGTTGGTTATAGCAAAGCGTCACTTGAGCGACTAAAAGCCGAACTAGAAGTTGAACAAGACCAAAACAAGCGTGAGCACGCACAATATATTAATCCTGAAGACAACTACCATGACTACATCATGGGTATGGGTAAATACCTTGGACAAGGCGCTCGCACCCCTGAGTGGGCTGAAAAGATTTGTGGTGTTACCGCTGACAACATTCGTGAACTTGCAACCAAGTTAATGAATGCTAAAGCTCCATACATCTCTGCCGGCGCAGGTGTCAGCCGTCATGCTAACGGTGACCAAAATACTCGCGCAGTTTATATGCTTTCTATTATGACGGGTAAACTCGGCCAAGCGGGTGTTAGCACCGGCGCCATGCCATCAAGCAACCAGTTCCCACTTGGTGGTGGTTTGCCAGCTGGTAACAACCCAGTTGATATTACCATTCCTTGTTTCTCTTGGTCTGATGCCATTGTCCGTGGTGAAGAATTTACTGGCACCACTGACGGCGTTCGTTACGCTAGCAACGCCTTAAATGAAATCGAAGACAACAACAGTGCCAAGTTAAACAGCAACATCAAAGTGATCATTAATACTTCAAGTAACATCTTGATCAACCAACACTCAGACAGTAACGGCACCGCTGAAATCCTTGCAGATGAAAGTAAATGTGAGCTGATTGTTGTTTGTGATTGCTGGATGACGCCTTCAGCTCGATACGCCGATATTATTCTGCCTGATACCACTTGGCTTGAGTCAGAAGATCTTGCTGATGACAGCTATGCATCAGGTCAAATGGCTTATGCAACCATGATGAGTTCATCGCTTAACCCGCTAGGTGATGCAAAATCAATGTATGACATCTGTGCTGGTATTGCAGACAAAATGGGTAAAGGCGGCGAATATACTGAAGGTAAAACAGGTCGTGATTGGTGTGAAGATATTTACGCTGGTACCCGCGCTGCAAATACTGATGTTGATATGCCAGCCACCTATGGCGAAGCGCAAGAAGTGGGCTTATTCAGAAAATATATGACTAACACTGTTGTTGCCTTAAAAGACTATGTAGCCAATCCTGCAGCAGCTCCAAGACCTACCATCAGTGGCAAAATTGAAATCTACTCAGTGTCTTTAGCTAAAAAAGCCGCTACTTGGACCTTACTTGATGGCGATGAAATTACTCCGCTACCAAAATATGTAGTGACATGGGATGGCTTCGAAGATGAAGAAGCAGCGAAAGATTACCCATTACAGCTATGTGGTTTCCATACTAAAGGCCGTACTCACTCAAGCTACCACAACGTACCTTGGTTACGTGAAGCGGTTGAAGATGCTGTATGGATGAACCCAAAAGATGCCAATGCCAGAGGTATTACCCAAGGGGCAAAAGCACAAGTATGGAATGATCGCGGCACAATTGAATTACCTGTTCGTGTCACACCACGTGTGGCACCAGGTGTGGCAATGGTTGGTCAAGGCGCTTGGTATACCCCAGATCCTGCAGGCCGTATTGGTAGCTCAGGTCACATCATCGATATTGGGGGCTGCATTAATACGTTAACTAAGTATCACCCAACTCCGGTGACTAAAGGTAACCCACAACATACCAACCGTGTACAAATTGCAACAGCTTAATGGAGTAAATAACAATGACCACTAATATCCAATATGGTTTTTATCTCGACACTGCTAAGTGTACTGGTTGCAAAGCGTGCCAAGTATCTTGTAAAGATAGAAAAGACTTACCAGTCGGTATCAACTGGCGCCGTGTATATGAATATGGCGGCGGACAATGGGTTGAAAACCAAAACGGTAGCCTAGAGCAAAACGTATTCACTTATTACACCTCAATTGGCTGTAATCACTGCTCTGAGCCTGTTTGTGTAAAAGCTTGTCCAACAGGGGCAATGCACAAACGTCGTGAAGATGGCTTAGTGCACGTGGCAACTGATTTATGTATTGGCTGTAATAGCTGCGCTAGAGCATGTCCATATGATGCGCCACAACTAGACCAAGAACGTAAAGTAATGACCAAGTGTGATGGTTGTTATGAGCGTCTAGCTGAAGGTAAAAATCCAATGTGTATTGACTCTTGCCCGTTACGTGCAATGGACTTTGACACCATGGACAACCTCCGCGCTAAATATGGTAATGGTGATGGCCACATTGCACCTTTACCACCAGAAAGCATTACATCGCCGAACTTGATTATTAAAGCGAATGTGAATGGCGGTCGTGATGGTGAAATCGTCAACTTCTCTGAAGTTTAAGACGTCATAAAGCCAATTAGCTAGCCAAGTATATTGATACTTGGCTAGCTTTTTTAGCATAAATAATCGTATTTAATGTGACCTAAGTAGGGTCATAGAATAAAACCCAAAAAATCACCACATTTCCATGTAGCATAGCTAATACAGCATCACGTTAATTACTCTTTATCCGCGCTATAACTGGTATTATCAACAAGCCTATGACTGCAGAAATTACCCAATATGGATTCTATTTTGATACACGTAAATGTGTTGGCTGTAGAAAATGTCATCGCGTGTGTAATAAAAAATTTGATGTGGAAAAATCCGTCAGCACTCGACGGGTCTATAAATATGGCGATGAACGCATTCCTACGGCATTATCAAAACAACCCAATATCTCGACCTATTATTTATCAGTATCCTGCAACCATTGTAGCGAACCAGTATGCGTATTGGCCTGCCCAACAGGGGCGATGCATAAACGTGCCAAAGATGGCTTAGTTCATGTTGCTCAAGAGACATGTGTTGGATGCGGTTCTTGCGCCCGTGCTTGCCCTTATGAAGCGCCCCAACTCGACCCAACACGTAAAGTGATGGTGAAGTGCGACGGTTGCTTCGAGCTAATCGAGCAACAGAGCCTACCTTTGTGCGTCGATGCCTGTCCAAAAGGCGCATTAGACTTCGGCTTGATCCATGAGTTAAGAAGCAAATACGGCACTGAAGTAAATATCTCTTCATTGCCTTCAGCACACATTACCTCCCCCAATATGCTTTTAGGTGGACAGCCAATAACCTCCTCGACTAATAAACCCAAGGGCAACATGGGTAAGCGATATTAGTTGAAGTGATTAGGACTGTAGCTAATGCGGCTCCACTGGTGAATAACTAACGGATTCACCAGTCACTCATCGGCAGCTAAGGTATTATTTAGTAAGCAAGAATTCACTTGGGGAAATGCCCATAGTTTGATTAAAGATTTTAGTTAATCTGCCCTGATCGGTAAAACCACAATCACACGCGGTCAGCTTAATATTGCCATTATTCATTTCTAATAATCTGCGCGCTTTTTTATATTTAACATTATTAATTAATGTAATTGTGAACCAGATCTTACATCTTTGATTGCTAAATAAACACTTGAAGATAGCAAGATCAACACAAAGCTCAAACTATAAAGAAACAACTTTTTTTTAAGACATAAGTTAAGTACCTGATTGTGGGTATTAAATCAAAAAAATTGCTTTAACTACAAATGAAAACTATTACCAACTAAAACCCACTACAAATCACCTTTAAATCTCTTTCTTGCTGAACTCCACAAAATTAAACCATCAATATTTAACAAATGAATAATCGTTAATATCTCACCTAAAATAGCGCCCATATAAAACACCTAATGACTTATTTAATAATTTAAGGGAATGACATTTATGAAAAAAATGATCCTTGCATTAATAATTGGCGCTTCTTCAATATTAATTCCCCATACCAGCGCTAATGCCACCCCATGGGATGACCTCAGCTCAACACAATTAGAACAACAGTTAGTTGAGAAGTTCGCTGAAGGAAATTATTCCCCTAAAGGCGCTGACAACTGCCTAACCTGTCACCGTAAAAATGAAACCGTCATGGCGTTATTTGATGGCGCACACGGCCAAGGTAATAACAGTCAATCACCGATGGCAGGGTTACAGTGCGAAGCCTGTCATGGCCCACAAGGCCAGCATAATCGCGGCGGTAAAGAGCCGATGATTGCTTTTGGTAAAGACAGCAAATTGTCTGCCCCAACCCAAAATACCGTTTGCCAAGGTTGCCATAACGACCCAGAGCAAATGGCGTGGCATACCAGCACCCATAATCTTGAAGAAATTGCCTGTAGCGATTGTCACACCATTCACGCAGCCACAGATCCTGCATTAGATAAACTGTCGGTTAATGACACCTGCACCTCATGTCACACCCAAGAAAAAGCCGACATGAACAAGCGCTCATCACACCCAATGAAATGGGACCAAATGACCTGTATTGATTGTCATGCGCCGCACGGTTCAATGAGTGAAAACGCCTTAGTTAAACCAACCGTTAATGACACTTGTTATAGCTGTCACGCCGAAAAACGTGGTCCCTTCCT
>NZ_MCTV01000030.1:0-14269 GCF_002874545.1 Shewanella sp. 10N.286.52.C2
TAGAAATGGTAATGCCTGGTGATAACATCAAAATGGTTGTTACACTAATCTACCCAATCGCAATGGATGACGGTTTACGTTTCGCTATCCGTGAAGGTGGCCGTACTGTTGGTGCTGGTGTTGTAGCTAAAGTTATCGCTTAATAGCGTCTTTAGTTAACACATAAAAAAAGGAAGCTTCGGCTTCCTTTTTTGTTTTTATTGCATTTTGATTCTAACCATGTAAAATCCACCGCCTTGAACAGAACCACTAAATTGAAGAGTTTTTGTTCGCAGGGGTTGATCTATGAAATTAGATCTGTATAATTGCCCTTCGCTGTCCTAGACAGCGTAATATAATGTTTAATCATTTGGATTATTCATTTTCATAATTGACTCCGATTGGGAGTCTACGGTTAAATCATCTCGCTCTGCTTTTCCATTGGGAAGAAGCTAGAGGGTGATTTTTTATGTGTGCATTTTAGGAGCTCTGGTCAATGCAGAACCAAAGAATCCGTATCCGCTTGAAAGGATTTGATCATCGTTTGATCGATCAATCAACAGCGGAAATCGTTGAAACTGCTAAGCGTACAGGCGCACAGGTTCGTGGTCCAATTCCACTTCCTACGCGTAAAGAACGTTATACCATTTTGACTTCTCCGCACGTCAACAAAGACGCACGTGATCAGTACGAAATTCGTACTCACAAGCGCTTAGTTGACATCGTAGAGCCAACTGAAAAGACTGTAGACGCATTAATGCGTTTAGATCTTGCCGCTGGTGTCGACGTTCAGATTAGCTTAGGTTAATTGAGATCCTTAGAAGAGGTTTGAAAGATGGCTATCGGTCTTATTGGTCGTAAAGTGGGTATGACTCGCATCTTCACAGAAGATGGCGCTTCAATCCCTGTAACAGTAATTGAAATTGCTGGTAACCGCGTAACTCAAGTGAAAACTTTAGAAAACGACGGATACCGTGCTCTTCAAGTAACTACTGGTACCAAAAAAGCCAACCGCATCACTAAGCCAGAAGCAGGCCATTTTGCTAAGAGCGGCGTAGAAGCCGGTCGAGGTTTATGGGAATTGCGTTTGGCAGATGGTGAAGGTGAAGGCATTGAAGTTGGTGCTGAACTTAACGTTGATATCTTTGCAGATACAGCGAAAGTTGATGTTACTGGTCAATCTAAAGGTAAGGGCTTCCAAGGCGGTATTAAACGCTGGAACTTCCACGCTCAAGATATGACACATGGTAACTCTTTGGCTCATAGATCTAATGGTTCTATTGGTCAAAACCAGACACCTGGTCGCGTTTTCAAAGGTAAGAAAATGTCTGGCCACATGGGTGCCGAGCAAGTAACTACTCAAAATCTAGACGTTGTACGTGTAGATGCAGAGCGTAACTTGTTATTGGTAAAAGGTGCTGTTCCTGGCGCTACCAATGGTGACTTGATTATCAAGCCAGCCGTTAAAGCATAGGTCTGAGGAGATAGTAATGGAATTGGTATTGAAAGACGCGCAAAGCGCTCTTGAAGTTTCCGAAACTACCTTCGGCCGTGACTTTAACGAGGCATTGGTCCATCAGGTAGTTGTAGCTTACGCTGCAAACGCGCGTCAGGGCACTCGTGCTCAACAGACTCGTGCGGAAGTAACTGGCTCAGGCAAAAAGCCTTGGCGTCAGAAAGGCACAGGCCGAGCTCGTGCCGGTAGTGTTAAAGGCCCGATCTGGCGTGGCGGTGGCGTAACATTCGCTGCTAAAACACAAGATCACAGCCAAAAAGTTAACAAAAAGATGTACCGTGGTGCTCTAAAAAGCATTCTTTCTGAATTGGTACGTCAAGAGCGTTTAGTCGTTGTTGAATCTTTTAGTGTTGAAGCTCCTAAAACTAAAGAGCTGAAAGCTAAGTTAAAAGAAATGCAACTAGAAGACGTTCTAATTGTTACTGCAGATGTTGATGAGAATTTATTCTTAGCAGCACGCAACTTATACAAGGTTGACGTACGTGACGTAGCGGGTCTAGACCCAGTTAGTCTAATCGCGTTCAACACTGTTCTTGTTACTGCTGATGCAGTGAAGCAAATCGAGGAGATGCTAGCATGATCACCGAAGAACGTTTGCTAAAAGTTATCTTAGCGCCACATGTATCTGAAAAGAGCACTGTATTAGCTGAGAAAAACAACACTGTAGTTTTCCGCGTAGCAATCGATGCGACTAAAGCAGAGATTAAAGCTGCTGTAGCGAAACTTTTCGAAGTTGAAGTTGATAGTGTTCGCACTTTGGTAAACAAAGGCAAAACTAAACGTACCGGTGGCCGTGTAGGTCGTCGTAGCGATTGGAAAAAAGCCTATGTAACTTTAGCTGCTGGTGCTGACATCGATTTCGTCGGTGGCGCTGAGTAAGCAAAGGAGAATTATCATGGCAGTTATTAAGTGTAAGCCAACCTCTCCAGGTCGTCGCCACGTTGTTAAAGTGGTGAACAGCGACTTGCATAAAGGGAAACCTTTTGCAGGCCTGTTGGCTAAGAAATCTAAAAGTGGTGGCCGTAACAATACGGGTCGCATCACTGTTCGTCACGTTGGTGGTGGACACAAGCAGCATTATCGTATTATTGATTTCAAACGCAATAAAGACGGTATCCCTGCGAAAATTGAACGTCTGGAATATGATCCAAACCGTACAGCTAACATTGCGTTAGTATTGTACGCAGACGGTGAGCGTCGCTACATTCTTGCCGCTAAAGGCATGAAAGCTGGTGATGCAATCCAATCTGGTGTGGATGCAGACATCAAAACCGGTAACGCAATGCCGCTTCGCAACATCCCAGTGGGTAGTGTTGTGCACGCAGTAGAAATGAAACCTGGTAAAGGTGCTCAAATCGCGCGTTCAGCTGGTGCTTATGTTCAAGTTGTTGCTCGTGATAACCAATATGCAACTTTACGTCTTCGCTCTGGCGAAATGCGCAAAGTGCCTGTTGATTGTCGTGCAACATTCGGTGAAGTTGGAAATGCCGAGCACATGCTACGCCAGTTAGGTAAAGCAGGTGCTAAACGCTGGAGAGGCGTACGCCCTACAGTGCGTGGTGTTGCAATGAACCCGGTAGACCATCCACACGGTGGTGGTGAAGGCCGTACTTCTGGTGGTCGTCATCCAGTAAGTCCATGGGGTGTGCCAACTAAGGGTTATAAAACTCGTAGTAATAAGCTCACCGACAAGTACATTGTACGTCGTCGTAACAAATAGTAAGAGGATTCGCCCATGCCACGTTCTCTCAAGAAAGGTCCTTTCATTGACCTGCACTTGCTGAAGAAGGTAGAGAAAGCGATGGAAGCGGGAGATAAAAAACCAATTAAGACTTGGTCTCGCCGCTCAATGATCATCCCAAATATGATTGGGTTGACCATCGCTGTCCATAATGGTCGTCAGCACGTACCTGTGTTCGTAACTGACGAAATGATCGGTCATAAGCTTGGTGAATTTTCACCAACTCGCACTTATCGCGGCCATGCTGCAGATAAGAAAGCGAAGAAGCGTTAATACGGGAGACATAAGATGGAAGTTTTAGCTAAACATCGTTACGCCCGTACGTCTGCGCAGAAGGCCCGTCTAGTTGCTGATCAAATTCGCGGGTTGCCTGTATCTAAGGCGCTTGAGATTTTGACCTTCAGCCCTAAGAAAGCCGCCGTACTGGTTAAGAAAGTACTAGACTCAGCTATCGCAAACGCCGAACACAACGAAGGTGCAGATATCGATGAGCTTAAAGTTGGCCAAGTCTTTGTTGACGAAGCACCAACTATGAAGCGCATCATGCCTCGTGCCAAAGGCCGCGCTGATCGTATCATGAAGCGTACCAGCCACATTACTGTGGTTGTATCAGATCGCTAGGAGAAGAGAGCAATGGGACAGAAAGTACATCCTAATGGTATCCGTCTGGGTATCACGAAGCCTTGGATCTCTACTTGGTACGCCGATAAGTCAGATTATGCGAATAATCTGAACAGCGACTGGGAAGTTCGTCAATATCTTACAGAGAAATTGAAGGCTGCATCAGTATCTAAAATCGTTATCGAGCGTCCTGCGAAGAGCATCCGCGTTACTATTCACACTGCCCGTCCAGGCGTTGTGATTGGTAAGAAAGGTGAAGACGTTGAAGTATTACGTGCACATGTATCTAAAATTACAGGCACTACTGCTCAAATCAACATCGCTGAGATCCGTAAGCCTGAGTTAGACGCAAAGTTAGTTGCTGACAGTATTGCGCAGCAACTAGAACGTCGTGTTATGTTCCGTCGCGCTATGAAGCGTGCAGTTCAAAACGCAATGCGCATTGGTGCTCAAGGTATCAAAGTTGAAGTGAGCGGCCGTCTAGGCGGAGCTGAAATCGCACGTTCTGAGTGGTATCGTGAAGGTCGTGTACCTTTGCATACTCTACGTGCTGATATCGACTATTCTACAGCTGAAAGTCACACCCAATACGGTGTGATTGGCGTTAAAGTTTGGATCTTCAAAGGCGAAGTTCTAGACGGTAACGTTGTCGCGTTAGAAGAGCCGAAGCAGCAGTCTAAGCGCAAGCCTCGTGCTAAATAGGAGAAACTTTAATGCTGCAACCTAAACGTATGAAGTTTCGCAAGATGTTCAAAGGCCGTAACCGCGGTCTAGCGAACGGTACTGAAGTTAGCTTTGGTACTTTCGGTTTGAAAGCTGTCGGCCGTGGTCGTTTAACAGCTCGTCAAATCGAATCTGCACGTCGTGCCATGACACGTCACATTAAACGTCAAGGACAAATTTGGATTCGAGTTTTCCCTGACAAGCCAATTACCTCTAAGCCTCTTGAAGTGCGTATGGGTAAAGGTAAGGGTAACGTTGAATACTGGGTATGTCAGATTCAACCTGGTAAGGTTCTTTATGAGATGAATGGTGTATCTGAAGAGTTAGCGCGTGAAGCGTTTGCTTTAGCTTCTGCCAAGCTTCCTATTAAGACTACCTTCGTAACTAAGACGGTGATGTAATGAAAGCGAGCGAACTAAGAGAAAAGAGCGTTGAAGAACTTAACGCTGAATTACTTGGTCTGCTGCGTGAGCAGTTTAACCTGCGTATGCAACACGCTACTGGTCAGTTGACTCAAACGAATCAATTGAAATTAGTGCGTCGTAACATTGCACGTGTTAAGACCATTATTACTTCTAAGGCAGGTGCGTAATGTCTGATAAAATCCGTACTTTGCAAGGTCGAGTTCTTAGCAACAAAATGGACAAGTCTATTACTGTTGCTATTGCACGCCAAGTGAAACATCCTATTTATGGGAAGTACATTAAGCGTACAACTAAGATCCATGCACATGACGAAACCAATCAGTGTAATGAAGGTGACGTAGTGACTATTAGTCAGTGTCGTCCTCTTTCTAAGACTAAGTCTTGGACACTTGTTGAAGTAGTAACAAAAGCCTAGTAATCATTAGGTTATAGTAAACGGCTCCAATGCTTGGGGCCGTTTGTTTTTTTATACTATGCAACCCAATATTTTGGTGTTATACTTGCGCCCCATTTTTGAACAAATTGCATTCAATGCTAATGAGTAATTAGCAAGGTATGAATTGTTCAAGAAGTGGACAAATATGATCCCAATTTCGGGGTTTTGTAGTAACGATAGCGGAGCACTTAAAATGATCCAAATGCAATCGACTCTAGACGTCGCGTGTAACAGTGGCGCTCGTAGAGTTCAGTGTATTAAGGTCTTGGGTGGCTCTCATCGTCGTTATGCCGGTATCGGCGACGTCATCAAGGTTTCTGTTAAAGAAGCTATTCCTCGCGCTAAAGCGAAGAAAGGTGATGTATATAACGCGGTGGTAGTCCGTACTAAGAAAGGCGTACGTCGTCCAGATGGTTCTGTCATTCGCTTCGATCGGAATGCAGCAGTTTTGCTTAACGCAAACCTTGCACCGATTGGTACTCGTATTTTTGGACCAGTGACACGTGAATTGCGCAACGAGCAGTTTATGAAAATCGTCTCTCTGGCACCAGAAGTACTGTAAGGAGCTTCAAAATGGCAGCTAAAATCCGTCGTGAAGACGAAGTAATTGTATTAGCAGGTAAAGACAAGGGTAAACGAGCAAAAGTTTCTCAAGTCCTACCTACTGGTAAGTTGATTGTTGAAGGCATCAATCTTGTTAAAAAACACCAAAAGCCAAACCCACAATTGGGCGTAACTGGTGGTGTAATCGAGAAAGAAGCAGCGATACAAGCATCAAACGTAGCGATCTTTAACCAAGCCACAGGCAAGGCAGATCGTGTTGGTTTCCGATTCGAAGACGGCAAAAAAGTCCGTTTCTTTAAATCGAATAGTGAACTCATTAAGTAAACGGAGTAAACGATGGCGAAACTGCATGATAAATATCAAGAGACTGTTATTGCAGAACTTTCTAAAAAGTTCGAATATACCAGTGTCATGCAAGTCCCTCGGATTGAAAAAATCACCCTTAACATGGGTGTAGGCGAAGCCGTTGCAGACAAAAAAGTTATGGAGCATGCGCTCCGTGATATGACTGCAATCGCTGGCCAAAAACCAGTTGTAACTGTTGCACGTAAATCAGTTGCTGGTTTTAAAATCCGTGAAGGCTACCCTATTGGCTGTAAAGTTACCCTACGCGGTGAGCGTATGTGGGAATTTTTAGAGCGTTTAGTTGACATTGCAATCCCACGTATTCGTGACTTCCGTGGCCTAAGCGCAAAAGCGTTTGACGGTCGTGGTAACTACGCAATGGGTGTGCGTGAGCAAATCATCTTCCCAGAAATCGATTACGATAAAATCGATAAGATTCGTGGTATGGATATTGTTATCACTACTACTGCGAAGAATGATGAAGAAGGTCGTGCTTTGTTAGACGCATTTAACTTCCCATTCAAGAAATAAGGGTAGCATAATGGCAAAATCATCTATGAAAGCACGTGAAGCAAAGCGTGCACAGCTCGTAGCTAAATATGCTGAAAAGCGTTTAGCACTTAAGGCTATTATCAGCGCACCTGCGACTTCTGACGAAGACCGTTGGGAAGCTGTTCTTAAGTTACAAGCTCTACCTCGTGATTCTAGCGCTGCGCGTCAACGCAACCGTTGTAATCAAACTGGTCGCCCACATGGTTTCTTACGTAAATTCGGCCTTAGCCGTATTAAATTACGTGAAGCTACTATGCGTGGTGAAGTTCCTGGTCTACGTAAGGCCAGCTGGTAAGCACTTGTCACGGAGTAAGCTAATATGAGCATGCAAGATCCTATTGCGGATATGTTAACACGTATTCGTAACGGCCAAGCTGCTAACAAAGTATCAGTAAAGATGCCTTCAGCTAAGTTAAAAGTAGCAATTGCGAAATTACTTAAAGATGAAGGTTACATTACTGACTACGCCGTAGCAGAAGAAGCCAAGCCTGAATTAGAAATCACTTTAAAGTATTTCCAAGGCAAACCAGTCGTTGAGACTATCCAGCGCGTAAGTCGTCCTGGTCTTCGTATTTACAAAGGTAAAAACGAACTTCCAAAGGTGATGGGCGGTCTGGGTGTCGCAATTGTGTCCACTTCTAAAGGCTTGATGACCGATCGTGCTGCCCGCCTAACAGGCATGGGTGGCGAGGTTATCTGCTACGTAGCGTAAGGAGCTAGGTATGTCACGTGTAGCAAAAGCACCAGTGTCTATTCCTGCCGGCGTAGAGGTGACCTTAAACGAACAAACTATCACCGTAAAAGGTACTAAAGGTAGTTTGACTCGAGAAATCAACAAAGCGGTAAGTGTTGTTCTAGACAACGGCGTACTAAGTTTTGGTCCAGTTGAAGGCGTTGCTAACGCTTGGGCTCAAGCTGGTACAGCTCGTGCACTAGTAAACAACATGGTTGTTGGTGTTTCTGAAGGATTTGTTAAAAAATTAAAGTTAATTGGTGTTGGTTACCGTGCGAAAGCAGCTGGTTCAAACCTAGATCTAACTTTAGGTTTCTCACATCCATTGGTTCACAAACTTCCCGCAGGTGTTACTGCAGAGTGTCCTAGCCAAACTGACATCGTCCTTTCGGGCGTTGATAAACAGTTAGTTGGTCAGGTTGCTGCTGAGATTCGTGGCTATCGTCCACCAGAGCCTTATAAAGGCAAAGGTGTTCGTTATGCAGACGAGCAAGTACGCCGTAAAGAGGCTAAGAAGAAGTAGGTAACGCGATATGGATAAGAAAACATCTCGCTTACGTCGCGCTCTGCGTGCTCGTAAGAAGATCCAAGAGCTGGGCGTGAACCGTCTGGTTGTACATCGTACACCGCGTCACATTTATGCTCAGGTGATTAATCCTGAAGCTCAGGTGTTGGCAGTTGCTTCAACCGTTGAAAAAGCGGTTAAAGAACTACTAAAGAGTACCGGTAACGTAGACGCAGCTAAAGCAGTGGGTAAAACTGTTGCAGAGCGTGCGATCGAAAAAGGTGTAACTTCGGTTGCATTCGACCGTTCTGGTTTCAAGTATCACGGTCGCGTAGCAGCATTAGCTGACGCAGCTCGTGAAGCTGGCCTGAAATTCTAAGGGGTTATAAAAATGGCTAAATTAGAAGCTCAGCAGAAAGACGATTTGCAAGAGAAATTGATTGCAGTTAATCGTGTTTCTAAAGTAGTTAAAGGTGGTCGTATCTTTAGCTTCACCGCACTAACAGTGGTAGGTGATGGTAACGGTAAGATTGGCTATGGCTATGGTAAAGCGCGCGAAGTTCCAGCTGCTATTCAAAAAGCAATGGAAAAAGCCCGTCGTAACATGGTAACCGTGGAGTTGAACGCAGGTACACTGCATCACCCAGTTAAAGGTCGCCATACTGGTTCGCGTGTTTACATGCAACCAGCATCGGAAGGTACCGGTATTATTGCCGGTGGCGCAATGCGTGCCGTATTGGAAGTAGCAGGCGTTCATAACGTTCTGTCAAAAGCATACGGTTCTACTAACCCGATCAACATCGTTCGAGCTACTGTCGATGCGTTGGTGCACATGAAGTCACCAGCACAAGTTGCAGCTAAGCGCGGCTTGAATGTTGATGAAATTCGAGGTTAATGCACCATGGCTACTAAAACGTTTAAAGTAACACAGACAAAGAGTGCGATTGGTCGTTTGCCAAAGCACCGTGCCTGTTTATTAGGTTTAGGCCTAAGACGTATTGGCCACACCGTTGAAGTTGAAGATACTCCTTCAGTTCGCGGTATGGTTAATAAAGTTTACTACATGGTTAAGGTGGAGGATTAATAATGCGTTTAAATACTCTATCTCCAGCAGCAGGATCTAAGTCTGCTCCTAAGCGTGTAGGTCGTGGTATTGGTTCTGGTTTAGGTAAAACCGCAGGTCGTGGTCATAAGGGACAAAAGTCTCGTTCTGGCGGCGGTGTGCGTATCGGTTTTGAGGGTGGTCAAATGCCTCTTAAAATTCGTTTACCTAAATTCGGTTTTACCTCGCGCAAAGCTTTGGTCTCAGCTGAAGTTCGTTTACTCGAACTAGCAAAAGTTAACGGTGATGTTATCGACCTTAACGCACTGAAAGATGCGAACGTAATTACTCGCAACATACAGTTTGCGAAAATCGTTCTTTCAGGTACCATTGAACGCCCAGTGACCGTTAAAGGTCTGAAGGTAACCAAAGGTGCACGTGCAGCTATTGAAGCTGCCGGCGGCAAGATCGAGGAATAATACGTCGATGGCAAAACCAGGACTTGATTTAAAAAGCGCGAAAGGCGGTTTATCTGAATTGAAAACCCGTCTCCTGTTCGTGATTGGTGCGATTATCGTCTTTAGAGCCGGTTCGTTTGTACCAATTCCTGGTATTGACGCAGCTGTGTTAGCAGATCTGTTTGCTCAACAAAAAGATACCATCCTTGGCATGTTTAACATGTTCTCGGGTGGTGCTTTAGAGCGTGCCTCTATCTTTGCATTAGGTATCATGCCGTATATTTCGGCATCGATTATCATGCAATTATTGACTGTTGTTCATCCTGCTCTTGCTGAATTGAAAAAAGAAGGCGAGTCAGGAAGAAAGAAAATCAGTCAGTACACTAGATACGGAACGTTAGTGTTGGGTACGCTTCAATCGATTGGTATTGCAACAGGTTTGCCAAGCCTAGTACCTGGCCTTGTGGTCAATGTAGGTTTTGGTTTTTACTTTGTTGCAGTTGTGAGTCTAGTGACAGGAACAATGTTCCTAATGTGGCTAGGTGAGCAAATTACTGAACGTGGTATTGGTAATGGTATCTCGATATTAATTTTCGCAGGTATTGTTGCTGGTTTACCGTCTGCTATCGGCCAAACGGCTGAACAGGCTCGTCAAGGTGATTTGAATGTACTGGTTCTGTTGCTATTAGCAGTAATCGTATTTGCAGTTACTTATTTAGTTGTATTTGTAGAACGTGGTCAACGTCGTATCGTCGTTAACTACGCTAAGCGTCAACAAGGCCGTAAGGTTTTCGCAGCGCAAAGCACACATTTACCTCTTAAAGTGAACATGGCAGGTGTGATTCCGCCAATTTTTGCATCCAGCATTATTTTGTTCCCAGGCACACTGGCTCAGTGGTTTGGTGCAAATGAGTCCATGTCATGGTTAAGCGATTTCGCTTTAGCTGTGTCACCTGGACAACCGCTGTATTCATTATTGTATGCAACAGCTATCGTTTTCTTCTGTTTCTTCTATACTGCGTTGGTGTTTAACCCACGTGAGACAGCTGATAACTTGAAGAAAAGTGGTGCGTTCATTCCTGGGATTCGTCCTGGAGAACAGACTTCGCGTTACATTGATAAAGTAATGACTCGTTTGACCCTTGCGGGTGCGATTTATATTACCTTTATCTGTTTAATTCCGGAGTTCATGTTAATTGCGTGGAAAGTACAGTTCTATTTTGGCGGTACTTCACTACTAATTATTGTAGTCGTAATCATGGACTTCATGGCTCAGGTTCAGACCCATATGATGTCTCATCAGTATGAGTCTGTGATGAAGAAAGCTAACCTAGTAAACAAAGCGAATTTAGATCGCTTTGGTCGCTAATAGCTTTTAACGGAGTGATGAAATGAAAGTTCGAGCTTCCGTGAAGAAGATCTGCCGTAATTGCAAGATCGTCAAGCGTAGTGGCGTTGTACGTGTGATTTGTGTTGAACCAAAACACAAACAGCGTCAAGGCTAAAAAAAGATATTTGCTCAGTTCTAAATAGAACTGAGCAAATAATGTTTGCAAATTTGTTGGCTGTCGAGTATCCTTTCGGGCTTTTCGCAGTCGACCTTTAACATATTAAGGAGTGCATAGTGGCCCGTATCGCTGGCATTAACATTCCTGATCAAAAGCACACAGTCATCGCATTGACTGCAATTTTTGGTATTGGACGTACGCGCGCTAGAGAAATCTGCGCAGCTACTTCAATTGCTGAAGATGCTAAGATCAAGGAATTGAGCGAAGCTCAAATAGATATTCTACGCGAAGAAGTTGCCAAATACTCAGTAGAGGGTGACTTACGTCGTGAGATTTCAATGAACATCAAGCGTCTTATGGATCTTGGTTGTTATCGTGGTCTCCGCCATCGCCGTAGCCTGCCTCTTCGTGGGCAACGTACTAAGACCAATGCGCGTACGCGTAAAGGTCCACGTAAACCAATTAGAAAGTAACGGGAAGGTAAACCAAAATGGCTAAAGTTCCGTCACGTTCTCCGCGTAAGCGCGTACGTAAACAGGTTGCAGATGGTATGGCTCATATCCATGCATCTTTCAACAACACAATTGTCACCATTACAGATCGTCAAGGTAATGCGTTGTCTTGGGCTACCTCTGGCGGTTCAGGTTTTCGTGGTTCACGTAAATCTACACCGTTCGCTGCGCAGGTTGCTGCTGAGCGTGCAGGTATTGCTGCACAAGATTACGGTGTTAAAAACCTTGAAGTTTTCGTAAAGGGTCCAGGTCCAGGTCGTGAGTCAGCCATTCGTGCGCTGAACGCTGTTGGTTATAAAATCACCAACATTACCGATGTGACACCTATCCCTCATAATGGCTGTCGCCCACCTAAAAAGCGTCGTGTATAACACGTCGTATATAGGATAGTTGGAGAAAGATCATGGCAAGATACTTGGGTCCTAAGCTCAAGCTCAGCCGCAGAGAAGGTACAGACCTTTTCCTAAAAAGCGGTGTGAGAGCAATCGATTCGAAGTGTAAGCTTGAAGCTGCACCTGGTCAACATGGCGCACGTAAGCCACGTTTATCAGAGTACGGTTTACAGCTACGCGAGAAACAAAAAGTTCGTCGTATGTACGGTGTGCTAGAAAAGCAATTCCGTAACTACTACAAAGAAGCTGCACGTCTAAAAGGCAACACTGGTGAAAACCTACTTGCTCTTTTAGAAACCCGTTTAGATAACGTTGTTTATCGTATGGGTTTTGGTGCGACTCGTGCTGAATCACGTCAATTAGTAAGCCACAAATCAATCGTGGTTAACGGTCGTGTTGTTAACATTCCGTCATTCAAAGTGTCTGCGAATGATGTTGTAAGCATCCGTGAAAAGTCACGTACTCAAGCTCGTATTAAAGCGGCTTTAGAAGTGGCTGGTCAACGTGAGAAGCCTACATGGGTTGAAGTCGACAGCGCGAAAATGGAAGGTGCTTTCAAGCGTCTACCAGAACGTAGCGATTTGTCTGCGGAAATTAACGAACAGCTGATCGTCGAGCTTTACTCTAAGTAAAGCTAACAAACAAGAGAGGACACAATGCAGGGTTCTGTTACAGAATTTCTAAAACCGCGTCTCGTTGACATAGAGCAGGTTAACCCAACTCGTGCCAAGGTTACGCTAGAACCACTAGAACGTGGTTTTGGTCACACATTAGGCAACGCTTTGCGTCGTATCTTATTGTCGTCTATGCCTGGCTGTGCCGTAACTGAAGTCGAAATCGACGGCGTGTTACATGAGTACAGTAGCAAAGAAGGCGTACAAGAAGATATCCTTGAGATATTGCTTAACCTTAAAGGTTTAGCGGTAAACATTGAGGGTAAGGATGAAGCTTTACTTACTTTAAGTAAGTCAGGCACAGGCCCTGTTACAGCAGCAGATATCACACATGATGGTGATGTTACCATTATGAATCCTGATCATGTTATCTGTCATTTGACTGGTAACAATGATATCAGCATGCGTATCCGTGTTGAGCGTGGTCGTGGTTATGTTCCAGCTTCGGCTCGTGCACAAACCGAAGACGATGATCGCCCAATTGGTCGCTTGTTGGTTGATGCTTCATTCTCACCTGTTGCTCGCATTGCATATAATGTTGAAGCAGCACGTGTAGAGCAACGTACTGATTTAGATAAACTCGTTATCGATATGACCACTAATGGTACTATTGATCCTGAGGAAGCAATTCGTCGTTCTGCAACAATTTTAGCTGAACAGCTAGATGCGTTCGTAGACCTTCGTGATGTGACTGAACAGACTGTTGTAGAAGAGAAACCGGAGTTTGATCCGATTCTGTTGCGTCCTGTCGACGATTTAGAGCTAACTGTACGTTCAGCCAACTGTTTGAAGGCTGAAGCGATTCATTACATCGGAGATCTAGTACAACGCACTGAAGTTGAGTTGCTCAAGACTCCTAATTTAGGTAAGAAGTCTCTTACTGAAATTAAGGATGTATTAGCGTCTCGCGGATTGTCTTTAGGTATGCGTCTAGAAAACTGGCCTCCAGCTAGTTTAGCAGACGACCTATAAGTCCCAGTTTAGTTAGTACAGATTAAAGATTATAAGGATTAGGTCATGCGCCATCGTAAGAGTGGTCGTCAACTAAACCGCAACAGCAGTCATCGTCAAGCTATGTTCCGTAACATGGCATGCTCACTAGTTAGTCATGAGTTAATCAAGACTACAGTAGCTAAAGCGAAAGAACTGCGCCGCGTAGTTGAGCCTCTAATAACACTTGCTAAAGTTGACAGCGTTGCAAATCGCCGTTTAGCTTTTGCTCGTACCCGCGACGCTGAAGTTGTAGGTAAGTTATTTACTGAATTGGGTCCACGCTTCCAGGAACGTCCTGGTGGTTACACTCGTATTCTTAAGTGTGGTCTACGTACCGGTGATAAAGCCCCAATGGCTTACATCGAGTTAGTAGGTCGCCCTGAAGCTGCTGAAGCTGTTGAAGTAGAAGCTGCAGAGTAATTTATTACTCATTTAAAAAAACCGAGCCTAGCTCGGTTTTTTTATGTCTATTTTTCGTGAAATTTTAACTTAAATCATCTTTACTAATTAATTTCTCTTAGTATTTTACTCTGGCTTACCTGGCTTACCT
>NZ_MCTV01000031.1:0-53648 GCF_002874545.1 Shewanella sp. 10N.286.52.C2
ATTGGTGCAAGGGCTTTTTATATAAAAACCGTTTAAGCGAATAGCTTTTGAACAGATCGTTTTATTTTTAACTATTATGGGTATTTAAAGAACACTTTTGTCCTACAGTAACTATCAGTAATATGGTTTTTATCGTGTTTTGAGGTCATATTTTCATCAGAGTATGGTGAAAGCTTCAATAATTCATTACCATAGCAATGTTTTTAACAGTTATTTATCATTTTTCATTTTTATTAGAGACAATCATATGCAAAAGTCATTTGTTATTACCCTAATTATTGCCCTTATAGGTGCAATCGTTATTTATGCTCTTTCTACCAATGTTCAATTAGTCGTGTCTTTCATCGCTGGTGTTATGTTAGCGAGTCTTATATTCACTTTTGTTCCGTCTTCAACTGCAACTGATTCAAATAAGCCTTATGTTGGCCCAACAATGACACTTTATGTTGGTAACTTGCCTTACCGTGTTCATGAAGGTGAAGTGAAAGCTTTATTCGGCGAATATGGACCAGTTAATTCAGTACGTTTAGTTAGAGATAGAAAAACAGGTCGCCGTAAGGGATTTGGTTTTGTTGAAATGTCTGAAACTGGCGCCAAGAAAGCAATGAACAAGTTAAACGATTACAGTTTCCAAGAACGCACACTAAAGGTGCGTGAAGCTAAATCACAAGAGTCAGATCCATCTGAGTCAAATAAAGAAGACTAAACCCCTTCTATTAGCTGCCTACGGAAATGCACTCTAGTTGCTTAAAACCGTAGTCAGCTAATGTTAATGCTAAGCCTTTATCTATCTTCTTTGTAAATCCCGCTGTTAACCTGCCTACTTTGTTCGTTTTACCTTTAGCTGACCTGTTTATTGTTTCTAATAATGACGCCACTCTTATTGCAATGGCTTCGCCGGAATCTAATAGCGTTACTGGATGGCTAATGCACTCAGCTATTTCTTGGCGTAATAACGGAAAGTGAGTGCAGCCTAAAACCAAGGTATCTATATCAGTGCCATTTATCGAAGCCAAGATTGGTTTTATTGCATTTAAGTTTATTGGGTTTCTTTTAGCTTTCTCTTCGGCAATAAGCACTAATTCAGATGAACCAATCAAAGTCACTTCACAGCAACCAGCAAACTCACGGATCAACTCTTTAGTATAAGCTCTTTCAACTGTCCCAGGCGTGGCAAGTAATGCTATGTGTTTGGATTGAGTCAATTGCGCTGCAGGTTTAATTGCTGGCACTACGCCCACCACGGGTATGGTTAGTCGTCTTCGTAAATGCGGTAACACTAAGGTGCTGGCAGTATTGCAGGCAACGACCACAATGGAAGCATTAATGCATGCCACTTGCTTGATGATCAGTGCCACACAACCTTCAATTAATGCTTGTTCTGCTAGGTCCCCATAAGGTAGCCGCGCATTATCAAATAAATAGAAGATATCTTTAGCAGGCATTTTTGTTTGAATGTGTTCTAAAACGGATAAACCGCCGATACCAGAATCAAAAATAAGTATTGGACCTGACAATCTCTTCTCCATAATGCGGGTGATAAAAGCTGTATAGATAAAATTAACCACTTAATCCATTAAGATTAAGTCAATCCGCTGGACATCAGCGTTGTGTAGTATAATATTTGCGCCCTTAATTTACAGCCTATGGTGGAACAAAATGAATTTAGCTGCAATGGATCCTAAAAACTATGATGCGCAACTAGCAGAGAAGCGTATCAAGCTTGAACAGGACTTTGCCGATTTTACGCCGCCTAGTTTAGAAGTTTTTGCCTCAGAACCAGCCCATTACCGTATGCGCGCCGAGTTTCGAGTATGGCACGATGGCGATGACTTATTCTATTACATGTTTGATAAAGTCTTAGATGAGAAAGTGCGCTGTGAGCAATATTTGCCTGCAGGGACTTTAATCAATGAAATGATGACTGCATTAATGGAAGAGCTACGTCCTAATCATGATTTACGCTTTAAGTTATTTCAGGTGGACTTTTTAACCACGCTTAGTGGTGAGATCTTAGTGTCGTTACTTTATCACCGCCAATTAGGCGACACTTGGATAGAGCAAGCGACCCAAATGAAGGCGCGTTTAGCTGAAAAGTTTAACGTCAATATCATTGGCCGAGCACGTAAACTTAAAATCGATTTAGATAAAGACTTTGTGGTTGAGACCCTTAATGTAGCCGGTCAAGAATTACATTATAAACAAATTGAAAATAGCTTTACCCAGCCAAATGCGAAAGTGTCAGTCAAAATGCTCGAATGGGCTATTTCAGCAACCAAAGACAGCACTGGCGATTTATTAGAGCTTTATTGCGGTAATGGCAATTTCACTATCGCTTTAGCGCAAAACTTTGACCGCGTACTAGCAACAGAATTAGCTAAGCCATCTGTTGATGCTGCGCAGTATAATATTGCCATCAACAAAGTCGATAATGTGCAAATCATTCGTATGTCTGCTGAAGACTTTAGTGATGCGATGGCGAAAAAACGCACCTTTAGACGTTTAGAAGGTATTGACTTAGATAGCTACGATTGCAATACCATTTTCGTTGACCCACCACGAGCGGGTATTGACGATGACACCTTGGCATTAATGCAAAACTACGACCGCATTTTATATATTTCATGTAACCCAGAAACCCTAAAAGCAAACCTTGAGGTACTGGGAAGCACCCATAAGATCACCCGTTTCGCTTTATTTGATCAATTCCCATATACCCACCATATGGAATCAGGTGTACTACTAGAACGTAAGTAGGTTCAACACATATTAAAAAGCCGTTATAGGATGAATTATCCATAACGGCTTTTTTATTGCGCAAGTTTTACTATTAATTCACTGATGCTATTTAGTATCAACTTTATGTTGCAGCGCTTCTGCGCCTTTTGCCACCATGCGCAATTGCAGCACTAAGTGATCGGCTAATACTTTTCTGTCAGCTCGTTTCATATCTAAAGCTGATGCCCCAGCGTTAAACACTAGGGTAACTAAAGCTTCTGCTTGTACTCTGGCTAGCATCGGCGTTCTTCCAGCAGTCGCCTCTGTGTAATGAGACAACTCTGAAATAAAGTGTTCTATTTCTCTTGCTACAGCGGCACGAAAAGCCGCTGACGTTCCTGAGCGCTCATGTAATAGAATTCGAAAAACATTGGGATTTGATTCTAATACTTCCACAAACGTGTCAACCGAGATGCGAATGACACTGCCACCCGCTTCTGCGCGCTGGCGACCTTTACGCATCATTTGTCGAAGTGTAAGTCCACCTTCATCAACCATGGTTAAACCAAGTTCATTCATGTCTTTGAAATGACGATAAAAAGAGGTTGGTGCTATGCCCGCTTCCCTTGCCACTTCTCGCAAGCTTAAACTGGAGAAACTACGTTCAGCGCTTAATTGATTAAAAGCGGCATCTACCAATGCACGACGGGTTTTTTCTTTCTGTAATGCTCTTACACCCATGTAAAGATCCATTTAGTAAATGTTATTGCACAGATAATACCGCTTTTAAGCTAAAAACACAGCCCCGAGATACTTGACCGAATAAAGTTGGTGAGCTAAATTAGCTTACAACTGTACGCTCAATAAGAATCATGGATTATCTTAATGAAAAAACCACCGATTATTTGGTTAAATACTGCTTTATTTGCGCTAACACTACTTGGCGCGCTGACTTTAGTGCCGTGGCGTGGCTTTACACATGGCTTTGAAGCTATTGAGTGGATTGCTTTTGTGGTACTTGCCTTTGCTAGCGGCCTTTCAATTACCGCCGGTTACCATAGATTATGGTCTCACAAAGCTTATAAAGCGCATCCTGCAATGCGATTCTTATTTGCCCTTGGCGGTGCATTAGCATTACAAAATAGTGCACTGCATTGGTCATCAGATCATCGCATCCATCATAAGCACGTTGATAATAACGATAAAGATCCTTATTCAGCCAAAATGGGCTTTTGGTATAGTCATATTGGTTGGATGCTACGTGAATACCAAGCCAGTCGTTATCATGATTATAATAACGTCCGTGACTTACAAAAAGATGCCATCGTTATGTGGCAGCATAAACATTATCTTACCCTAGTGGTATTGATGAATATCGCACTACCGGCATTTTTAGGCTGGCTCAATGGCGATATTATTTCAATGGTGCTGATGGCAGGACTATTACGTTTAGTGGTCGTACATCACTGTACTTTCTTTATTAATTCATTAGCCCATGTCTGGGGCAGTCAGCCCTATACCAATAAAAATACGGCTAAAGATAATGGCATGATTGCCTTACTGACCTATGGTGAGGGTTATCATAACTTTCATCACATTTTTGAAAATGACTACCGTAATGGTATTAAGTGGTGGCATTACGACCCAACAAAATGGCTAATTAAGTCAATGCAATGGTGTGGTTTAGCCACTGATTTACGAGTAGTACCGCAAGAGCGAATCGAAAGTGCCAAACTTCAAATGCAATTATTAAGAGCGCAAAATAAGGTCGCACATTTACCAAATTGTGATGAAATAATCGCTAATTTCCAAGCCGAATATGATCTTATGAAGCAACATCTAGTGGATTATTATCAAGCGAAAAAGGTACTGCTAGATGCCAAACGTAAACAACTGAGCAACCAGCAATTAAAATTGCAGGTCGAAGAATTAAAAGCACGTTTGTTAGCCCAAAAGAAAAACTGGAATAGCCTCACTGCTGCTTATTAAAGTCTGTTTTAACCCATTAAAAGTAAACGGCTACCTTGCAAGGTAGCCGTATGTGTTTATGATGGATAATCTTCCTTTTTAAGGGTTACCCATTAATGTCTGAATCGTCAGTTAAACTTACTGAATATAGCCACGGCGCCGGCTGTGGCTGTAAAATTTCCCCGCAGGTACTTAGCACCATACTTGCCTCATCTTTACCCTCTTTTACCGATCCTAAATTATTAGTCGGCAATCAAACCCGTGACGATGCAGCAGTTTACCAACTCAATGATGAAACAGGCATTATCAGTACTACTGACTTTTTCATGCCGATTGTGGATGACCCCTTCACCTTTGGGCGTATCGCGGCCACTAATGCCATCAGCGATATTTATGCCATGGGTGGCACGCCTATCATGGCTATTGCCATACTTGGCTGGCCAGTGAATATCTTAGCTGCAGAAGTGGCTCAAAAGGTTATTGAAGGCGGGCGCCAAGCCTGCGCAGATGCGGGAATAATGTTAGCTGGCGGTCACAGCATTGATGCACCTGAACCGATTTTTGGATTGGCGGTAACCGGACAAATCCCTCTTGAGCAATTAAAGCGCAATAATACGGCAAAAGCTGGCGATAAACTGTATCTCACTAAACCGATAGGGATCGGTATCCTCACTACCGCGCAAAAACAAAAAAAGCTCACAGAGCAAGACAGTATGATTGCCATTGATGCCATGTGTCAGCTAAACAAGGCCGGCCAAGATATTGCGGCAATCGCTGGAGTAAATGCACTGACAGACGTCACGGGTTTTGGCTTGGCAGGTCATTTGATTGAAGTTTGCCAAGGCGGCGATGTCACTGCGAATTTAGTATTTAATAACATCCCATTATTAGACCGAGCGCTGCACTACTTAAACTTAGGTTGCACCCCAGGCGGAACCCAACGCAACTTCGACAGCTATCAGCAATACTTACCAGCACTAACTCAGCAACAAAAAGCGATTCTGTGCGATCCGCAAACCAGTGGCGGCTTGTTGATTGCGGTAAGCGCTGACGCAGAACAACAACTGGTTGCTTTACTTGAGGCGCAAAATATTGCCCCTATTTGCATTGGTGAATTGAGCGCTTCAAATACCAATAGCGCATTAATTACACTGACATAGAGAGTAACAAATGCTTGCTAACATCATTGCTAAAACCGAGTATCAACGTCTTTTCCTTCAGCAGCGTGCGCTCATTGATGTGCGCGCCCCCATCGAATTTAGTAAAGGCGCCTTCGAGCATTCGGCCAATTTCCCGCTGATGAATGACAGTGAACGTACCAAGGTTGGTACTTGCTATAAAGAGCAAGGACAACAGGCGGCTATCGAATTAGGTCATCAATTGGTTAATGGCAAAACCAAACAGCAGCGCATTGAAAGCTGGCAGCAGTTTATCGCTAAGCACCCCAACAGCTACCTATATTGTTTTCGTGGTGGCTTACGTTCAAAGTTGTCACAGCAATGGCTGAAAGAGGCCGGCATCGATATCCCTTATATTGAAGGTGGCTATAAAGCCATGCGCCAATATTTAATTGATATCATTGATACCGCGGCGACTTTGCAGCCCTTAGTCATTTTAAGCGGCAGCACCGGCAGCGGCAAGACCGAGCTCTTACAACTGCGACCAGAGTCCATTGACTTAGAAGCCATTGCCAATCATCGCGGCTCAAGCTTTGGTAAGAACCTTGAGCCCCAGCCAACTCAAATTAATTTCGAAAATCAGCTGGCGACACAGCTACTACAACATCAGCAATTGCCACAACATAAAATCTTGTTAGAAGACGAAAGCTTCTTAATCGGGCGCTCAGCCATACCCAAAGCTTTTTACCAAGCGATGCAAGCCAGTGAGATGATTGTATTAGAAGAAAGCTTAGCGAATCGTATAAACAGAATACATAAAGACTATGTTATTGATAAGTCAGCCGCCTTTATCAATAAATATGGCGCAGAACATGGAAAAGAACAGTTTAGCCAATACCTGCTTAGCAGCATTAATAGCATCAAAAAACGCTTAGGTGGCAAGCAACACCAACAGCTCAGTGCCATTATTGAAAGCGCCATAAATCGACAGTTTTCAATAAACGATGCTAATGAACATTTTGATTGGATTTCAATACTATTAGAGCGCTATTACGACCCTATGTATCAATACCAAATGAGCAAACGTCAGCAAAGGGTAATATTTAGTGGTGATAAAATTGCGATCCAGCAATATTTAGATCAGCTAGCAGGATAATTCACACACTCTGCACTCATAACAACGAACGGTTGCTGTTATGAGTGTCACATAGCAAAGATAGAGCAACCACTTATACTCGTGTTTTAGCTCCATCACTTAACGACCATTAGCGCTCTCATTTAACGAGTAGTTGTGCTATCAAATAACTCAGTGACCTTAGCTTGTAGCCCATGGCGACCCAGTGAGACCCCATCGACCGCTGCATCAATATTCACAGTCACCCTAGACCAAAAACGCTTCGGTGGTGTTGTCAGTGCATGGCCGCCTTTATGGCTAAAGTATGAGCCCCATAAGCCTTGTAATGACATCGGGATTACTGTGACGGGATCTCTCGCTAAAATCGCTTCGATACCGGGTCTAAACTCAGCAATTTCACCATCAACAGATAAACGTCCTTCAGGGAAAATACACACTAGCTCCTCATTACCAAGGGCTTCATGGATTAGCTCAAATGCTTGCTTGTAGGTGGTTTCACACTTTTTAGGTGAGCAAATAGGAATAACTCCAGCATGGCGAAAGAGATATTTTAATAGCGGAATTTCACTGATGGATTTATCCATCACAAAACGAATAGGACGGGTGGATGCGCCCATAATAATTAAGGCATCAACATAGCTAACATGATTACAGACAATCACCCCAGCTCCCTGCGCCGGAATATTGAGACGCCCATTAACACTGACGCGGTACATCAAGTGGCTCAACAAGTAACTGATAAAGCGCTGAGCAAACTCAGGTACCTGAGCATACACATATAACGCCACCGCAGTGTTCAACCCAGCAAGGAGTAAAAATAATTGCGGAATACTCCACTCTAAAACGCCAAGTAACAACATAGATAGCAATGCCGCCATCACCATGAATAAGGCATTAATAATATTGTTTGCCGCAATAGCTTGGGCACACTCCCCTGGTGCAGCCCTAGATTGAATAAAGGCATACAAGGGCACAATGAATAATCCACCACTTAAGCCAATAAACAGCAAATCAGCCATCAGCCGATAATGCTGCGGATCAGTGATGAAGCGACTAAAGCTATATACGAAACTGCTATCTAATGGCGCTGGCGGAATAGCAAAAATTAAATCAACCCCAAATACCGTTAAGCCTAAAACCCCAAACGGCAACACGCCTAACTCCACATGACCATAGGAAATCCGCTCACATACCCACGAGCCTATGGCGATACCAATGGAAAATAATGCCAACAATAACGACACCACGGTTGCATCGGCATACAGGTGTAATTTAGCAAAGTTTGGGAACTGGGTTAAATAAGTGGCGCCCAAAAACCAAAACCAGCTAATGGCGAGAATAGCCATCCAGATACTTGGGGTTTGCCTTACTTTGGCAATACTGCGCCATGTTCCCGTAAAAGGGGTAAAACGAATTTTACTGATTGTGCCTTGTGGCGGTAATGCAGGAATAGCCCGGCTTGATAAGTAACCAGCAATAGATAACGTCACCACAGTCACCGCAGCGCCAAGTAAACTATGCTCACTTGCCACTAACAAACCTGCAGACAAGGTGCCAGCAAGGATCGAGATAAAGGTGCCCATTTCAACCCAAGCATTACCAGTAACTAACTCATCTTCTTTAAGCGTTTGTGGCAATAAGGAATACTTAACTGGGCCAAAGTAAGCCGATTGACTGCCAGTAAGAAATAGCAGTACCAACATCAGCAAATAGCTTTGCGACAATATGGCAAAAGCCGCGCAAGACATGATGATAAGCTCCAGTAATTTAAGTCGTCTTATCAGTCGCGCTTTGTCCATATTGTCAGCCACGACACCTGCATGGGCTGAAAATAAGAAAAACGGTAAAATAAACACTCCGGCAGCTAAATTAACAAACATATTGACGCTAATCGGTAGTGCATCTACCTGGCTGTAAGTCACCAGTAATAGCAGCACATTTTTATAGATATTATCGTTTAATGCCCCAAGGCACTGAGTGATGAAGTAAGGGAGAAAACGTTTGGTTAATACCATGAAACATCCTTATTTTGCCATTCCTGAGGTATAGCCTTGAATATAAATAGATAACAATTTTGGTAAGTAATTTAAGCCATGAATGAAGCTCTGAGTGAACACCCCCTCTCCTTTACGCATTGCATTTGCCCTTAAGCCGCTATTATCAATAATGCTTTGAACAACAAACTAACAGCAAACAAAATTAAAACAATGCTCATAACCCATTAATTTATAGACAGCATGAGTATTTTATAAATGGCGGCCACAAAAAAGCCCTCTACTAGAGGGCTTAAATAAGTCATGTCGAGCTGACTAATTAGTGAGGATATCGTCCCAAGGTAAATTCGGGCTACCTACAACAATAAAGTTTGGATTTTCAAGGGTTTCACGTTCATTATAAGTTAACGGTTGCAGGTTAATATCCATTAACGCGCCGCCTGCTTCTTCTAGAATAATTTGCGCAGCGCCTGTATCCCACTCACCGGTTGGCCCTAAACGCACGTAACAGTCAGCTCGGCCTTCGGCCACTAAACAACTCTTTAATGCTGCGCCGCCTAACACCACTAATTCGCAACTGCTAGGATGACTGAGTAACTTTAATACTGATTGTGGGTCTTGACGACGACTTACCGCAAGACGTAAACCTGATTCATTAATATCAGTAAGTGGTTTACTGCTAATACGCACTTCATTGTTAGCATCACGTTTGTAGGCTCCTAAACCTGCAATCGCGTAGTAACACACGTTTGTCATCGGCACATACACTATCCCCATCACAGGGCGATTATGCTCAACGAGTGCAATAATCACTGAAAAGTCACCACTACCAGCAATAAATTCACCAGTGCCATCTAATGGATCCACTAACCAATAGCGTGGCCACTCGCTACGCTCATTAAAAGGTATATCGGCAGCTTCTTCACTTAAGATTGGAATATCAGGCGTTAATTTAGCAAGTTCAGTACAAATAATTTCATTTGCAGCCAGATCCGCTGAGGTGACAGGAGTATTATCAGATTTTATTTCGCGATCAAAATCACCTTTCAAATAAATATCGCGGATTTTTTGACCCGCCTCGGTGGCAATACTGATGACTTGTTCAATTACTTCTTCTGGCTTCATAACGACTCCAATCGCCAAATAATACTCTGAATAGTGTCAAGTTAGACTAATTTACGATTTATTTGTAGTTAAATTAGATGAGTAAGCTGAAATATTTTAATCATCAGTCAGTAATAACGCTTACAACATCTCAATTGGCTAAATTTAGCCGCTAACACAGTAACAAGATTAACCTTGTAAATGTTGTTGGGCTAAAAATAATGCACTCACACTTCTCGATTCTGAAAAATCAGTGTTATCCAGTAACGCTTGCCATTCACCAAGCGCCCACGGGATAACCTCAATAGGTTCAGGCTCATCACCTTCTAGCCTGCTTTCATATAACTCTTCAGCGATAAAAATTTGCATCTTACTGGCAAAATAACCCGGCGCTAAACTTAACTCTTTTAGTAAGGTCAGCTTACGACTGGCAAAACCGATTTCTTCTTGTAACTCACGATTCGCGGCTTCAACAGCCTCTTCGCCGGGATCAATCAAGCCTTTAGGAAAACCCAACTCATAATTATCAGTGCCTGCGGCATATTCTTTAGCCAACAAAAATTGACCTTGATGCACAGGCACGATCATAACAGCACCGCGGCTGCCACCACTCATTCGTTCATATTGACGCTCAATGCCATTAGAAAATTTTAGGTGCAGCTGTTCTATCTGAAACAGTCGACTTTTGGCGACAATTTCGCGATGAAGAATTTCGGGCTTTTTATGCCGTGATGTCATTAAAACCTCGTATATGACGAATTTAGTAAGACCAGTTACAATCTTACTACCCTAGCTATATTCTACAACCGGAATTTACATGTTTCCTTGGCATAAGATAGACACAGTTTTGCTCGATATGGACGGCACCTTGCTGGATTTGCATTTTGATAACCATTTTTGGTTAACTTTGGTACCTCAACAGCTTAGTACACAAAAGCAAATTTCCTTAGCCCAAGCGCAGGCGCTAGTCGAGCAGTCTTACCATAAGGTTGTTGGCACCCTAGACTGGTATTGCATTGATTTTTGGCAGCAACAATTAGACATAGATATTCTCACCCTGCATTATTCACTGGTTGAGCGAATTCAAATGCGCCAAGACAGCATGCCCTTTTTAGAGGCGCTCGCTACGGCAGGTAAACAAAGAATCCTGTTAACCAATGCCCATCCTAAAAGCCTAGAACTTAAATTAGAACATACTGAACTGGCAAGAGGCCTAGATGGAATGATGTCGAGCCATGAAACGGGTTATCCTAAAGAGCACCCTGAATTTTGGAAGCAAGCATTCGCGAAATATGACTTAGATCCAAGCCGCTGTTTGTTTGTTGATGACAATGAAAATATTCTTGAAGCATCACGTTTGGCGGGTGTTGGCTTTCAATTAGGTATTAGCAATCCTGACAGTCAAAAGCCCAATAAGGATTTCATCGATTTTCCTGCCATTGATGATTACCAACTCTTACATCAAGACTTATTAGCTGCAGTTAAAGGCTAAGTGCCTATGGTAGCTAATAATTTATAGCCAATAAAAAAGGCAGCTGATGTGATTCAGCTGCCTTTCAAATTTCTGATGAAGCAGTCGTTACTACAACCCTGGAATCGTGCCCTGATAATTAACAGGGTAATAGCCTTGGCTATCTTGTTTACCCAAAAAGCTTAAAGCTTGGGTTAAATCTTGTGGCTGCTCATGGGTCGGTTTAATCTTAGCACTAACCACAATACGATTATTTTCACCTAAAGTGGCGCTACCTTGAATCCCCATTTTGTTCATTGAGTCATCAGTCATCAATTGCACTTGGCCATCAATACAACTCAACCCTAGGGCGATATCCCCTAAAGGATATTCACCAAACTGATTTTTAACATCAATAGCATTCAAAAATAGCTTACCGGTTAACTGCTCACACCAAGGCGTACCTTGCTTAAGGCTTTCAACAATTAAACTGACATCACCATCTACCATGGTTCTAAAGGGTAATTTTGCGTTGCCTAATAAAAATTTATTCGGCGCTTCAAAGCGCAAGTTTTCAGCTGAGACACCTGAGAAAGACCAACTAATATCACCCTGCCCACTAACTGGCGTTGCCCGGCTACCAATCTGCAGATCGACATTGAGCTGACCAATAAATAATGTCCAAGGATTTAAATCCCATGACACCTGTTCAATCAAACGGCGATCAATCGACACCAAATCAGCAGAGCCTTGCCACAATGTACCACTAACACCGCTTACCTTGATATTATTGGGTAATGGCGCAATCCCCACTAGCCAATTTGCTGGGATAAATACCACCAAAAAGATCAGGTAAACAAAAACACCTAAAATAATTTTCTTAATCAAACTCACTACTATACCTACTTACTTAGATAACTGAATACGGCGCACTTTGACATAACCTGCCAAGTCAGACTCTGATACATCAACACTTTCTAGGGTTAAGCCTTTTTCTTCAACCAGTTCATGCAAGTAATCAAGTAAGCTGTCAAATGGCACATCGTCCATCCACAATTGGATTTTATTGCCCTGTGGCTGCATACGGGTAATGTCTAAATCATATTGGCCAGCTAATTGGTTCACAATCGAACTTAAGCTGCCTGATGCTCTTGGCCCAGAACCTTGTTGTTTTAAACCGGCAATTTTATTCGCCGATTGTTTAACATAATTTAAGGTTTGCTTGGCTGCTTGATGATCTTTTTCAGCATTGTCTGCCGCAGTTGCAATCGGGCTCCAAATGCCCCAATACAAAATTCCAATAACCACAAACACTGCGCAACTGCCGACTAATTGCTGTTCACGTTGCGCGAGTCCACGCCACCAAATTTGCAAATTTTCCATCTTATTTGCCCTTCAAGGTAATTGTGGTATTCACTTCATTGTCACCGCTATTGATGGCACCCATATCAAACTCATAACGCGCTTCAACCAGTTGCTTGAATTTATCCACGTGATCATAACTTTTTGCCGTCACTTGCATGCGCAGTTCATTACGACTTGCATCAAAACGAATTGAGTTCGGTTTTAAATCGGGCACTTTTTGAAATGACTCTTTCAGGCCATCAAGCATGTCAAAGAAAGCAGCACCGCCACCTTGACCTTTAAGACTGCGCAATTGTGAGTCCAGCTGCGAGCGAATATTAACAATCCGGTTTACCCCTGGACTAACACGCTTAAATATCGCTTCACTTTGCTGTTTTATTTCAGCGGTTTGTTGATTCAACTGATGAATGGTTAAGCCTTTATTCACTAGCCCAAGTACGATAGCAATAACCGCTACAATAGCCGCATTTTTCCATAGCATCAGATGCTTGCTGTATTCACGCTTTGGCTGATACACACCGCTTAATAAATTAATCGGTGCCTGTAAAATACCCTTTGCCAATACCATCATCGGAATATCTAATGGTTTCGCTTCCACCTCAGCATTGGTAAACACTAAGTCTTCGCTATAGGCGGCAATTTTTAGCGCAGAATCGGCATCACTTCGACGCGATAGCAGCTCAGGTAAGGCGAAATCTAACCATGTTTTTGGCAAGCTCACACCACTACCTTCACCGGTACGCAGTAACAATTCATCACCCATATCCAGCGCAGCCCAGCTACATTGATCCAACGGTAAGGCTAAACAATCAGGGACAATACTCTTTACTTTAATGCCAGCATCAAGCAGCCAAGATAACCAGTTTTGCATTTGCTCATGGGCCACTGCGGCGACATTTAGCTGCTCACCATCACGGGGGCCAACCACAAAGTGCATGGTTTCAACATCAGAGGCGATGGTTTCTTCTAGCATGAAAGGGAGTGCCTTTAACGCTTGGCGCTGATTTTTTTCAGGCAATGCAATTTGAGTCAATGTCATACTGGCCGCTGGCACCAACACATCCACCGGACGATTGCCCGCGCGCTCAGTCAAACTGGTTAAGCTCGCTGCATCACTTAACTCACCTGAAGCAATAATTTCTTGCTCTTGTTCTGACCATACCAGCCACGAACAAGGACTTGTTGATGTTTTCCCTAATCGGATAAAAAGCCGTTCAGACACTGTCATTCTCCACAAGCTTCAAACTGCCACAGGCCAAACTAGCCAAGGTTAATTGAAGCGGATTGTTACCCATATTCATTATTGCTGATCACCGTATTGACGACTGATCACATCAAACTTGTTATTACTGCGACGCAAAACGCTATCCATTCTAAACATCGCATTATCCACTTTAGCGCCCGCTTTTAATAAGAAGTAATTACTATCGACCACTATGCTCGATTTCATATTACTTTCAGTGGCTAAACTCGCTAAGGAATTATTTTCCCAAAACTCTGCTGCGGTTTCGAAGCCATCTGCAGGTCGTTGGTTAATTAAACTTTCCGCATCGCTTTGGCTAATCTTGTTTTCTAGCATACCCACTAACAATGCTGCTTGTTCAACCTCTAGGGTATTCACATTAAGCAATTGTTGGTTATTACCTGGTATCGCGCAAATATAAGGCAACAAGGTTAAATACACTTGCTGGTTATATCCTAATACCGCCCGCAGCTCACTGCGATGATTCATCAAGGTATTCGCTGCTCGATACGGCGTATTACGAGACTCATAATCGGCATCTTCAGCGCCATAGGGCATTGCTACCGTATCTTCGTCAATATAATCAATCAAAGTATGGGTCAGCCGCTCGGCGCCAAATTCATCCATACCTAGGGCAACCAACAGTGACATATACTGAGTCGCGGCTAATGATAATTTAGGTTGGCCATTTTCAACTTCTGTTGACTTAACTGATAAAGCGTTAAGATTAAAACAAGAACGCATATCTTTAATCTCACCGCCAATTTCGCCGTATTCAGCCGGAAAAATCACATCAGCTAAAGCCCAATATTGCTGTAAATGTACGGTGCCGTCAGCATCTTCCATATCTTGCTTTAAAATCTTTTTACCTAATTCTTCTGCCGAAATAGCATACCAATAGGCTTGATCATACTGGGCTAAATTCAAGGTACGGCGCATGGATAACTGATTACGGCTGGTAATATTGGTCGCAATAATCACCACTAAAGCGACCACCAGTAACACCACTAATAACGCGACTCCGCGCTGTTTACGCAACCCCGGCGACTGATATTTCATCATCCGTCTTCACCCGTGCTAGAGCCATCAGTATCATTGTCGTTATCAGTATTATCGTTACTGCCATTATCATCGTTATTGTCGCCGTTACTGGCTGCGGCATCACCGCCACCTTTAGGCAGTAGAAAACGACGCTCAATGATACCTAAGCCTTCAATTTCTAATTTCATCGCGATGCCAAGTGGCAGTTGTGAAGCATCAACTTTACGCTCCCATTTATCACCGACAAAAAACGAATACTCGATGGAGATAACATCTTTAATGATCAAACTTTTTAATGGCTCTGCACCAATTTCTGGCTCAGGGTAAGGATAGTACCAACGCTCTAAGCGGCCTTCTTGCACCACATATGACACCGACTGCAAACTACCCCTTGGCAACATGCCATCAGGGTTGAGCCAACCTAAACGGAAAAACACCAGCGCTTCGGTTTCTGAGTCCAGCATGTTATCGCCCGTTTGAAACACAGTGGTGGTACGCTCGCCGTCTAGGCCACGTTGTGTTCGGGCTACCATCTGGCCTAAATCACGTTCGATAATGCCAAATCCTTGCTGTAAGGCTTTCAAACGGATTGAAAATTCTTTGGTGGCTTCATCGTTTTTCATCACGGTTGACAGTACCGAGTTCGATGCCAGCCCGATCATGGCAAAAATACCAATAGCAATCATCATTTCCAGCAAAGTAAAGCCTGCTTGGCGATGATTGTCGCTGTGTCTTGAGCGCTTAGCCTTCATTGTGAACATAGCTACTCACTTGTGCGACGGTGCGATTAAATCTGTCATCATCACTGACTAATACTCTGATCATTCTGAAATTGTCGTCGGTGGTTTTAATCACTTCCTGACGCCAATACCAATCTTTATCGGCTAACTCTACCTGACCATTTTTAGTGCCCAGCTCAGGAAAAGGCTGCGTTAATCTAACCTCAACCATTTGATTGCTAGCAACCCATTGGGCTAAGGTTCGCTCTTCTAAAATCGGCAGGTTGGCCATTTGATCGCCAATGCTTTTGGTGACAGCAACCGCAGCAATAGAAAACACCGCCAAGGCCACTATGACTTCAAGTAAGGTCATACCTTTACTGTATTTCATCAAAGCTTCCTATGGCTAAACGCCCTAATGCATCACCCACCACTAGCACTTCAATCTCTTTACCTTGGTCGTCATCGGTCAAAAAACTCAACTCAAACGTCGACATTTCACCACTGGGAAACAGTAAAATTTGCGGCTCGGGATTTTTCTTTTTATCTTCTTTTGAGGCTTCAATTAATGGCTCATCAAACCAAGATTCATCATCTTCATCTTCTTGAACTAATGGCAAGCCATCAAGCAGTAGACTCAAACTCACACCCGGGTCCATTTGCCTTGGGGCCAGTTGACGATCTTGGGTTATAGGGTGCCATTTTTTTTCATCGTAATAGACAAATTGATATTCATCTTCTTCGACGACGATACCTAAGAATTGACCGCTTAAAATGGTTTCTTCAATCACTAATTCAGTGGTCGCAATAAACTGACGGGCCGTTTTTTTTAACGCTTGCTCAGGCCCTGAAGTACTGGTTGTCATCGTGACGGCAGCCGCAGCTAACCCCATCAATAAGGCAACCAGCAATACTTCTAAGAGGGTGAACCCCGATTGGCGTTTAGATATCATCATCTGCTATTAGACTTCGTGCTTACTGGAAGTTTTGCAGATTCCAGTTGCCGATATCATCTTCAGTTCCCACTTGGCCATCAGGACCGGCACTGAAAATATCAATACGGCCATTTTCGCCAGGACTTAATAGGTAGTAATCGTTGCGCCAAGGATCCTGTGGTAAACGCTTAATGTAACCGTCTGGTCGGTAATTACGTGGCTCAGGTGACGAGGTTGGCTTTTGCACTAACGCATCTAAGCCTTGCTCCGTTGTTGGATACACACTGTTATCTAGGCGGTACATATCGAGGGTGTTTTCTAACGCTACAATGTCAGAAACGGCTTTTTGGATATCAGCTTTATCTTTGTTACCCATTAAGTTAGGTACCACCATAGAGGCCAAAATACCTAAAATAACAATCACGACCATGACTTCAAGTAAGGTAAAACCAGCTTGTTTACCACGGGTTTGATTTCGATTAGTTTGCATTAACAACTTCCTCCGACGCGCACACTCGGTGCGCTAACAATAAATAGTAAATAACTTGGATACTTAAGCGCTGATCAAGTTATTCAATTCTAAAATAGGCTGTAAAATTGCCATCACGATAAATAACACCACCGAGGCCATACTGACCACGAGCATGGGTTCAAATACCCCTAAGGCAATATTCACATTAGATTCAAATTCTCTGTCTTGGTTATCTGCAGCACGTTCTAGCATTTGCTCCAGCTGACCACTTTTTTCGCCTGATGCAATCATATAGAGCATCATAGCCGGAAAAAGTTTGGTATTAGTTAGCGCCGCGCCCAGGCTGGTACCTTCACGCACTCTTGCTGTAGCATCATCCACTGCTGCGCGCACTTTGACGTTTTGCAGCACTTCACTGGCAATACGCATGCCCTCAAGCAAAGGTACAGAACTTGCTGACAAGATACTTAAGGTTCTCGCAAAACGGGCGGTATTCAGGCCTTTACTGACTTTGCCAATAACCGGAGCTTTGAGTAACCAGGTGTCATATTGCATTCTAAAGTTTGGTTTTTTTAGCAGCTGCTTTAGTAGTGCAAACAAACCAATCAGTGCCACAAGCACAAATACCCCATAATTTTGCACAAAATCAGAGGCGAGGATCAAAAACTGAGTTGAACCGGGTAGCTCTTGACCCATATGTTCAAACTGACCAACCACCTTAGGTACCACTGCTGCCAGTAATACGGCAATTACCCCAATGGCAACAATGGTTAATACCATAGGGTAAATCATTGCCTGAGTTAGTTTAGATTTCAGTTGCTGGCGACGTTCGGTGTAATCGGCTAAGCGGTTTAGTACCACTTCTAAATGACCAGACTTTTCACCTGATGCCACCATAGCGCGGTACAAATCATCAAATACGTGGGGGAATTCGGCTAAAGAATCAGCCAAGCTATACCCTTCAACAACCCGCGAGCGCACCGCCATGACCAAACTGGCAAGACGATCTTTTTCACATTGCTGGCCTACCGCTTTGAGTGATTCCTCAATGGGTAAACCTGCAGCAACTAAAGTGGCGATTTGACGGGTAATTAAAGCAAGCTCTGCAACCGAGATACCACGTTTGAAAAACTTAAGCCCACCGCTTTTGGCCTTGGCTTCTTTTTCAGCAACCGGTTCTAGCTCTAAGGGCATTAAGCGCTGTTCACGTAGCTGACTACGTGCATGACGAGCCGTATCAGCCTCTATCACCCCTTTTTGCTGTTTACCATTGCTATCAAGGGCTTTATATTCAAACGCTGCCATTGATTACTCCTCGCGGGTCACGCGCAATACTTCTTCAAGGGTGGTAACCCCTTTCAGTACTTTGCTCATGCCATCATGACGGATACTTGGAATCGTTTGACGGACATACTTTTCAATGGCTAACTCACCGCGGCCACCGTGAATTAATTCACGAACGTTGTCATCAACAGTGAGTAATTCATGGATACCGGTACGACCTCGATAACCATTATGACCACAGGCTTTACAGCCTTTAGCGCGATAAATCACTCGGGTATCATTGACCGTTATGCCTAATAATTCGCGCTCACGCTCATCTGGCTCATGCTCGACCTTACATTCGTTACACAAGGTACGAATAAGTCGCTGGGCTAATACACCCAGTAAGCTTGAAGACACCAAGAAAGGCTCAACACCCATATCTTGCAGACGAGTAATCGCGCCCGATGCCGTGTTGGTATGCAAGGTCGAAATAACCATGTGACCGGTTAGTGAAGCTTGCACTGCAATTTGTGCGGTTTCTAAATCTCGGATTTCACCAATCATGACCACATCAGGATCTTGACGTAATATCGCCCGCAAACCACGGGCGAAGGTCATATCCGCTTTCATATTCACTTGAGTTTGGCCAATGCCTTCCAGTTCATATTCAATCGGATCTTCAACGGTTAAAATGTTGGTGTCTTTGGAGTTAATCTCAGTTAACCCCGCATACAGGGTGGTACTTTTACCTGAACCTGTTGGGCCGGTAACCAAAATAATACCGTGCGGTTTACGAATTAACGCTTCAAATTCATCTTGGATAGACAGGGTCATACCCAATAATTTTAAATCTAGGTTGCCGGTATTTTTATCCAGTAGTCGTAATACCACTCGCTCGCCATGGCTTGATGGCATGGTAGAGACACGCACATCAACTGCGCGGCCGGCAATACGTAATGAAATACGACCATCTTGCGGCACACGTTTTTCTGCGATATCTAAACGCGCCATCACCTTAATACGTGAAACCAACAATGAAGACAGTTTACGGTTAGGTTTTAAAACTTCTTTCAAAACCCCATCAATACGGAAACGGACGATTAATTGCTTTTCGTAGGTTTCGATATGGATATCAGAGGCTTCTTCTTTAATGGCTTCTGATAACAAGGCGTTGATCAATTTAATGATTGGCGCGTCATCATCACCTTCGAGCAAATCTTCGGTTTGTGGCAGTTCTTCGGCGAGGGTAAATAAATCCATTTCATTACCAATGTCTTCCATCAGCTGCTGGGCTTCTGATGAATTAGCCTGGAATGTGTGGGTTAATTTCGCTTCAAAGTCTTCTACCGGCAGCTTGACTAACACCAGATCTTCACCGGCATAACGGCGCACTTCAAGCATGGCATCAAGTGGGGTATTACTGGTGTAGTAAAGCTTTAGGGCATCGGCTTCTTTGGCCAATGCCAAATTAAAGCGATGAGAAAAAGCAAATGGCAGGCGTTCACGACTGTTGGAGTGAAACACCTCATCATTAAGCTCTTCGGCTTCTAAGCCTAAATCGGTAGACACCTGTGCCAATTGTTCAGTCATTGCTGCTTCACTCATTGGCATCATCTTCTTGTTCGGTTTCAGCAGCTTCAGTGACGGCATTGTCTAGATCTTTTCTTTCGCTAATATGCTTAAGCGCAGGGTCTGTTTCGCGCATCTTAGTTTCTAACTCTTTACCTTCTTTGTAACGATTAAGCACTTCGTTCACTTCATCAGGTAAATAAGCTTCTTGATCCCACTCAGTTAACACTGGCACATTGGTCTTAGGCATTAAGTTTACGCCGCGCTCTTGTTGCTCAAGTTGCAGGGCGCGGAAGTAGTTATATTTACGACCAGCGATGCCTTCCATGGTGATACCGTCACGAATAATGGTTGGCTTGATAAATACCATCAAGTTCTTCTTTTTCTTACCGCTTGATGAAGACTTAAATAAGTGACCGATAATCGGTAAGTCACCTAAAAATGGCACTTTTTGTACTGACTCTTGTACTTCTTCATTAATCAAACCGCCCAGTACTACAATCTGACCAGAATCTGCCATAACCGTGGTAGTTAAGCGACGAGTTGCAAAGGTCACATCGACACCAGTTTTACCGTTAATACCTGACACTTCTTGCTCAATGGTCAGCTTAACCGCATTACCTTCATTGACTTGTGGTACCACTTTTAATTTAACGCCCACTTCTTTACGTTCAACGGTTTGGAATGGGTTGCTGTTACCGTTACTTGAGTTTTGGCTACCGGTAAGAATAGGTACTTCGTCACCAACGATGAATGATGCTTCTTGGTTATCAAGGGTGGTAATCGACGGTGTTGCAAGTACGTTTGATTTGGTATCACTTGAAACCGCTTGGATTAAGGCGCCGAAGTCACCCATTGCCACGCCCCAAGCCATGCCGTTCACTTTACCTAATGCTTGCGCCAGTAAGGTAATATCACCACGTGAATCTGGGTTTTCAGTACAAGTACCATTTTCGGTACACACTGTAGTGCCTTCTTCACCTTGTGCTTGCCATACACCTGCGCCAATCTCACCTATGGTTGGGCCTAAGTTATTAAACTGAGTACCACCACCAGCAGCTGATGCCCATTGAATACCAAAGCCAACATCATCGCCTTCTGATACTTCAACAATAATCGCTTCTACCAATACTTGTGCACGGCGAATATCTAACTGGTTAATCACGCTTTCAATGGTGCGCATTTGATCCGGTTCAGCGCTGATCACCAAAGCATTGGTATCAACGTGAGCCATAATATTAATTTCTTTACGCTTGCTACCCGAGGTTTTACCCGCATCTTGATCGCTCACGAGTTGGTCAGCAAAACCGGTTAGCACTTCGACTAAATCTTCTGCTTTAGCGTAGCGTAAGTAGCGTACTTTAGTGTTACCAGTGTTAGCTTGCTCAGCATCTAGACGACGAATTAGATCGACCACGCGTTGACGGCTCTTTTCATCACCACTCACAATAACGGCGTTCATACGCTCATCAGCCACCACTTTTGGCGCTTGACCGGGCATTTGTGCTTGATTAGCGCTGGCGCGATAAAGGGTATCAACAATACGGACAATCTCACCGGCTGAGGCATATTCAAGGGATACCACTTCAACAGCTGTATCACCTTGCTTATCGACACGGCGAACAATTTCTACTAATTTATTTACGACAGCTGCGCGGCCTGAAATCATCAATACGTTAGATGGGTCGTAGTTCACCACGTTACCGCCACCAGCATTATCATTAAGCTGGCGCAGTAATGGCGCTAGTTGTTTAGCTTCGGTGTTGTATAACGCCACAATGCGGGTGACCATTTCATCGCCCAAGCCTGGGGTGTTATCATCAGCGACGCGAATAGCTGCAGTTTTGGCATCTTTATCTTTAATGACTTTAATAACGCGGTTTTCCATTTCAACCACGGCATAGCCATACACCTGCAAAACATTGAGGAAGAACTGGTAGTACTGCTCGTCATCTAATAAGTCGTAACTGCGGACGTTAATTTTGCCGCGAACAGTTGGATCAACGATGATGGTCTTATTGAGGTTTTTACCCACAATATTAATGAATTCCTGAATGTCTGTGCCTTTGAAATTGGCAGCATACTGTTCCGACCAAGCAGCTTGAGAAGCCAGCATGGCAATACCGGCAACCATTCCAGCAAATAACTTGCGTCGAATTCCGTAACTCTTCATTATTTTCAATCCTCTACTGCCCATACTATTCTGGCAAACTAAAAATTATTTCAACTAACTGCCCATCACGTTCGACCATGACGCCAATTTCGGTTAATTCTGCTAATTGCCCCATCACTTCTAACGACTGCCCCATATCAGTTAAGTCGTAGCCGTTGATGGATTTGGCTAAATCATTTGCTTTAAAACCTGCTGAGGCAAATAAAGACTTATTTTTGCCCGGGTTTAATCGATAACCGCTGATGCCATCTGCACCGCTGACTGGTGAGATAGCCAGGTAGTCGGTTAATTTACCCGGATCGGCTAGTAATTCATCACGTGAATCGGCTAACTCTTGAGAGAGCACACTGCGCTGAACCGTTTGCACGGTGCGATTTTGTTTTGCTTTTTGAAGTGATTCATTGGCTTGGCTTTGAGTGGTGTAATTTAAGCCATCAAGCATTAAGGTTTCATAGCGGCCCGCATTGGTAATAATAATGCGGTCGGCATAAACTTCTTTTAATGACGCTGAAGTGCCTTTGATTTTGTCACCTAGGCTGTAGGTTTCTTGGCTGCCTTTTGACTCGATAACCGCAAGGCCATGTGAATCAGAAGTTGATGCCACCACGCCTGTCAGCAAAATAGACAAGTTAGTTTTAGGGGCATCGGTAATTTGTTCCACTGGAGCGGGCTTTTTCGCTTGGGTATCACTGGCACCTTTTTTACCAAACAGTGATAACTGTTGCACACCACTGAGCTCAATACGTTTCGCGCTAGCAGAAGAAGTTGGCGATGGTTGCCATGCTACAGCTTGAGAATTAACAGGCATTAACTTCCAAGTGATCTGAGCAGCAATTGATAGCACGATCACTAACCCTAACCAAAAGAAGGCCGCGCTCAGCTGCTTTTGAGGAAGAGCCGCAACCTTGGTAATAACTTTATCTAATACATCCATATTTGCTTTGACCCTCAGCACAGGTCGCTGTTCTTATTCTGTTAATTTAGGAAATACTGCATCATGCTAACCTACACGGCTTGTCGCAACAAGCCCATAGCATCTGGATTGGCGAAATAGAGCTGATTATGCTACATTTGCGCGCTTAAAAAGGCTGTGAGAAATGCCACTATTTAGGCTCTTGCCTCCATTTTACATGTGAAAAATGTCAACCTTGTGAACTCATACCACTTTTGAGGGGGCTTAATGAGCATAGCTCAAGTTAATACTATGTCAGTAAGGTTAGATAAATGGTTATGGGCAGCACGTTTTTATAAAACTCGCTCGCTAGCAAAAGACATGATCAATGGTGGCAAAGTTCACTATAACGGCCAAAGAGCCAAATCGAGCAAACTAGCAGAAGTCGGTGCAACAGTGCGACTTCGCCAAGGGCACGATGATAGGGAAATAATTATTGCTCAATTGTCTGAACATCGACAAGGGGCTGCTATAGCGCAAACGCTATATCAAGAAACGGCTGAAAGCATCAAAAAACGCGAGTTTAATGCTGAAGCCAGAAGATTAAATATCTTAAATAATCCGGCGCCTGAAACTAAGCCGGATAAAAAGCAACGTCGACAACTTAAACGCTTTAAAGAGTTATAAACTTTTTAACGGCACAACAAATTGAGAGACCACATGAGCAAAGATCTATTACATCGCTACTTATTCGATAATGCCGAAGTCCGTGGTGAAATGGTACAACTGGAAAACAGCTACCAAGAAATTTTAGCCGCCCATGATTACCCTGTTGCATTACAGCACATCATCGGCCAATTAATGGCGGCAACGTCATTGTTGACAGCCACCATTAAATTTACTGGCGACATCAGTGTGCAATTGCAAGGTGATGGCCCAGTATCTTTAGCAGTTATCAATGGCAGCAACTTACAGGCCTTACGCGGCATAGCCCGCTGGAAAGGTGAGTTAGCAGATGACGCTTCACTGGCGGAGCTGTTTGGCCAAGGTATTATGGTGATTACCCTAACCCCTGATGAAGGTGAACGCTACCAAGGTATTGTGTCTCTTGAGCATGCTGATTTAGCCGCCTGTTTAGAAGAATACTTCAATCAATCTGAGCAGCTACCCACAGTGATCCGTTTATTTGCTGACGGTAAACAAGCTGCCGGTATGTTGTTACAGGTATTACCGACTGAAAACAAAGAAAACGAAGAGTTCGAACACTTATCTGCGCTGACTCATACTATCAAGTCAGAAGAGCTATTTGGCTTAACCGCAGAAGAAGTGTTACATCGTTTATACCATCAAGAAGAAGTGCGCTTATTTGATCCTATCGATGTCACCTTTAAGTGCAGTTGCTCTAAAGAGCGTAGCGCTAAAGCGCTGGCGACCTTAGAGCAAGCAGAAGTTGAAGCCATACTCGCTGAAGAGGGTAAAATTGAAATGGACTGTGAATATTGTCCTGCAGTTTACAACTTTGACAGTATCGATATTGCGGCAATCTTTGCTGGTAACATGAGTGCAGACAAGCAGCAATAACTGTTACCTCCTCAAGTAAACTTTCAAAAAAAGCGCCTAAGGCGCTTTTTTTATCGCTAAAAATCCCCCTTTCAACTTAAAAAATGCCACTAATTACAAAAAAGTTACCAAACTGTTACTCCTCCGTGCCGTTATTGCGTTATTATTAAATTGCATAGGGATCGCTAATTTAGTGTTCAACCGAACCTTAATTCAGCCGCACCTAAGCCAAACTTAAGCAAGCTAACGTAAGTCATCCTAAACAAAAAAATCGGCGCCATAGACCGATAAACGACCTACTTATGACGGAGAACCACTCGATGACAGATGAAACCAACAGCGTACACCTTAACCTTACTAGCGCTGAGTTAATTGAACTTGCTTTACAACGTAATGAAGGGACATTAACCGCCAATGGCGCACTGGTAGCAAAAACCGGCGCAAGAACAGGTCGCTCTCCCAACGACCGCTTTATTGTTCAAGAAGCCAACACCCAAGATGAAATCGACTGGGGCTCAGTCAACAAAGGTATCGCTGCCGATACCTTTGATGCACTTTGGGGCCGTGTTGAAGCCTACCTTGCTGATAAAGAGCTTTTTGTTTCTGAGCTTGAAGTTGGTGCCTCTGATGAGCACTACCTTCCGGTTCGTGTTACTACAGAATATGCTTGGCATCAGGTATTCGCCCGTAATCTATTTATCACCCCAGAAAGCTTTAACCGTGGCGATAAAGCAGTATGGCAAATTATCAATGCACCTGATTTTGTTTGCGATCCTGCCCGTGACGGCACCCACTCCGATGCCGTAGTGATGATTAACTTTGCCGCCAAAAAGGTACTGCTTGCAGGACTTAAATACGCCGGCGAAATGAAAAAGTCGATGTTCTCGGTGCAAAACTTCTTATTGCCAGCAAAAGGGGTATTGCCAATGCATTGCTCCGCTAACGTGGGCGCTAAAGGTGACACTACTTTATTTTTTGGCTTATCAGGCACAGGGAAAACCACCCTTTCAGCCGATCCTAAGCGCTTTTTAATTGGCGATGATGAACATGGCTGGGCACCGGGCGGGGTATTTAATATTGAAGGCGGCTGCTACGCTAAATGTATCGACTTAAGTCAAAAAAATGAGCCGGTTATTTGGGATGCGATTCGCTTTGGCACCGTACTTGAAAACGTGGTGTTAGATGACTCTCGCACTCCTGATTACACAGATACTAGCTTGACTGAAAACAGCCGTGCTGCTTATCCGTTAGAGCATATTGGCCAGCGCGTTGAAGAAAATCGTGGCGCTGAGCCTAACTCGGTGGTGTTTTTAACCTGTGACGTATCTGGGGTATTACCGCCAGTGTCTGTGTTAACCAAAGAGCAAGCGGCTTATCACTTCTTGTCAGGTTATACCGCCAAAGTCGGCTCAACTGAAATGGGCTCGACCGCAGCCATTCAATCGACCTTCTCAACATGCTTTGGCGCACCATTCTTCCCACGTCCAGCAGGGGTTTATGCTGAACTATTGATGAAGCGCATTGAATCATTTGGCAGCCAAGTTTACTTGGTTAATACTGGCTGGACTGGTGGACCTCACGGTGTTGGTAAGCGTTTTGACATCCCTACGACCCGCGCGATTGTCGATGCCATTGTCAGCGGCGAGCTTAAAGACGTTGAAACCATGCATATTGATAAACTTAACCTTAAGGTGCCTGTCGCGGTATCAGGGGTTGAAACTGCATTATTGAACCCAGTAAACACTTGGGCAGATAAAGCTGAATATGCCAAATTTGCTCAGCAACTCGCCGAAGAGTTCACCGCAAACTTTGCTAAGTATGACGTGTCTGATGAGATTAAAAATGCTGGCCCTAATAGCTAGTGTTGAGCCGATGACATATTAACTTGTCATCACGGCGCTACCAAGTTGAAGCCTAATCAAAAAGCCGCAAATCCCCAGTTGCGGCTTTTTTAATGGCGTAATTTACTTTCCTTTAATCAGTATCAATCTGCTATTGCCTCCATAGAGAATTAATTTAAGATGACACAATAAACTTTGGATATATCATAGGGATATCTATGCGCCGCGCCATCATTGCCACTCTGGTGATTAATTCATTCTTGCTGCTCAATAGCAATGCATTCGCCACTGAAAACCTTAGTAAGCATTCGGAAAAAATAATAACTGCCAGCCCTAGCGTTAATAACACCTTTGTAAACGACCCTATTTTACCGCCAATTGCCAGCTGGCAAGGCGCCAGTAAAGCATTAATTCAATCAAAAAATGCACCATGGGCGACCCCTTTTGAGCAAAACGGTTTAATTAGCAGCCCTAATTACAATGATACCCAGCAATGGCTCACCAAGCTGGCCGACAGCAGTGATTTACTGCAACAAGTCTCCATCGGTAAAAGCCCCCAAGGCCGTGATATTTGGATGCTGGTCGCATCGGAAGAAGGGGCTGCCACTGCTAAAGAGCTTAGCGGCAATAATAAACCCACAGTCCTGGTACAGGCGGGGATCCATTCTGGCGAGATTGATGGCAAAGATGCCGGCATGATGTTGCTACGTGACATTAGCCATGGCGACAAAAAAGCCTTACTGGATAAGGTAAATCTGTTGTTTGTGCCCATTTTAAGTGTCGATGGTCATGAGCGCAGTGATGAGTTTAATCGGGTTAATCAGCGAGGGCCAGTTAATATGGGCTGGCGCACCAACGCCAGAAACCTTAATTTAAACCGTGATTACGCCAAGTTAGATACCCTTGAATTACAGCATATGATCCGTGCCATCAATTTGTGGCAACCCGACTTGTACATTGATGTCCATGTGACTGACGGCATCGACTACCAATACGATGTCACCTTTGGTTACAACGTCAAACAAGGCTATAGCCCAGCAAGTTTTGATTGGCTAGAAAACTATTATCGCCCTGAAGTTGAAGCGGCGCTGACCAAGCAAGGTCATGTCCCTGGCGGGTTAGTGTTTGCCATTGATAATACCGATATGTCTAAAGGGCTGTCTTACTGGAATCCAAGCCCACGCTTTTCAAATGGTTACGGTGATGCGCGCCATTTACCGACCATTTTAATTGAAAACCACAGCTTAAAACCCTTTAAACAACGGGTGCTTGGTACCTACGTGATGCTTGAGCAAACCCTTAAAACGGTTGCCGAGCATGGCACTAAATTAACAGCGGCAATTTATGAAGATAAGTACCGCACCCCGCAGCAGCTTGCGTTAACTTGGCAAAGCGTCAAACAACCCCAAGGTTGGGATTTTAAAGGCATTGACTACAGCGTTGAGCAAAGTGACATTAGTGGCACAAATGTGGTCAGATGGAATGGCCAGCCAAAGCTATACCCTAACTTACCGCTAATGGGTAACACTGAAGCCGATATCATCACTCAACGGCCTAAATTCTATTATGTTCCCGCCCAGTGGCAGCAAGTGATTGAGCGCTTAGCCATACATGGCGTAAGAATGACTAGCTTAGAAAAACCTAAAACCATCAAGGCGGCGCAATACCAATTTAGTCAGCCTGAATTTAACGCGGTAGATTATGAAGGTCGTCAACGGGTTAAAGCCAGCAGCACTAAAGTTAAAATAACAACCACTTTACCTGCAGGTACCATTCAAATTGCCACTAACCAACCTCTGGGTGATTTAGCCATTTTACTGCTAGAACCTCAATCTGCAGATTCGTTTTTTCAATGGGGGTTTTTCAATAGTATCTTTACCCGCACAGAATACATTGAAGACTATGCTGTCGAGCCATTAGCGGCCAAAATGCTGGCTGAAGACGATAATTTGAAACTAGAATTTGAAAAAGCGTTAGAGGATGAAGCCTTTGCTGCAGATCCGAAAGCCAGACTGCGCTGGTTTTATCAACGTAGCCCCTATTACGATGAGCAATACTTGAAGTATCCAGTACTGAGATCTCACTAACTCAAATTCTAAAGCTAACGATAACCAGCTGCAGCAGCAAACATTGCCACTTAATACGCCATAAGCGCCTGTTAAGTGGCTTTAGCTTGCGCGTTTTCATAACTCGCAATCATGGCTAACTTTTGCCTACGCGTTAACTTCTTTACCGCTATTTCCCGCTTCAATGCACGACTTCTATCAGGCTGTGACTCTTGATATACCAGTGTGAGTGGCCCTTTTCCTTTTAAGAATTTAGCCGCTTTTACGCCACCAGCTTGATGCTCAGCAAAACGGCGACTAACATCTGTGGTAACCCCAGTGTACAAGTGACCGTTATGGCATTTGACCATATATAAAAACCAAGCAGATGCCACGATTGCTGGCTTTTTCGATGTGGTCATTAGACTATTATTGCAGTCACTGGCAGTTTGTTGGTTTTGGGTCGGCATCGATATAAAAAACCTTCGGTCTGATCATAGTTATCTGCTGCCAGCATGGCATAATGCAGAATCAAACATAAATCTTATCATCTTAGCACTCGCTAAGTGCAATCAGTATATGGCAATAGCCATGTGAGGAAGCAACGATGTCAAAGCAACCAGATGCCTGCGCACAACCCGATTTAATGCCGCCACAGGAGGCTATCGAAGCGTTATTAGCGCAAGTTAATGCCACCCAAGACAATGAAATGGTCAGCTTAAATGATGCAGTTGGGCGAGTATTATCTGAGAATTTAGCTTCTTGTATTGATTTGCCTCCCTTTGATAATTCATCAATGGATGGCTTTGCTTTTCGTTTTGAAGATTTAAACCTCAGCGCAGCATCGACTGAACTGACCCTTATCGGCACCTCATTTGCGGGTCACCCTTTTAAAGGGACGCCTCAAGCCAATACTTGTATCAGGATAATGACCGGCGCGCCGGTACCTGCTGGTTATGACACAGTGCAGATGCAAGAAAAAACTACCACCAATGCTGACATCATTAGTATTGAAGCGCCCAAAGCGAAAGGCGCTAACGTGCGCTACCGCGGCGAAGAGTTGCTTGCTGGTACCAATGTGTTAAAAAGTGGCATTCAAATTCGCGCCGCAGAGATGGGCGTACTGGCCACTATCGGTATTAGCCAAGTCAGAGTAAAACGTAAGCTTAAAGTCGCCTTTTTCTCAACGGGTGACGAATTAAGACCTGTTGGTAGCGATCTCGCCCCTGGGCAAATTTATGACTCTAATCGCTACTCAATTAAAGGCTTATTAACCCAAGCAAACGTGGAATGGATTGACCTAGGTGTCATCGAAGATGACAAAGAAGCTATTCGAGGTGCATTCAGAGAAGCAGCAGAGCAAGCTGATATCGTGCTCACCTCTGGCGGGGTTTCAGTGGGTGATGCGGATTACACCAAACAAATTTTGTCTGAAGAAGGTGAAATCACCTTTTGGCGCTTGGCCATTAAACCGGGTAAACCGTTTGCCTTTGGTAAATTAGGTAAAGCGGTATTCTGCGGTTTACCGGGTAACCCTGTGTCATCAATGGTGACGTTCTACAAGCTTGTTTGGCCTATTATCAACAAAATGCAGGGCTTAACCCCTAAAGCACCTGTCATCGTAACAGCGACACTTTCAAGCCCTATCCGTAAACAGCCGGGCCGCGCCGAATACCAGCGTGGGGTGCTTAGCCGTGATGACAATGGCGAGTTAGTTGTTTCCACCACTGGCGGTCAAGGCTCTGGCATGTTGACCTCAATGAGCCTAGCGAATTGCTTTATTAACTTAGCGCAATTTCAAGGCGATGTTGCAGCGGGTAGCACAGTCGAAGTTGAACCCTTTAACAGCGTACTTTGCTAAGGATTAATAATGACCGACAGCAAGGGGCTAGCAGCTTAATGAGCAATGACATGTTAACTGACGATATTCTTACCGATAATGAAATGCTGCGTTATAGCCGCCAAATATCCATTAAAGCCATGGATATCGAAGGCCAAGAGAAACTTAAACAAGCCAAAGTCTTAGTCATAGGCGCTGGCGGTTTAGGCTGCACTGTAACCCAATATCTGGCAGTGGCAGGTGTGGGTGAAATGACCATAGTGGATTTTGATACCGTGGAGTTATCAAATTTGCAGCGCCAAGTACTGCATCATGATGAAAATATCGGCCAAGCAAAAGTTGATTCTGCGAAGCAAACATTACAGCAACTCAATCCACTTATTTACATCAATACCATTAATCAGTTTCTGGATGAAGCTGCCATTGAGCAGTTAGTATCAACACATATGCTGGTGCTGGATTGCACTGATAATGTATTAGTTCGCGAGCAACTTAACCGCAGCTGCTTTAAGCATAAAGTCAGCTTTATTTCAGCGGCAGCTATTCGTATGGAAGGCACGGTGACGGTATTTGATTATCAGTCGCAGTCGCCTTGCTATCAATGCTACAGCAGTCTGTTTGGTGAGCAGCAGCTAACCTGTGTTGAATCAGGAATATTAGCTCCTGTCGTGGGTTTAGTGGGTTGTATTCAAGCCACTGAAGCCATTAAGGCCATTAGCGGTATGGGCCAAGGGCTTAATGGCCGCATTCTAATGATTGATGCCATGACCATGGAGTTTCGAGAAATGAAACTACCGAAGCAAATTCACTGCCCCGTTTGTGGGCAATAGAAGTAATTCACCTAACAAGGCAAACTTGTCTATAGTTGAAGAAGAGATAAAACGGCTTTATAAACAGGAACTCTGTTATGTCAGCTCTTCTTCAACAACTGCATCTAAGCATTCAACAACTGCGCCAGATAACTGGATTTACACCAAGCTCGTCTCAAGAATTTTACTGCCACTTAAGGCCAATGCAAACACTGTGCTTAGGCTGTAGCGTTACCCTTCTCTCGGCCTGCTCAGGTGACGATATAACCCCGTTACACCAAACTAATCCTGCTGCCGATTACTGCCTTAAGCTAGACGGCAGTTTAGCGACCATAGCTCACATCAATGGCGATATCTTACTGTGCACTTTACCCGACGGTGAAGTAGTGGAGTCTTGGGAATTATTTAGACGCGACCATCAAAAATCGTAGTGGCACTGAACGCTAAGCGCAATTGAATTGGCTAGCGCCTAAAATTATAAGTATCAGCGTGATAAAACGGATTAGCTTGTAGTGGTAGCCGTTACCAAGTCACTTTGTAAAACTGCACTATCAGGTTTCACCGCTGCAACTTCAGTGACTGCAACCTCAGTGACTGCAGCTTCATCAAGTTTAATTCTATCGGCTTTAGCAATGTAGGCCGGTTTGTTACTGCCAGCTTTTTTAGCATTGGCTTTTTTGGCTTTCGCTTTCAGGGTTGAGTTGATTTTTTTACGACGATTCATTGCATACTCTCGTTACTGTTACGCCGAAAAAATTCAATATTTTTACTGCAGATATTCAAATGGAGGGCGATTTTACAATTGAACTGTTAAAAATACCAATTTTGAATCATCAAAATTGGTATTTAGATTTTAAGATTAATTAATCTTGTATCACCACCCAAATCGCATGTAGCACACCTGGAAGGAAGAATAATAAGCATAAAATGATGTTGATCAGTAAGTCTTTACCGACCCCTTTTTTCAAGAAAACCGCCACCGGTGGTAATAAAATTGCCAGTATAATCAGAAGAATTTTGTTTGCGTCCATAAGTTTCAGTGTCCTTTTTATCAACAGTAAAAGCTAACTAGTGTAAAAATAATAACCAATTGTGAAAGTCGCTAAATATCATTATGATTATTTTACCTACAATTTCATATTGAAATATTTATAAATTTTTGAAGGCTTAATGATAGAAAATAGTAGTAGCTTAGTGTTAATTCAAGTTATTTGCGTGCTTTGTATTGCAGCAACTGTCGCTTGGATCATCATGGTCGTACCAATGAAGGTCGCGCCCAGTGCCAGCTCACGCTTTGCATTGGCTAATTTTTCTATCCTTGTCGGCATGCAGCTTTACATTCAGCGCACAGATGAACCCAGCTACTTACATTGGCTAGTCGCTGATATGTTCATCCTGATTGGCTTTTGTTTATTACGCTGGGGCGCACAACGGCTGTATCACCTGACCTCTAGCCATCGCAATGATTTAATGCTGCTGTTTATCACTGGCGGGTTAATGCTATTGGCTAAACCACAAGCCTCTAGCTCTGCGTACTTGATGATTATTTTATCCTTTAGTGCCGCCACACTATTTTTTATGCTCGCCAAAGATCACTATGTCGCGTTGAAAGCTAACTTTACTGCTTTTGCAACTTATTGGTTAGTCATCCCCATTGTTGCTATTGGATTCATGTTTTTTATCAGAGCGTTCATTTTGATGCTCTATCCAGAAAAAGTAGCCAATTACGCCGCCTTTAATGCCAAAGAATCTATCCCTATTTTATGGACCTATATCGCACTTATTTTGATCGTGAATATTCTTATTATTGGTAACACTATCAATCGCCTAGTCGTAAAGATTAGAACTCTCGCCAACAAGGATGCCCTCACCGGATTATGGAACCGTAATGCCCTGCAACATAAACTCAATACTGAACATCAACGCTGGTTAAGGGATAAGGTTAGCTTCAGTGTGATGGTGATTGATTTAGATCGCTTTAAAGATATAAACGATAATTATGGTCATGTGGCTGGTGATGAAGTGCTTAAAGCGGTGACGCAACAATTGAGCTCAGCGACCCGAAAATTAGACTATTTATGCCGCTTTGGCGGCGAAGAGTTTGTGCTGATCTTACCCTTAACCGATGAAGATAACGTGCTACAAGTGGCAAGCAAACTGCAGCATAAATTAGCTCAAATTCAACTGGACTGGCACGGTAACACCATATCCATTGAAGCCAGTATCGGCTGTGTCACCATGAAAGAAGGCGTCGATGCCGAAGCGTTATTAGGACTGGCCGACAAAGCCATGTATCAAGCAAAAAACAGTGGTCGCAATTGTGTTAAATCAGCCAACCTAATGCGCTTACAAAGCGATTCAATTTAACCGCTAACAAATCCATTTTACTGCAAGCGTGATGACTCTGAGCACGTTTACTTTACTGGCGCAGGCCATGGTAAATCATTGGGACTTTGCCATTCATTTGCTAGCTGCTGAGTGACTGCTGCCAGTTTGAATTGCTCACCTAAATGGGGCCATTGAATAAATTGGTACTGCGTAGCTTTATATTCAAACTGCAGCGCCATTGCATGCAGGTAGCATCTATCTGATGCCTCTCCGCCATAAAGGCTATCCCCTAAAATCGGTACCGCTAGACTGGCTAACGCGACCCGTAATTGATGGGTTTTACCACTCAGTGGTTTTAGTAAATATAACCGAGTCCCAGCGGCAATTGAATGGGAAAAAAACTGCGTGATAGCGGGGTTCTCAGTAGAACGTAATAACTTATACATACTGCGACGCGACTTAGCCATATCGCCAATCACCCAACCTTGTTTCTTTTTCGGCTTACCTTTAGCAATGGCCAAATAATATTTTTGGATCTTATGAGCGCTAAACATCTCGGTGAATATAGCAGCCGCGGCTGAAGATTTTGCCAAAATCAATAAGCCTGAAGTTGGCGTATCTAAGCGGTGTACCGCATATAATTTAATCCCTAAATCAGCCTCAACTTGAGCCACTACGCCGGCTTTACCATCTTGACTGTGAAAATGAACCCCTGCAGATTTATTAATGATAATAAAGTCGGGATGTTGCTCAACTAGCTGATACATAAATGGGCTTCTATTAAAGAATAACTGATGCGAAATAACATCGAATACTGAAAGTGAATATTAGAAATGAATATCGACAATCAAACCAGGATCATTATCTAATAATTCAATGCTGGCACGGTGGCGAGATAAAATCGCTTTGACCATCGACAAGCCTAAGCCTGTGCCTTGGTGGTGACGACTAGGATCTAAGCGCACTAAACGCTCAAACACTCGTTCTTTATCTTCGGCGCTAATTCCGGGGCCATTATCAATAATTTGGATCCGCCGACCTTGTTGCACAATACTAATTTCGGCATCTTCGGGGGCGTACTTAATGGCGTTATCCACTAGGTTAAACAATGCTTGGAATAGCAAATATTTATCCCCTGAAATAGTGACATCTTTTTCAATCACCAAATTAAGAGTTTGCTGTTTAGACTCGGCCACCACTTCTGCCATTTCATATAAATCTTGGCAAAGCTGCTGCAAGCTGACCGGCTGCATATCAAGGGTCTGCTGGCCTTCTTCAATGCGCGTTAACGACAACATGGCATCAAAGGTTGCTAAGCAATGATCTAACTCTTCAAGCAACATAGCGGTGAGCTCAGGTACCTGCTCGGCCGGTTTTTGCGGTAACTGCTCGATACCTATGCGCAAATGCGAAAGCGGCGTACGTAAGTCATGGGCGATATTATCGGTCACCCCGCGTACTGACATTAAGTTGTGCTCTAAGGTATCTAATACCCGATTAAACTGTCCTGCGAGCATATCAAATTCATCTTGATTATGACTGACAGGAAAACGGGTATCGTATTGTCCTTGCTCAATTTTCTGACTCAATAGATTGTATTGAACTAAGCGCCGTAAGATGGCTTTAGAGAAAATAAAACCAACGGCTAAGGTCATTGCTAATGTCAGCGCCACCATCCAAAAGGCCGCATTAACAAATTTATCAATCAATGCAGCTAAGTTATCAGTACGGGTGGCGATAAGCACGGGACCGTAATTGGTTAACACCAATCCTCCGGTCAAAATATGCAGTTTATCTGGTCCGCCAGTGAGAATGGGGAAATCGCGGGTTTCAGGCAATAATGGCATGTTGTCAGGTACAAAACTTAAGGCACCAACCATGTCGACATTATTACGCCAAGCAATTAACGCGGTTTTGGGATCAGCCGCGCGAATTTGCGCCGCAAAACTACGACGGTCCACAGTGAGGGCTAATTGCTTGTAGCGCTGCATTTCAGTCGCGAGATGCTGCTCAACTTGGCTTTCTTGTTCCATGACTAGCTGCCGGTATAAACCCGATACCAGCAGTACAATTAACAAGGTCACCAAAGTAGAAAATATTAGCGTGATCCGCCAAGCACTACTTTGGTAGGGTTTAATTCCCTTTACAGAGGCGATAACCAGCCCCTCGAACGGTTTCGATAATTTCTGGGTGACCTAACTCTTCAAACTTACGACGCAGCTTAGCGATATGTACATCAATCACATTGGTACGAGGGTCAAAATGATAATCCCAAACAGCTTCAAATAATAGCGTACGGCTAATCACTTTATTAGGATGCTCCATCAGATATTTGAGTAATTGAAACTCTTTAGGTTGCAGCATAAGTTCATGATCATCTAAGGTCACTTTGCGCGTGAGTAGCTCCATTTTCAAATTACCGACTTCAAGATCGGTACTATTTGAAGCAGGCGCATTGCGTTGAATTAACTTTTCAGCTCGCACTTGCAACTCTGCAAACGCAAAAGGCTTAGTCATATAATCATCGCCACCAGCACGTAAGCCTTTTACACGCTCATCCACATGACTTAATGCTGACAAGATTAACACTGGGGTTTCATTACCATTTTTACGTAATGCCGTTAGCAGTGTTAACCCATCAATTTGGGGTAGCATTCGATCTAGAATAATAATATCGAAATCATTATTTTTGGCTTTATACAGGCCATCATGGCCGTTGGTTGCCGTATCTACTTGATATTCTTGAGCCGTAAAACCCTCTGCAACATACTGTAATGTTGTTGCGTCATCTTCAACGATTAATACTCGCATAGTGCTGTTCCTTAGTCCCACTGCAGTAGGGGTAATGGACGTAAATTCTCAATATCAAAAGCAATGGTATGCTTATTATTTACATTAAGTAGTTTTAACTCTAAATAACTAATGGTCAAATCGTGTTCGAGTTCTGCTTCAATTAAATAGCCAGATTTATTTTTTGTCGCTAACTTCACCAAATCTGAAAAGCTCATGTTATGTTCAATAAGTACTTTAGCGGCCTTAATCTGGTCTAAATCATCTGAGGCAAATTGACTTAACTTTTTACTCTTCAAACTGCCATCTTGGGCGTCAAATTCAAATGCTATGAGTTCGTTAGTATCTAAGTTGATGAGTTCTATTTCATAAATTAATTGATCGTTTTCAATATCCATATCAAAAGCTGAAACCAAACCATCGTGCTCCATTTCAACTTGCTGGATCACCACAATTGGTTCAACGTACTCACCTTGAGATAACAAAGTATGCATACTAGGCGTTGCCATCACCATTGAAGGGAATACCACAAGCAATGATAGAACAATACGGAACATGAGAGCCTCAAAAGACATTGATAATTGAGCTACTTTACCTAAGCCGATTAAAAGACCCAAGCTTTGTAAGATTAATAATTGATCATGATTCTAGAATATGAACTTGTTCTGACTTCAATGCTATTGTGGTGGCTAAACCTTGTTGTAAGTTAAGTTTATTGGCTAAATGCGTTGGCACATCCATATTAAACGCCTCATCACTCCCTGCCATACACGCTTTTATGCGCACCGATTCCCCCATCACCAGCATAGAATCAATCATGATATCGAGTTTATTGATACTGCGGCAAAGGCGTCCGCTGGTAATAGCACTGAAACGAATGCCTTGGTTAGGAATAACCCAGCGTACGGTTTGTCCCACTTCGCAATCTGGGGCGCTATCGCTAGCAATAATCTGGTCGCCCATTTTAAGCCAAGTAATATTGGCGTTTGCATCTCGGCCCGACACTTGAGCAGTAAAAATATTCCGCAAGCCCATTTGCCTTGCCACGATTTCATTGCGAGGATGATAGAGCACTTCAAAGGGCTTACCCTGCTGGAGCATTTTGCCTTGGCTGATTAAAATCATTTTATCGGCCAGTAATAAAGCCTCATTCATATCATGGGTGACCATAATCACTGGAATTGATAACTGCGATTTTAGCCGTGCTAACTCAATATATAATCTTTCACGGGTTTCTCTATCCACTGCCGAAAAGGGTTCATCGAGCAATAATACTGCCGGCTCTCTGGCAAGCGCTCTGGCTAAGGCGACGCGTTGGCGCTGGCCCCCTGAAAGCTGAGCCGGTAAGCGTGCGGGTAAGCCATGTAAATTCACTCGCTCTAACCAATCTAACGCCCGGGCTTTACGCTCATGCTTTGCAATATGATCGAGCCCAGAAATGACATTTTCCAGTGCAGTTAAGTGCGGAAATAAACCAAAGTGCTGTGGCACATAGCCGATATGACGTTGCTGCGGCGATAAATTGATGCGCTTCTCATGACAAAACCAAGTTTTATCTCCACTTTGAATCGCTCCTTGTTGAGCTGAACCTAAGCCCGCAATCATTCGCAGCAAGGTGGTTTTACCACCACCTGAAGGGCCAACGACGGCTAATACTTCTCCCGCTTTACAACTAAAGTCAGCCTCTAACGGGATCGGTGCTTGTTGGGAAATATGGCAATGTAAATCAACGTTGCGGATTGGCATGCTCGCCTCCTAAACGCCTTGAAAGACTGGTGGTGATTGCCAAGACACTAACGGCAAAGACCAATAACACTAACGACATGGTACCAGCCGCTTCAAAATCAAAGGCCTGCACACTGTCGTAGATGGCAATAGATATGGTTTTGGTTTCACCGGCAATATTACCGCCTAACATTAGCACTACACCAAATTCACCCAGCACATGGGAAAAACACAGCACCACTGCGGTTAACACCCCTGGCCAAATCATCGGTAGCTCAATTTTGACAAAAATTCGCCACCAACTCATGCCACAACAGGCGGCGGCATCAGGAATATCGTGAGGGATAGTTTCAAATGCCCGCTGGATTGGCTGCACTGCAAAGGGAATATTGACTAAAATAGAGGCAATAACTAAACCGGAGAAGTTAAACACTAATTGCGCGCCAAAGAGTGACTCAACCCATTGGCCGATGAGGCTTTGACTGCCAAGGCCAACCAGTAAGTAATAGCCTATTACTGTGGGAGGCAGCACTAAGGGCACCATGATTAACGCTTCAACCCATGACTTCCCTTTGAACTGACGGTAAGCCAGTAGTCGACCAACTACAATGGCCAATGGCACTAAAATTAGCACAGTAACGCTACTCAGCTTGGCTGATAACCATAACGATTGCCAATCCATAGATTAATTCTCGACTTGCATAAAAGCGCTTGAATTAGCACGCTGAGGAAAACCAAAACCATAATTGAGCAGTACATCTTTTGCGGCTTGGGTTTGCATATACTGATAAAACTGCTGAGTGGTAGCACCAGCATTGGGCATCATCACCATTCGCTGATTAATCGGCTCATATAACGACTGGGGTATTTCGATATAATTGCCCATTTTGCGAAACTGCTCAGAGGACGCTAACGATAGCGCCACTATGCCACCTTGTGCAGAACCACTTAAGGCAAATTGCGCCGCTTGCGAGACATTCTCGCCCATGATGATTTTAGATTCTAACTGCGGCCATAAGCCTTTTGCTTGCAATAAACTTCTGGCTCTTTCGCCATAAGGCGCGTGAGCAGGGTTAGCAATAACAAAGCGGGAAATCTTGCCATCAGTTAACTGCTGTTGTAAGCCGTTAAGCTCAGCATCAAGCACTAGGGAGGAGTTTTTCGGGGCAACTAGGGCTAACTTACCAATAGCATAAATGGTGCCATCAGAGTCTGTTTTTCCCGCTTTATGCAGCTGCTGAACATAAAACTCATCAGCACTTAACAGCATTTCAAAGGGAGCCCCATGTTGGATCTGGGCGACAAAATTACCCGAAGATCCATAGGATACTCTTAATGGCAATCCAGTTGAGGCAGTGAAGTTGGTAACAATTTCATCAAGAGCAAATTTAACATTAGCAGCGGCGGCAATCGCTGGCGGTTTGGCAGCCAGCGATGAAAATGACACCAATAACACTAGGCTACATAACGCCCTGATAAAAGCGGTTCGTCGCCATTGACTCAATCGAAAACAACGGCGAATCGTGCTTAACGTCATCATGTCAGCATCCTATGCTATTTAGATTCATTCCACATAGTGGCTGCTTGTTCATCTGAATCACGGGCTTCAACCCAATTATTACCTTGCTCACCAGCTTCTAATTTCCAAAATGGTGCTTTGGTTTTTAAAAAGTCGATTAAGAACTCACAGGCTGCAAAAGCGGCTTTACGGTGGGCACTGGTAACACCGATAAACACGATTTGCTCACCAAGCTCCATACGGCCAACACGGTGAATAATTGTGACATAATTCAGCGGCCAGCGAGCATAGGCTTGCTCAGCCAGTTGCACTAATACCGCTTCAGTCATGCCAGGGTAATGCTCAAGGGTGAGATCAGTCACTGCGCTGCCGTCATTAAAGTCACGCACTTTACCGGCAAAGGTCACCACTGCGCCATCACTGTTATCTTGTGCAATAGCGGCGTACTCATCGGCGACATTAAAGTCTTCGGTTTGCACTCTCACCACTTGTTTAGTATTCACTTGGCTCATGGTTAGCCTCCAGTGACAGGTGGGAAAAAGGCCACTTCATCGCCATCTTTAACCGCTGCATCCCATGAACTCATGGTTTGATTAACGGCAACTAATAATTTATCTGAGGTGAGTACTTTAGCCCACTTTTCATCTTTAGCGGCTAGGGCTGCACGTAATTGTTCAGTATTGCTAACGCCATCAGCAGCAACTTCTACTTTAGCGGTGCCGAGTAACTCTCTTACTTGTGCAAAAAAAAGGACCTGGATCATGTCAATCTCTCGTCTTTCAAAATTTTAAAATGGCTAATATTTTATCTTTATAGCTGATGTTGCTAACTCGCATTGATAACTAGCGTGATAGTGCTAGTTAAGCGCTGCCGGCTAATCTTCAGCTTGGAAATGACCTGATTTGCCGCCACGTTTTTCAAGTAAACGTACTTGGGAAATGATCATGTCTTTTTGCACCGCTTTACACATATCGTAAATGGTTAATGCAGCGACTGAGGCAGCTGTTAATGCTTCCATTTCAACGCCCGTCTTACCTGATAACTTACATAAGCTGGTGATCCTGACGCGATTAAGTTCTGGCTGCGCTTCAAGGTCTACTTCCACTTTGGTCAGCATTAATGGATGACATAATGGGATCAGATCTGAGGTCTTTTTCGCGGCTTGGATACCGGCAATACGCGCAGTAGCAAACACATCACCTTTATGGTGACTACCGCTCATGATCATCTCTAACGTACTTGGCGCCATATCAATAAAGGCTTCGGCGCGAGCTTCACGCTCAGTGATATTTTTTTCTGTGACATCAACCATGTGGGCATTGCCATCGGCATTGATATGGGTAAAACAATTGCTCATGCTAACTTGCCTTATAGAATCTTGAGAGTAAAAAATTATTCAAATATAAGTAAACCGCAGCAGCTTAACCGCCAATAGAGGCTAAGTGCTTGGTGACACCCGTGATACCTTGGTGGAGATAATGGGTTTCTTTTTTCTGGGCTAATTGGCCATGTAAGCGCTCAATTAACTCGGCGCGCTGAGACTCGTGCTGCAATAAGTCACGTAAGTCCAGACCGGTTTCGGTAAATAAACACAAATGCAATTTACCTTTGGCCGACACTCGTAAACGGTTACAGCTGGCACAGAAGTTCTTCGCATAAGGCATGATAAGCCCTATACGACCTTGGTAATCTGGGTGACTGAAATTTTGCGCAGGACCATCATCTACATCAGGAAGATCATATAACCAACCTTCTGACTCAAGTTTTAACTTAATATCGAGTCCAGCTAGATGATGAGCGTTGAAATAATCATGGCCTAAGCCTGTTTCCATCAGTTCGATAAAACGCAAATCAATCGGCGTATTCTTTATCCACTGCAGAAAACGGGGCAAATCTTTATCATTAAGCCCTTTGAGTAAGACTGCATTGATTTTGATTCGCTCAAAACCTGCATCAAGTGCAGCATCAATGCCACGCATGACTTCATCAAATTTGTTCTCACCAGTGATTTGATAAAACATCTTAGGATCTAAGCTATCAACCGACACATTGATGCGTCTAAGTCCGGCGTCATACCATTCTTTGGCATTTTTCTCGAGACGATAGCCATTAGTGGTGGTAGCAATGGTTTTGATATTGTCATTGTCTGCAACGATACGAATGATATCTGTGAAATCTTTACGTAAGGTTGGCTCACCACCGGTGATGCGGATTTTTTGGGTGCCTACTTCACCAAAAGCTGCCACTAAATTTTCAATTTCATTTAACGCGAGAAACTTAGGTTTGCCATCAGGTCTGTAACCATCTGGGAGGCAATAGGTGCATTTGAAGTTACAAACATCAGTGACTGACATTCGCAAATAGTGAAACCTTCGACCGAAACTGTCTTGTAATTGGGACATGTTAACCTTTCCAAGTGTGGGAGGTAAGCGCATTTCTTTGCTGACCCCGGTGGCATAATTACCACGGCTAAATATCCATATCTGTGGACGTAGGACATAAAGCTCGGAGAACCGTCAGACTTAATTATAGGCCTAAATTCGCTCGAATCAGTATCTTTTTATGACATTTTGTCCCAGTTAGTCAAAAATCTGTAAATATTTGCGAGCCAGCTCACGAGCTTAAAATCTCACTTGCTACTGTGACCTTTAGCAATTTTAAGGTAAGGTGAGTAAAACAAAAAAATAACAAACCCGCCAAAAAACGGGAAATTAAGAACTAAGGTGAAATGATGGAACGCGAATCAATGGAATTCGACGTAGTTATCGTTGGTGCTGGCCCTGCCGGACTCGCGACTGCTTGTCGATTAATGCAAATATCACAAGATGCAGGCAAGGAAATGACTGTCTGCGTGGTTGAGAAAGGATCTGAAGTCGGCGCTCATATTCTGTCCGGTGCCGTATTTGAACCAACGGTATTGGATGAGCTATTCTCTGATTGGCGCGATTCAGACATTCCACTTAATACTAAAGTCTCTCACGATGAAATCTACCTATTGAGCTCTGATAGTAAATCTCAGCTTATGTCCAATAGCTTAGTACCAAAAACCATGCACAATGATGGCAACTACATCATCAGTGTCGGTAACCTCGCTCGCTGGTTAGCTGAGCGCGCTGAAGCATTAGGGGTAGAAATTTTCCCTGGTTTTGCGGCCAGTGAGGTACTTTACAATACCGATAATAACGTTAAAGGTATTTTAATTGGCGATATGGGTGTTGGCATTGATGGTCAGCCTAAAGACAGCTATATGCCGGGCATGGAACTTCACGCTAAATACACGGTGTTTTCAGAAGGTTGTCGTGGTCATTTAGGTAAAGAGTTAATTGCAAAATATCATCTAGATAATGGTAAAACACCACAGCATTACGGCTTAGGCTTTAAGGAAATGTGGAAAATCCCTGCTGAACAGCATCAGCAAGGTAAAGTGGTACACACAGGTGGCTGGCCCTTAAATGATGGTGCATCTGGTGGCGGCTTCTTATACCACATGGAAGATAACCAAGTGGCAGTTGGACTGATTATCGACCTTAACTATAAAAACCCTCACATCAGTCCGTTCGATGAATTTCAGCGTTATAAACAGCATCCGGTTATCGCACAAACTTTATCGGGTGGTGAGCGTATTACTTATGGCGCAAGAGCAATTGCAAAAGGTGGGCTTAACTCATTACCTAAAATGAGCTTTCCTGGCGGCTTATTAATTGGTTGTGATGCAGGTACGCTAAACTTTGCCAAAATTAAAGGCACCCATACCGCAATGAAGAGCGGTATTGTCGCTGCAGAAACCTTAGCGGAAGCATTAATGGCTGGGGTTGAAGCAGGTAAAGATTTAGATTGTTTCCAAACGCGCATAGAAAAAAGCTGGCTCCATGAAGAGCTGGTTAAATCTCGCAATTTTGGCCCTGCTTTACATAAGTTTGGTACTTACCTTGGCGGTGCATTTAACTATATCGACCAAAACTGGTTCGGCGGTAAATTTCCAATCACCTTACGTGATGAAGCTCCAGATCATGCAGAAATGGGCTTAGCTAAAGACTTCAAAGAAATTCAGTACCCTAAACCTGATGGCAAATTAAGTTTCGATAAATTATCGTCAGTTTACCTATCTAATACTTACCATGAAGAAGATCAGCAGTGTCATTTACATTTAAAAGACCCTTCGATCCCTATCACGGTAAACCTAGTTAAGTTCAACGAGCCAGCCCAGCGTTACTGCCCTGCTGGCGTGTATGAAGTGGTTACCGACGGCGCTGAAAACAAGTTTGTGATTAATGCGCAAAATTGTATTCACTGCAAAACATGCGACATTAAAGATCCAAGTCAAAATATCACTTGGGTCACCCCTGAAGGTGGCGGTGGTCCAAACTACCCGAACATGTAATCTTTATTTAGATGTGTTTCAGCCACTAAAAAGCCGCATATAAACAATGCGGCTTTTTGTTGCAAGCAATATAGGCTCTAAATGATTTTCAACGTCATTACTTTATGAAGTTAATCGTTAATGGATAGCGATATGCGATACCTTCGCCTGCCCTGATAATGGCAATAATGGTACAAATGATATCCATCAACCCTAAAAGAATAAGCAATATAAAGCCAATACCAATAAAGGCTAAAATAGAACTGACGATGGCATAAATGAGTAAGCTCAATTTAAAGTTGAGACAGTTTTTCCCGCACTCATTAACAAATTTAAATTCATCACGTTTCATCAACCACACGATTAGTGGTCCAATAATGCTGCCCAGTGGAATAATATAACCAGCAAAACTTGCCGCATACACTAACAAGCCCATATTACGTGCTTCTTTTTCTACTGTATCCACTGAATCACTCATGATTTTCCCTATTATTTATATTACTGATTTGATTTTGATGTCGCTGTTTCTAGTTTTGCGCTGGCCCATATAAACGGTAATGCCAGTTCTCTATTGTTTGCGTTTGAATTCGTTTTTGTAAGCTAGCAACCCAAGTTTGCGCTAACCCTTCACAGTGCAACAGAGTCGAATATTGTTCGATATTCACTTCTGCTAGAAAGTAAATTTTCATCGCCTCAGCAATAGAGATATTCGATTTTCGCTCGACTAAATAAATGCTATCACCAGCGTTAATTTCACCTTGTTGCAAGACTTTATAAAACCAACCACACATCGCAGTTTGTTGCATAGCAAGGGCAAATTGAGGGTGACCAAACTGTAAGTTAAGCTTAAAACAGGGCGAACGAGGCTGGGTGACTTGCAATAGCGTAGTGCCAATTTGAATAATATCGCCAATATTGACCTGTGATTCATCTAAGCCAACGCTACTGATATTTTCGCCCATGGCAGGCGCATCTTTAAAGCCTGTCATTAAATCCCAACGACGATATTGGCCATAATGCTCTCGAGGAAAGTGATGCAGTACCCGATCGCTGCCGCCATGATGCTGTGGATCTGCTTGGCCATCGCCTGTTACGCCCAGCTTGGAGACGATAAGGGTTTGGGCGAGTTGTTTATTGTTAATGCCACTATCAATAAGGTGCTTCTGATCACCAAGAGCACTAACTTGTTCTCCTTGATATAAAGCGGAAATTTTTTTAACCAGCAACTGAGCATCCATGAGCAGTAACTCTTAATTAACAAGGGATTGGATTATTTAAGAATATAGCAGGCTTATAGCAGTGCTTACTATAGAGAATTTTCAAAGCGCATTTTTAGCCCTAACACAAAAGAGCGATGCTAAACAAAAAGCCCCTGCAAATGGGGAGATTGCAGGGGCATAAATCTTTCAAATTACATTGGGCATTAACGTATCCCAGAAATGGAAGAAACTTTTTCAACAAAAAAGCCATATAAAGCATCCTGTTCAATAAGTTACCTTGTCATAATAATCGTCTCACATGACAGAACAACGACACTTTTATGATAAAAATATGACCTAAGCCAAATGACATAAATACGTTAGTTGCGATGCTAAGTGACAAAGTGCAGCTTACTGAATGCTCATTGCTGATTGTTACTTATAAATGCCTGTAGCTGATTGCTCACTACTCATTAATCGTTGCCGACTGAAGATAGTGCTGCAACGCATCCCCTGGTACCGAGCTTGCCGTAGATACGGCAAATGCAGCCCATCTTGCCCCTTCTTCCATGGCTTGAGTAATGGTTTTTTGCTGGCATAAGTAATGTATAAGCCCTGCAGCAAATGCATCACCCGCACCTGTGGTATCAACAACTTCTGATTGAACTGCTGCCACATGGAACTGTTCATTGGCACTATAGGCTATCGCCCCATTCTCGCCATCGGTGACCACAAAGTATTGCAATGACTCACCGGCAATTTTAGCGGCAAAATCCCACTTATTGTCATCACAGCGGCCATGCATATCGGTAATTGAAGCAATTAAAATATGGCATGGTCGTACCCGCTCATCTTTAGCTAACTGCGATACGACCAAGCAATGATCAAGGGCTGATGCGGTCCATTGACTAATCCCTTTAGCTGATGAATTAGTGTATAGGGCATCCCATTGTCGCCAGCTTGGTGGCGCACTCAGTTCAAATAGGGGTCTTTGTGGGCGGATAATAGTGCGTTCACCATCGGGCGTCATCACCAATAACATTTCACAGGTTGCGCCATCAAAGCGTTCCACTAAGCGGCAATCTAGCCCCTTGGTGCTGGCTTGAGCCAAAATCCAATTACCTATCTTGTCAGAGCCCACTTGGCTCACTAACGAGACATTGTGCCCAGCCCATACCAAACCGATGCCGGTATTAGCACCACCGCCACCGAGCCGTAAGCCGCCATCTTGATAATGAAAGCGACCTCCGGTTTGCAGCGGTTTATCTAATTCCAGTAAGCGGTCACAGTTAATGTTGGCAAGCAGTAAAATATTAGCCATAGCGGTCTCTTTTAACAATCCAATGTCCAATGCACCAAAATCATCATGATAAAAATGACGAGGATGGTGGGACAGTGATGATGCATTCAAAATCAGTATACTGCAAATAACAAAAAAGGCAGTGACCATGGTCACTGCCTTTCATTAACTTATTTCTCAAGCTTGGGGCGCTTACATATCAGCGGCTTGCAAGGGTTTACGTAATTGAGCGCGAACATTATCCATGCCTGAATAAAATTCTTTCATCATCAATAAGCCCATCATTTTACCGTTATCGGTCCAAATGAGGTTATCAGGATCGTTCGGGTCATTTTTAATTGCACCTATGGCTCTCATTGAGGCCATTTCTTTAAACAATGCGGTATCTAAGTTAACGCCGAAGGTTTCACGGAAATACTTACGTGATAAACGACCAGAGAACATGCCCAGTAAGAAGCGATATTGCATCACTTCTTTCTTGCCATATTGCTTTTGTTGCTCGACACCCATTTTGCCATTGGCAATGCGCTCTTGGTATTTTTTAAGCGAGAAGGTATTCACGTATAAGGTGTCATCTAAGAAACTAAATGAACCTGAACCTACGCCTAAGTATTCATCATAATCAATAACATACTCATCAAAGCCTTCGTTCTGCGCTTTACCAAATGCCCAACCTGATAGCTGAGTATATTGACCATTTAAGGTATTAAGAATTTGACGATACTGACGGGCCATATCACCATGAGGAGCGGCTAATTTACCCTTAACACTCTTACGTGTTTGGTGAGTAATCATCAATGGATAAGTGGTAATTTGACGAGGGTCTAGCTTAGACGCCATATCTAAATCATGCTGAATAACTTCATCTGTTTGACCGCGGAAACCAAAAATCAAATCAACATTGATGATCGGGAACAGTTCTTTTGCCGCCATGATTTTATCAAATGTTTGCTGACCGGTACCGAATTTCTCAATGCGGTCTGTCATCGCTAAAATGTCATCATTAAAGCTTTGCACACCAATAGACATACGATCGACTAAGCCTTCTAACTGCTTAAAGCCAGGGCTGTCTAAGTGCTGAGGATCGGATTCACATGATACCTCTTTAATATTCGGGAATAGGGTTTTAGCATGCTCGATGGTACGAGCCAATTCATCTTCTAATACCGTGGTGGTGCCACCGCCGATATACATAGATTCAAAGTCGTAACCGAGGTTTTTAACCATATCCATTTCTTTGCGTAAAGACACGAAATAGCGACGAGCTTTATCTTCATTAAATAAGAAACGATGGAAAGTACAGTATGAACACAAGGTATGACAAAAAGGTACATGAGCATACAGCATGTACTTTTTACCTTCTACTGGCGCTGGCATCATTTCCGCTGAAACCGTGTCTAAACGCAAATTACGATCAACGTAAAATTGCATCACTTTTTCCATCGCACTGATCATCCAATCTGGCGTGGTGATATTGGCCTGATAAGGTGATTGGATAATGGTATCTGATGGACGGATAATTGATGACATGGCAATTCCTAGTTAAAAAGGGGCTCGCAAGCAACGCTAATGAGTTGCTACTCAAGTAGAAAATTTCGACATACGCTACAAGGATGTTAACTATCTAGAAGTTATCAGTTAAAAACAACCAAATCTGTCGATTTTTACCGCCACGATCACAAATTAGGAGTGCTTAAATAACCAATAGCTAATATAAGGTATCACATTGTTAAAAATGATAAAAAGTTTTGTTAAAACACGGTTAACCTAAAGCCGAAATAAAAACACCTCCTAAACCGAAGTCATTGGAGGTGCTTTTTAAGCTTTAGCTAAAAATACTGCAGACCTATTAGTCTTTATATTTTAACTCGCCATTCGCTTTAATTTCATCATACCAAAGGTTGTGATGCTGTTTCGCCCACTGCTCATCACAGTAACCTGAAACCATACAATCCATACCACCTTCTGACATAGCAGTTGCCATGAAGATATGCACGATTGAGAAGGCACAAATCACGATAGCGCTCACTGAGTGAATAACTAACGCAATTAAGCTTAAGGTACGGCTTGGTTCAAATAAGTTCGGGAACAGTAATAACATTCCTGATACTGAGATGAATAAACCAAACAATGCGAATGCCCAAAACCACAGTTTTTCACCCGCATTAGCAAAGCCCGCATCTGGATGCTTACCTTTAAATGGACCGAAGTTAATGTAACCACCAACCACCATCATCCACTTAAGGTCGTACATTTTTGGCATTTGGTTTTTAGCCCAAAGCACTACCATTAACGCCCAACCCAACATGAATGGGATAGCCATATAGTCGTGAACTTCTTTAGCAACGTAGACTAAATTAGACCACATCCCTTCACTAATATACGGTTGGAAGAAATAACGGCCAGCCAATAGTACTAAACCAGTCAGAATCAATAACAAGCAAGGGATCGCACCTAACCAATGAATTGATACATCAAATTTAGACCAGCGATACACCATCTTACCGGTGAAACCACCGTGAAGCTTAGAAATACCGTTTATCTTGATAAACAGTAAGAAGACGATGATCATGCCAAATAACGACGCCATTAACGCAGGCGCTAGTAAGTCACTACGGAGTTGAAATACACGCATATCATAAGTATTGATAGGCTGTGCATGGAACTCGCTGGTTGAAGTAGTACGCCCTTCAACACCGTCTTTAAGCTGTGTCCAAATTTGAACATTGCTGTCTTGCGCTGTTGTCGGTTGCTCACCACTTGCATGGGCAAATGTGATCACACTGAATACCAGTGCGACTGCGATGCCTATTTGTTTGAACCACTTGTTCATAATACTTCCTCTATGCTGCTTGATGCCCAAGTGACCTTGGGCATCATAGCTATGCTTACTAACTCAGCTGGAGATTAACCCCAAATAGCCTTGTTAGAACCGCGATAAGCCACACGCTCACGGAAGATAGCAGAAACGATTTCTGCATCACCAGCAAGTAGGGCTTTGGTTGAACAAAGCTCAGCACACATTGGAAGCTTGCCTTCTGCAACACGGTTAGCACCATATTTCTGACGCTCTTCATTAGAGTGATCAGCTTCTGGGCCACCAGCACAGAAAGTACACTTGTCCATCTTACCGCGAGCACCAAAAGCGCCGCCTTGAGGGAACTGAGGCGCTCCAAATGGACATGCATATAAACAGTAACCACAACCGATACAAGTATCTTTATCGTGCAGTACGATACCGTCTTCAGTTTTGTAGAAACAGTTTGCAGGACAAACAGCCATACAAGGTGCATCACTACAGTGCATACATGCCACTGAGATAGACGCTTCACCTGGTTGACCGTCATTGATAGTCACTACGCGACGACGTTGAATTCCCCACTCTAAAGCAGAGTCGTTTTCGTTTTTACAAGCTGTGACACAACCATTACATTCGATGCAGCGCTTGGTATCACATAAAAATTTCATTGTAGCCATTCGGCAATTCTCCTAGCTTAAACTGCTGTTACGCTTTCTCTACCTGACAAAGCGATGCCTTAGTTTCCTGCATTTGTGTCACAGGGTCATAACCGTAAGTCATTGCAGTGTTACAAGACTCACCTATTACGTAAGGAACAGTACCTTCTGGATAGTTAGGCGCTAAGCTTTCGCCATGCATAACACCCGCGAAGTGGTAAGGCATCCAAGTAACACCTGGTTTAACGCGTGGAGTAACCATAACTTTAATCTTAATACGGCCACCTTCAGCACCTTCTAACCACACAGTATCACCGTCACGTAGACTACGATCTGCGGCATCAGCAGGGTTCATTTCAACAAACATTTCTTGTTGAAGCTCTGCAAGCCAAGGGTTAGAACGAGACTCTTCACCACCACCTTCATACTCAACCAAACGACCAGAAGTCAGTACTAATGGGTACTTAGCTGACGTGTCTTTCTCTTGGATTGACTTGTAAAGAGTTGGTAAGCGATGTACTTGCATATCATCGTAAGTTGGGTACTTAGACACAAGATCACGACGAGATGTGTATAACGGCTCACGGTGAATAGGTACGATATCTGGGAAAGTCCAAACGATACAACGCGCTTTAGCGTTACCGAATGGAATACAACCATGCTTAACAGCAACACGTACGATGCCGCCTAATAGATCGGTTTTCCAGTTCTTACCTTCAGCTGATGCTTTTTCTTCAGCTGTTAGTTCGTCCCACCAGCCTAATTGCTTAAGCATTTGTGCAGAGAACTCTGGGTAACCATCAGTGATTTCAGCGCCTTTAGAGAAGCTGCCATCAGCAAGAATGTTCTCACCTTTGTATTCAACACCGTAACGTGCACGGAAGTTACCACCACCGTCTTTAACGTGTTTGCTTGTGTTATACAGGATTTGAGTACCAGGATGCTTCTGCTCTGGCGTACCCCAACAAGGCCAAGGTAAACCATAAGTTTCGCCTTTAGCAGGTCCGCCAGCAGCTTCAAGAGTCTTGTTGCTGAACGTGCCCCAGTTTTGGGTGTGCTGTTTGATACGCTCAGGGCTTTGACCTGTCATACCAATAGTCCACATACCGCGGTTGATTTCGCGAGTGATGTCTTCAATAACTAGGATGTCATTGGCATCTTTAGCGATACGTTTAGTGTATTGCTCTGCAAAACCAAGCTTTTGAGATAGACGGTACATGATCTCAAGGTCAGTTTTTGATTCGAATAAAGGCTCGATAACCTTTTCACGCCACTGCTGACTACGGCCAGAGTTAGATACTGAACCTTCAGTTTCGAACTGAGTCGCAGCTGGAAGCAAGTAAACACCGTTCTGACGACGATGCATAACACCCGCCATAGTTGGGAATGGATCCACAACAACAACTGTGTCCATCTTATCTAATGCATCACGCACTTCGCTTTGACGAGTTTCAGTGTTAACAGATTGACCCCAGAAGAATGCCATACGGATGTTGTCATTCTGTGCTAGTTTACCTTTCTCTTCTAACACACCATCGTGCCAGCGAGAACAAGGAATACCAGGAGTGGTCATTGGATCACGACCTAAGTAAGTACCTTGGTCGAAACGGTTGCTAACCCAAGATTTTTCAAGATCCCAAACGTTAGTCCAGTGATCCCAAGCGCCTGAAGTTAGACCGTAGTAACCTGGTAAGTTATCAAATAACAAACCTAAGTCAGTTGCACCCTGTACGTTATCGTGACCACGGAAAATGTTTGTTCCGCCACCAGATACACCCATGTTACCAAGGGCTAATTGAAGGATACAGTAAGCACGAGTGTTTGCGTTACCCACGTGATGCTGAGTACCACCCATACACCAAACAACAGTACCTGGACGGTTATCTGCCATCATTTTCGCAGCTTGGTAAACTTCTTCTTCGCTACAGCCAGTTACATCAGCAACTTCTTTAGGCGGGAATTTTTTCACTTCTTCGCGAATTGATTCCATTTCGAAAACACGTTCTTTGATGAACGTCTTGTCTTCCCAACCATTTTCAAAGATGTGCCATAGCATACCGTAAATGAATGGAATATCAGTACCAGGACGTAGACCACAATGTAGGTCAGCGTGCGCTGCAGTACGTGAGAAACGAGGATCAACAACGATGATTTTCGCGTTGTTTTTCTCTTTCGCTAATAAGATATGCTGCATTGCAACTGGATGCGCTTCAGCCGGGTTTGCACCGATGAAGAAGATTGCATTTGCATTTTGGATATCATTGAAAGAGTTAGTTTGCGCACCATAGCCCCAAGTGTTTGCAACACCAGCTACAGTGGTAGAGTGACAAATACGTGCAGAGTGATCGATGTTGTTCGTGCCCCACATAGCCGCAAATTTACGGTACATGTAACAACCTTCGTTCGAGAACTTAGCACTACCCATGAAGTAAACTGAATCAGGACCTGACTCTTCACGGATATCTTGCATCTTGTCGCCAACTTCGTTGTAAGCTTGCTCCCAAGATAGTTTCTTCCACTTGCCATCAACCAATTTCATTGGGTATTTAAGACGCTTCTCACCGTGACCATGTTCACGTAATGCAGCACCTTTAGCACAGTGTCCACCAGCATTAAATGGGTGATCGAATGCAGGCTCTTGACCTGTCCAAACACCATTTTGTACTTCAGCGTATAAACCACAACCAACAGCACATGCAGAACATACGGTACGTTTGATTTCAGTTGGTGCATCATGAGCAATTTCTTTTGCTTCAGCTCGACGCATCATGCCAGTGCCCATTAATGAAGCAGCGGCGATACCACCAGTAGCAATACCTGCATTCTTCATAAATTGACGACGGTTGATACCGAGCGACTTGCTAGCAGCTTTAGGTGCTGCCGTAGACTTGCGAGTTAACTTCATCGCTTATTTCTCCTGAATTATCCGCGTAAGCTATCGTAGTAGCTACGAATATGCGCAGTTTCTTTGTAACCATTAGAACCTTTGATACTAATGTTACTCTCGGTTGCTTTTGCCACACTCACACCTGAAACAGCAATTGCTGCAGTAGCAGCGCTACCTACGGTGATGGCTTTCAGCAAAGATCTGCGGTTCAGATCAGGCTGTTGCTTCTTCATCTTTACTCCTGGGTTTAATACACATCTGCTTATCATGCAGATGCCCTCTTAGGCCTTTTTAGTTACCAAACACCATTGTTAATCAATGGTTAAGCGGATGAGCTAAAAAGGTAAAAACACATATAAATGAATCTAGTCCACAAATTTACGCCGCTAATATATAGAGAGAGAGGCTGAAATAATATGATCTAACACCTGTTCATTGGCCTAAAATAACCAATAAATAAAGAAAGCGTTAACTGGGTCATGTTTTCAAATCATGCCGTGTGAGAACAAAACTTTTGGGTGGGATTTTAGCAGTGCTTACAATGTTAAATTACTTAACAAGTAGATTGAGTTAAAAGGATTTTTATACGGTTTTTGTCTAAATAAACACCACAATCACTATATAACTTTTAGTACTTAAAAGCTGTACTTGCAGTGCTTTTCGTTATTAAAATAGCCAATATTTAGCTGACCACAAATGCCTCTGTAAACATTAACAAGCAAGTTACTTTTGAGCATAGGTAGCGCACAAAAAGCGGCCGTAAAAATTCAGTAGTAACAGCAATCAATAAGCCACTAAAATTGGTCAAAATAACTATTGAAATAACT